>CBFGRJ010000460.1:0-5652 GCA_965651135.1 uncultured Myxococcales bacterium
TCGACGATCAGCCTCTCCTCCTAGAACTGCTCACCGACGACCGTGTCGCGAAGGCAAGTCCGCCCGGCCGTGCGGAGTCTTCAACCGAAGTGAACCACGTGCACTTGCAGAGCGCACTGTACGGGCCGCTACGCGATTTCTTGTCTAGGCCGGGCAAGGAGTTTCGCTATCGGTTGGTGGAGCTCTGCTGGGACCTCGCCGGCGGTCAAGGGCCGGTTCCCGAGGCCTTGGGCGGGATCGTCGAGGCGCTGCACGCAGGCTCTCTGATAGTGGACGACATCCAAGACGAGTCCTGTAGTCGACGGGGTCGACCGGCGCTGCATGTGACCTATGGTGTTCCGGTCGCGCTGAACGCCGGCAATTGGCTGTACTTCTGGGCCTATTCATTGCTCGAGAAGCTGGAGCTTGGGCCACATGTCGAACTCAGCCTGTATCGATGGCTCAGCCGGACGCTGGCTCGTTGCCACGAGGGACAAGCGCTCGACTTGACGCTGCGCATGAGCCGACTTCCGCAGCGGGAGGTGCCGGCACTCGTTGAAACGACCACGCGTCTGAAGACGGGAGCGTTGATGGGTCTTGCGGCCGTGATCCCCGCGGTGGCATCGGGAGCGCCCTATCAAGTAGCGATTGCGTTCCAGCGGTTCGGCGAAAGCCTCGGTGTCGGTCTCCAAATGCTGGATGACTTGGGCGGTCTCGTGAGCGAGCGCCGGCGCCACAAAGGTCACGAAGACTTGGTTTTCGGGCGCCCGACCTGGCCTTGGGCCTGGCTGGCACGCGACCTTTCCGAAATGCAGTACCTGCGGCTGCAACAAAAGTGCCGCGAAGTCGAGGAGCGCGACTTGCACCCTGAGCTCTTGGCGCGCGAACTACGCCAGTCACTGGGTAAGGCTGGCAAGCGACGCGTCTGGAAGCACCTGGTGCAAGCCTTGCGTTCGTTGCCTCCGGACCTGCCGGGTGCGCACCGCGTGCCGCTGCTTCAGCGTGAGCTCGCCACCCTGATGAGGAGCTATGACTGAAGTGAACGAGCGCGTTCTGGTGATTGGCAGCGGATTCGGCGGCCTGGCCGCAGCGATTCGGCTGCAGGCGGCAGGCGTGGAAACCGTGCTGGTCGAGGCGCGAGACAAGCCGGGGGGGCGGGCATACGTGTATCACGAAAATGGATTCACCTTCGATGCTGGTCCCACCGTGATCACGGCACCGCTTTGTATTAGCGAGTTGTTCGAGCTCGCCGGGCGGCAGTTGAACGACTATGTCGAGCTCTTGCCAGTCTTTCCCTTTTACAGACTGCTTTGGGAAGACGGTGATCGTTTCGACTATGACGGAAATGGCGAGTCGATGCTGGCGCAAATCAGGACGCGAAGCGAGGCGGATGCCGACGGCTACCAGCGCTTCGTCGAATACACTCGCAAGGTGTTCGAGAAAGGTTACGACGAGCTGGCGGCTACGCCATTTCTCCGGTTCTTCGACATGGTGAAGGTGGCGCCCGACCTGGCGCGTTTGCGTGCAGACCGCTCCGTGTACGACACGGTGGCGTGTTTCGTAAAGGACGAACACGTGCGTCAAGCCCTCAGCTTTCATTCGCTCTTGGTGGGAGGTAATCCCTTCGATACCAGCGCCATCTATACGCTGATTCACTACCTCGAGCGCAAATGGGGCGTCTTTTTTCCGCGCGGGGGCACGGGGGCACTGGTCCGGGCCCTCGTGCACTTGTTCGAAGAGCTGGGCGGCACTCTGCGCCTGAATTCACGAGTGCTCGGCATCGAGCTCGAGTCGCGACATGGGCGGCTGATGCATCGGGTCGAATCCAGTGATGCAGAACCCGAGTGGTTCGACAGAGTGGTATCCAACGCGGACCTTCACCATACGTACGCCAAGCTGTATCGAAATCACCCAGCCGCACGGTCCATGCAGCGAAGACTGGAACGCCTGGAGTGGTCCATGTCGCTGTTCGTGTTGTATTTCGGTACGGACCGGGTCTACGACAATCTAGCGCACCACAGCGTCGTGTTTGGTCCACGCTACAGGGAGCACTTGCGCGAGATCTTCGACGGGCCGGCGCTTCCGCGTGATTTCAGCCTTTATCTGCATGCTCCTAGCGTGACCGATGACTCCCTGGCGCCGCCCGGGTGTGGGGCATTCTACGTTTTGAGCCCCGTGCCTCATTTGGGCAAGGCAAGCGTCGACTGGGGTAAAGTGGGCGACGCCTACGCCGATCGCGTCCTTGCCTACTTGGAGCGGTACCTTCCGAACCTGCGCCGTCACGTAGTGACCCGTCGCTTCATGACGCCCGAGACGTTTCGCGACCAGCTGTTCGCCTATCAAGGGTCAGCCTTTTCGGTGGCTCCCAAGCTCACTCAGAGCGCCTGGTTTCGCCCGCACAATCGGGACTCGAAGATACCCGGCCTTTACATCGTTGGGGCCGGGACACATCCCGGGGCGGGGCTTCCGGGTGTGATCAATTCAGCCAAGGCAACGGTGAACATTTTGCTCGAGGAGCGGAAGTCGAGACTGGCCGTATGAACGCCGGATTGAGGGAGTGTCAGCGCACGATACGCCGGCACAGTAGGAGCTTTTCGCTGGCGCAGCGGCTCTTGCCACCGGAGTCCCGCGATGCGGCAGCCGTCGTCTACGCCTGGTGCCGCCGGGCCGACGACGCCGTTGACGAGGTGGCTCCAGCAGAGGGGGCAACTGCCCTATGCCGCCTCGAGCGCGAATTGGACCAGATCTACGCGGGAATCCCTCAGAGCGACCCGCTGCTCGAGAGCTTTCGCAGCGTGGTGGAACTTTGTCAGATCCCTCAGCAGTATCCCCGCGAGCTCTTGGCCGGGATGCGCATGGACATCGAGAGCAACATGTACGAGACGCTCGACGAGCTCTACTTGTACTGTTATCGAGTGGCCGGCACCGTGGGCTTGATGATGTGCCATGTGATGAGAGTGAGTCATCCGCAGGCCTTGCGGCATGCCGTGCATTTGGGCATTGCGATGCAACTGACCAATATCTGCCGCGATGTCGTGGAAGATTGGTCCAGACATCGCCTGTATCTACCACGATCGCTGCTCGGCGGTACGCTGCCCATGGCTCGCGTCTCTGGCAGTTTCCCTGCCTCTTGCAAGCAGGAGTTTGCAAAGGCAGTAGAGCGAGTCCTCACCGCCGCCGATCGCTTCTACGAGTCGGCTGACCGAGGGCTTTGCTACCTAAACCCCAGAAGCAGGTGGGCGGTGTTGGTAGCTCGGTTGGTGTACAGTCGCATTGGTCACGTGATCCGAACCAACAGCGCGGACGTGACACGAGAGCGAGCCTACGTGCCACTCGCGTTCAAGCTTTGGCTACTGGTGCAGGGCAGCGTTCGCATCCTGGTCTCCTTGCCGCGCCGCGCCACCTCCGGCTGCCATGTTGGATCATTGCCCGCTCTGAGGTATCCAGTCGATGTCCTTCCCATCTGAGCTGCGCCTGTATATTGGCAGGATACACGAGTTTTCCAGGAGGGATTGGGCGGCCTATCTCTCCTGGGTAGGCTTGATGCTCGGGCTGGTGCTTGCGACCGGGGGTTTCTTGCTGGTTGGTCATGTGCATGGCGTGAGCTTTCCTGCAGCTGCATTTTGGGTGCCCCTCGGGGCCCTGGTGTTCGCGGTGAGCATTTCGATCGATACGATTGGGCACCGAACCATCTACAAGTTGGACATCGCCGGCGCCGAGGGCTTGGTGCACACCATCACTATATTCTTCGGGATCTCGAGCTGCGTCCTGTTGTGCGCAGCCTATACTCACCGCAATTCCTTATGGATTCCTGCGATGGTGCTCACCGTCTTGTCGTTCGTATACAGCCTCGTCGACGAAGCCTTTCATTGGCGTCGCTATGTTCGCCAGCAGTCCGACCGCGTAGAAATGTGGAGCCATGTCGGCATTCTACTCGGGCACGGCAGCATGATGGTTGGGTGGTGGGCTTGGTTTTTCGGCGGATATGTGGGGGTGGCCGAAACGCTCGCTCACCTCTGACGGGACGGCGCCCCGTCGCCATCGCGAGCGGTGGAGACAATGTCCAGCAAAGCCGAGAACACAAACCCTAGGTACCGGATCGGGATCGTCTCGCGTCTGACGGGGATCTCGACGCATCAGCTCAGGATTTGGGAACGCCGGTACAAGGCCGTAGCCCCTGCGCGATCAGAGGGAGGCGACCGGCTCTACTCCGACAGCGACATTGCTCGCTTGCGCACGCTCAAAAGGCTCAGCGACTTGGGCCACAGCATCGGTCGAGTGGCGCAGCTGCGCGAGAAAGAGCTCGATGAGCTCATGGCGGTTCGTCCTCCCGGACCCAACCTGGGCGAGACCTCGCTGCTGGCGCATCGCGTGCTGGACCAGTTTCTGACTTGTGTCGGGCGCATGGACCTGCTCGACGCCGAACGATGCTTGAGCCGAGCCTGCGTGGCCTTCGAACCCACCGCTTTCGTAGCCGAAGTGCTGCTGCCACTAATGCGAGGGGTGGGCCAGCGCTGGGCAAGAGGTGAATTCAGTATTGCCCAGGAGCACGGAGCCTCGGCGGTGCTCCGGACGCAGTTGGGGGCATTGATGCGTCTGTATGCGCCCGACGTAGGGGCCAAAGTGGTGGTATCTACGACTCCGAGCGGGGAGCTTCACGAATTTGGTGCCCTCGCCGCCGCGTTGATGGCTGCCAGCCGCGGATGGAGGGTTGTCTATTTGGGCCCCAATCTACCTGTTCAGGACGTGGTCAGCGCGGTGCGTACGTCGGGAGCAGAGCTGGTGTTGGCGTCTGTAGTGATCAGCCAGCCCGGACTGCACGCAGTGCTCACGGAGCTGCGCAGTCAGCTACCGAAAGAGGTGCGCATGATCGTTGGCGGTGCCGCAGCGCATAGGCTCCCCAGAACGCTGCGAGGAATCGAAATCTTGGACGAGGTCGAAGCCCTGCAACACGTCTTGTGATCCCTGGGGCGTTCGAGTACGCGGATCTCGCGGGCCGGGTCATGCTAGACTGCGAGGCGACGCAAACACTCGGCCGAGATCACCCTCATGAAGCGCCAGCTCTGGATCGCACTGACCCCACTCTTGATCCTCACGTTCGCGTGCGGTGGGCCGCAGAGCACGGCTAAAGCCTCGCAGTACGACCCTAACGTGGCTCGCTACCGCCTGCTGCTCCGGGACAACCCGGTCGACTCCGGAGAAGCCTTCCGCTGCTACGGCGCCTGCCAAGATCACACCACCCCCGATGCCTACCTGGGCTGCCTCACCTTGTGCCCTGCCTTCGAGGCCACCCAAGGCGTCGCCTGCTCGCCCGACGAGGTGCCACCAATCGCCGCGTGCATCACAGCCAGGCGCTTACCCGATCACGAAGAAACCAACGCAGGCTACAAGGTGGTGGCCATCATCGCCAACGTGGCCCTCATCGTAGCCCTAGGCGCCGCCTGCACCGCCTCGACAACCTGCGGCGCCTACTACTACGCCCCGCCCGGCCAGCTGCCGCCGGGTCTGGGTTTGTGATCAGGACCAGGGATCAGGATCGGGATCAGGACCAGGGATCAGGACCAGTATCAGGATCAGGGGCGGGAAGCCGCTCGCCTCCTCGGGGGTAATCGGTGGCGCATGGTAAATTAGTTCTCACCGGGCTGCGCCCGACCTGCATCGGATGAAACGCCA
>CBFGRJ010000461.1:0-5639 GCA_965651135.1 uncultured Myxococcales bacterium
CTTCAGCTTGCTCGGCGGCTTCGCGATGATGATGTTCCTGGATGCGACGCTCGGTTGAACGACGAGCTCACCATTGCACGCGTCGCGTGAAGTACATGACGGCGGCCAGGGCCGCGAAGACGGCGCAGGCACCGATCAAGAGCGCGAAGCTTTCGAGTTGGAACAGGATGAAGAGATAGGCGTAAACGGAGCTGAGGACGCCGCCGAGGACGAGCGCCCGCTTCCAGTTTCCTAGTGCTACGAAGCCGTAAGCGGTGGAGAGTGCGACGACCGCAACGCTCGCTATCGCATGTGCCGGGAGAAACCCGAAGTGCTCCGCCAGCGAGAGCTGGAGCAAGAAGAACACGCATACCCCGGCGCCAGTGAGCAAGTACTGGATCGAATGGAGCCGGAAGCTACCGAGCACTTCGAGCACCCAGACCACTAGGAACGTGAGTAACAGCACGAGCCCCGCGTATTTCACGCTGCGTGCGCTAATCTTGTAGGTATCGACGGGGGAGATGAGATCGACGCCGAGTGTGGCGTCCATGAGCGTGGGGAACGGCGCCGACTCGTCGTGGCTCAGCTGCGGGTAGTTGCGTCCCAGGTGGGGCACCGCCCAACTCGCCTGGAAGCTTCGACTCGTGATGTTACTCGTGCGCGGCAACCACTGCCCCTGAAAGCTCGGGTGCGGCCAGTCCGCCTGAACGTTGACCTGGTTGCTCTTCCCGACGGGGGCGAAGCGGAGCTCGCGACTGCCCGCGTGCGCGAGTTCGAACGAGAAGCGTGTCACTCCTGCAGGCACCTGAACCGGTGCGTGGATGCCGCGCGTCGCTCCAGGCACGCCGCGCTGATCGCCCGCGCCGGGTTCGAACGAACGCACCTGTCCTCCCCAGTTCAGGTCGACTTGTCGGCGCAGCGCACGGGGCTCACCGAGCTCGACCACGAGCTCGGCGCGATCCCAGTGCACGTCGCTCGCCGCGAGCCCGAGCGCCGAGAGGTCGGGCCGGACGAACGAGCCGCTGAACTTGGTCGCGGCGGTGAACAAGGTGATCTGGTACATGCCGCGGCGTCGGAGCTCGGTCTGGACCTTCGCGTCGATCGCCAGCCGTTCGGGCAACACTCGCAGTCGGTAGCTGCGCCTGAGTTCCTGGACCTGACCGTCCTTTTGGGTGACCTGGCTGACACGTTCGTAGGGGACGATGAGCACCGGCCCCGCGATGTGTTGCGGGCCGCCCCAGGTCGCGGTCACCTCGTTGTGAGCAACGTCGCGCTGGGTCGTGCGCTCGCGGATGAGGCCGTCGATGGCAGCGACGGGGATGAGCAAGAGGCTGGCCAGCACGCCCACCACCAGCAGGCGCAACAGTCGGGAGTGCCAAAGGCCGGAGATCCACGCGACGATTCGATCCATTGAGCTAGGTTGAATGCGCGGTGTGGCGATGCTCGGGCGTCGAGATTGAAAGGCGCGGGAGAGAATGCGGAGAAATTGTGGAACCGACCGGTGTACAAGACGGCCGCGACGCGGCCCACGGTAGCTGAATCGTGGGCCCGCACGCTTCGAGATGGCGCGCCCGCGCGTCTGTCACGCCCGCGCGGAATCTCGCTGGGACTCTACCGCTCGGCACGATTCGTCAGGCAAGAGCGCCTGAAACAACGGGGCAAGCACCTGGGTCCACCCGTCTTCATCGACCTGCCGCCGAGTCTTCATGCTGAGACGGCCGTGCGCCTCCCAGGAGGCGTCGGCGAGGTCCTGCCCGTCTGCGACTTCGTCGTCGAAGCGCAGCTCGAGCACTCGCCGCAGAGCCGCGAGTGTAGAGCGACGGTCCAGCGTCAGGCCGAAGCGCAAGATGGCGAAGGCTAGTTCTGCGTGTCGAGCCTCGTCTTCACTGATCTCGGTCAAAGTTCGCGCCAGCGCCGGGGACTCCGCGCGGCGTGCTTGTTCGGCCACGCGCAGCGCGGCGAGTGTCTCGCCGACACAACCTTCGACGAGATTCAGGAACATGAAGCTCTCGAAGTCGGGGGTGTCGCAAGCTCGACCCATGTCGAGCGGACCGGGCTCGGCACGCCGACCAGCATGGCGCGCGGCCTCCGCGAAGCAAAGCTGCGCATGACGGTGTTCGTCGAGCGACGCCTGCTGCGACGCTTCGATCAACTCCGCCGGAGCTCCGAAGGCCATCAACTGCAGCGTCAATCGGGCGAAAGAAGCTATCGAGGCATACTCAGCCAGCCCGTCCTCTGCCCAGCTCTGCGCCAGCGCAGCGGACAGCGCGCTCGTTTCCGCGGCGAGCGGTTCGACCACTAGCGCTGGCAGGCGCGCCCGGCCTTCGACGACGAAGGGCCTACCGCCAGGGCAGTGCGCGGGATAGTCTTGGCAGCAGGTGGGCTCGGTGTCGTCCTGCTTGGCTTGGGGGAGGCCGTTCCCGGTAGCCCTACGGTGCGCATAGTCGAGATCGGACACCACCGACCATTCCGGACAACCAGTGGCCGGGTCCCAGGCGCGGACCCTCTGGTAGCTCCATTGGTCGCAGATGGATGACCCCGCCGCGCCTGCTGCGTGTTCCGAGCCGCTCGACCCTTGTGAGGCACCCGCTTGGCCGGCGACACCGTCATGGCAACCCGTCTCGATGTACTGGGCCCGCGCTGCTTCCAGGGCTCGGAGCGTGTGGCACGTGGTGTAGGCGTCCGCAATGCACGGCCCACACGGTCCAGAGCCGAGCGACACCACACCGACCCCGACGAGTCCCAGCGCGTGGCGCAGGCGCAGTGACATGCGAAGGTGAGCATTCCTGGTGCTGCTGTTCTCGTTTTGCATACGACCTCGCAGAGCCCAGTAGTGAGCTCCCACCGTCCACTATGCGACCACTGGTACGTCCGCGCCAGATCGGCAAAAAAAGACCGTCTATCGCTATCGGTCGTGCGGGTACGAAACTGGCAGCTAGGTCGAGTCGCGGCGTTTGAGGATGATCAGGATGAAGAGCAGCGTCGTGGCCATTCGCGAGTTGCTCGAGCTGCTCGAAGCGCTGCGGCGGCGGTCTGCCGGTTGAAGCCGGTGCGGCGACAGTGGCATGCCGGCTCAGTAAGGAGGTCGACATGTCGAAGCAAGTATCTCTCGATCTGCGCGGAGAGCGGCTCGTCGCGATCTGGCCGCGGTTGCCAGAGCGCGCACGATGCGCGGTGATTGAGGAGTACGCCCGCTTGATTGCGCGCGTCGCTCAAGACCGATCGAACGACCCGGATCGCAGGGAGCGCCCCGAGATCCCCAGAACAGGAAAAGACCATGAGCAAACATAGTTTCGAACAATCCAAGATTCGGCTGGAGCACACGGCCCGCGCCGCGTTCGTGTACGTCCGACAATCGTCCCTCGAGCAGGTGCGACGCAACCGCGAGAGCCAGCGGCGGCAGTACGGTTTCGCGGAACAGGCGCGCATGCTTGGCTGGAGCGAGGCGCAGGTCGTCATCATCGACGAGGACCAGGGCAAGAGCGGCGCCACACCGGGCGCGCGCGCAGGATTCGGACGCTTGATGGCGGCCGTGGCGCAGCGGCAAGTCGGGATCGTGATGAGCTTGGGGGTGTCGCGACTGTCGCGAAACGACACCGACTGGCAGCACCTGATCCACTTGTGCCGCTGGACAGAGACCTTGATCGCCGACGAGCATGGCATCTACGACCCGACCTGTGGCCCCGACCGGATGGTGCTGGGGATCCGTGGCCAGGTGAGCGAGCTCGAGCGGGACAGTTCGGTGCACCGTATGGCGGTCGCCGACGCGACCCGACGAGTGTTCGAGAAGTTCGATGAGCTGGGGACCGGACGCCACGTGTTCGCCTGGTGGTTCGAACAGGGATTGCCGTTTCCAGTTCGGCGCCTCGCGGCACGGCGACAGCCAACCGTATGGGCGCCGGTGACCTACCGCGCGATCCTTTCGACGTTGCACCATCCGTTCTACGCCGGCGCGTATGTGTTCGGCAGAACGGAAACACGCCGCGAGCTGGATCCGGAAAATCCTCAGCGCGTCGTGCTGCGCCGCAATCACCGCAAGAGCCGCGACGAGTGGCCCGTATTGATCCCCTACCAGTTTCCAGAACAGTTCGCGTCCGAGCCTTCGATCATTCAGAACGGTTCAAACTACTCACTGGACCCGGGAAGTTATGGGCACGTGAGCGTTCAGGCGAACTCACGCCTCGAGCTCACGGGGAGCGCGGGCGGTTCCTATTACTATTTCACCGGAGGGCTCCGGATCGAGCCAGGCAGTGTTTTGCCCGTCGACAACGCCAGCGGTCCTGTCTTCGTTTTCATCTCACCGGGCCTACCAGGCTTCCCGAATCAGACTGTTTTCTTGCCTGAAGCATTCGATGCATTAAACAGCAGTGCTACGTTCCGCACAATTGGTGGCTCATTCTAGGAGAATCAATTGTGTCCACTCCGATCAGTATCGACGAATACATGAGCGCGCTAACCGGGTATGCGTACCCGGTCCCGGAGCCATCGGATGACGCTCCGGGTAGGTTCCGACGCAAATGGGTACTCCGGCTTCGGGATGCGGCGGACGAAGAACCAGTGTTCGCCAGGGTCATCAACGAGCTACGGGAGGGTGCGTGCAAATCGATTTCCGAAGCATATGGCGAACCTGGCTCCCGGCCTGAGAACATGCCTTCCGTTCATGGTGTCCGAGTAGATGCGAACCACATAGTAGTAGAGATCGACTGTCCGAGGGCTGATGTGGCCGTAGGTGATATGGCGGCCATCGCCACTTGGTCAGTTCTGCGAGGTGTCGACAAACGATGGTGTATCGAAGACGTCGAGGGTATCCCAAAGAGATACTGGTTTGCCTTGCACTAAGGTGATTTGCGCATCGACACCGCTCACTTCGCGATGACTCCCGTCTGCTGGGGAACCCCCGGACTGGACGAATCAAGTCGACTACCGTGACTTTGGAATTCGAGGAAGCACCAAAATGCCTCGGTCGAGCGACATGGTCAGCCGCCGGTCGAGGAACTCTGCCTGCCGGTCAGCGTGGGCAGCAGCGCTCGCCTTCATAGGAATGATGACTTTGGGCATGACCGGCGCGGCCAGGCCTTCGACCACCCCGGAGGCAAGCAACGGCTTCTACGCTCGCCCTTGGACTTGGCGTCGGTCGAGGCAAAGTGACCAGTGAGCAATGTTCCCGAGAACGACTGGAGCGTCGAGTACGAAGGTGTTGGCTGGGTGTTCGATGGGGTGGCGGGGGGCACGATCGGTGGTTGGCTGGTATTGGGGGGAGGGCTCGTTGTGATGGAAGTGCCTGCGCCGGCAATCAAGAGAGATCCCGGTCGCGTTACGCTGTACGAGGCGCTCGACCAGGGGCGCCTCTGGATGGGAACGCTGGGGCCTATCGTTGATGTCTTTCTTGATTCCCACGGCGAGATATACGCGGGCGCGATCGGCGGGATTGGCCGTATCGGACTCGAGGAGGAGGCAGGGGGCCCTTCGCGCGGTTGGAGCATTGGTGTGCACGGCGGTTACGATGTTTGGGTGAGTGACTCATGGACCGTCGGGGTGAGCTTGAGATACCTGCAAATCCACAGCACTCGAAAGGTGCAGGCAGAGCCCGGCACAACTCAGCCCGGGAGGCTGTCCGACTTTTTGTGTAACGCCGTGAAGGGCGCTTCGCCGTTGTTGAG
>CBFGRJ010000462.1:0-5639 GCA_965651135.1 uncultured Myxococcales bacterium
CGCGCGCGAGGCGATCGCCGGCTACCCGTGGCCAGGCAACGTGCGCGAGCTGAAAAACGCCATGGAGCGGGCGCCGTTCCTCAGCGCCGGCGGCCCGATTCTGCCCGAACACCTGCCGCAGGTGACTCACTTCGACGACGACCTTTTCCCAGAAAACGAAGTCACCGATGTGCTGGCCAACCCTGCCGAAATGCTCGCCAACTACAGCCGGCGCTCCCCCACCGCTGACGAATCACCCGCTGCCAAAAACCCGCCTTCATCAACCAACCACAGCGCAGGCGCGGGCAGCCCTGCTGGCCCCGGTGGCCCAGCTGGTCCCTTGGACGAGCAAGCCGAACGCGACAGGATCACCGAAGCCCTGGACCAATGCGGCGGCAATCAGACTCGCGCGGCCAAACTGCTGGGCATCTCGCGCCGCACGCTGATCAATCGACTCGATGCCTTCGGCATGCCGCGCCCTCGCAAGCGCACCAGCGAACGCTGGTAACCAGCCACCGCCCAATTTTTGTCCGTGCAACCCGCGGGTGCTCGAGCAGCGATCCGCTATATTTTCTGGCAGCTAGCAAGCGTTGGACAGCGCCCCCCAACACCCGCACTGAAACTGGAGGACTCACCGCTGAGGTCGCAGTGCTCGCCGAGGGGTACTCGAAAACCCCGTTCACCAGCCGGCAATCTGAAGCTTCTCAAGTTCAATCCCATCTTCTGCGCCCTCCGCGCCCTCTTGCGGTACCACTACCGTGCCGCGGACCCGAGCGTACACCCGAGCGTATGTTGACACGCTAATTTCGGCCCCAAGCCCTACTTCAGCGGCGGCTCTTACCTGGAGTGGGTTCGGCGTTCACGATACCCGTGGGACGCTCGGACCAGGATTCTTCGCGAGGCGCCGATGGCAGATCGGTCGTTACGGCTCGGCGAGCGATCACGGTTTGCTCGCCACGGTCGTCGTTGAGCTCCCCCTCGGTGGGCGGGAGCACCTCGAACACTTGTGACCCCACCTGAAAGACGTCGCCCGTATTCAGCCGCTTGAGGCCACTAATGGGTCGCCCATTCACGGTTACCCCGTTGGCGCTACCCAGATCTTCGATAGCAAAGGTTTGGTCTCCCACGACGATGCGGGCGTGTTCACGAGACACCTGGCTATCCGTCAAGACGTAGTCGCAAGTGCTGCGGCGCCCCAGCGTGACCGTGCCGGCACCGAACAACAGGGTGCGGTGACCGTGCCTGAGGCGGAACAACTTGCGCGTCGAGGAGCCGATATTCTTGGTCATGCCAAGGTGACTCCGCGTGAAACCGATGGTGCGAGGCGCGCGTGCATGACGAAACAACTAGAGTATTCCGCCGCAACGTCGACAATGCAATGCGGCCAATCGAAGAAATCGCGAGCCGCCGCCTTCCTAGCATGGCCTAGCGCGACGTCAACGGATGCGCACCTGCCCCCGAGCGCACGGGCGCGAGCCGGATAGGGCCGCTCGCACCCGTGTGGTTTGCTGCTGAGCACCGTGTCGGCATCACATGATGGGTCCATCACGTGATTGACGTGGACGGTGCGCGTTTCCGCGCTCCCGCTTTACTCAGGGAGTGCGGCTAAGCAGTCGGAATGCTCCGTTTCTTCGGGAGAGCAGATATCACTGTAAGGCATGCCATAGACGCACTCGAAGTCACTGGTCTCGAGCTCTGCATAGCACTCCTGATACGCGATCCACTCGGGCTCGCATTCCGGAGAGTCCGAGCCCAAAGTCTCGCAGAGGACAGGGCAGTAAACAGAATCAAAGCACTCGACCTCCGCCTGGGCAGCGCATGACGCGGCGCAGGCTTCCTCGAGGGTTGCCCCACCTCCGGTACCTCCGGTTCCGCTGCCCCCGGTACCACCGGTTCCTGTGCCGCCGGTGCCGCTACCACCGCTGCCGTCGGCGCCCGCCATGCCCGCCATGCCGCCAGCGTCGCTCGTGTCGCCTGCCGCACCTGCGCTGCCGCCAACGCTGGTGGCGCCGCCGGTTCCGCTACCGCCGCTGCCACCTGTTCCCGTCGTGGTGGTCCCGCCGCTCCCGGTCGAGGTCCCATTGCCTCCCGTGCCGGTCGACGTCGAAGTGCTCGAGCCGCCACTGCCGCCCGAGCCGTCAGTCGTCGTCGTTTTCCCTTTCCCTCGATCATCGTCATCATCGTCGCCTCCGCATGCGAAAGCAAGACAGCCTGACGCCGCAAGAAATAACCAAGTCCAATTCTTCATTACTATTGCCCTTCGTGATGCCCGCCGCCTAGGAAGCGGGCGTGATAAGATCCTCCGAACCAATGACGGTCAGATTCGCATGAAACAAGGCGCTGTCACCACGAAAGTGTGCGCAGCGTGCGGCGCACACCAAAGCCGCCACGGTGAGCTCTAGGCGCAGAGCTTGCAGCGGGACCCTCGTTCCACACGATACCAGACCATGAAAGCGCATTAGGACAGCGCTAGCCCAGCCTGGCAATAGCCTATTGAAGGAACTCGCATAGAATGTGGGTACACGTGTGCCCGGGTAGGAGACAGGTAGGGGATAAGTGCCTCAGTGCAGGGCGCGCTGCAAGAAGCTCCAGATGTCCTTTTTATGGAACACGAGGTAGGCGCTACCCAGATCGCAGACCTTCGACTGGGAGGCTTCGCTGGCAAAGCCGACGCCGTAAACGGTCAGCGTGTGGGCGCTGTCGCCGCGCATCAAAGGACCGCCGGAGTCACCAAAGCAACCCAGAGCTTCTCCTTTGCGACCGCCGGCCAAAAGCTCGTAGCCTGCCTCGAGCCGATACGTTCGCCACCATTGGCGCCCCTCCTGCCAAGTCGGGTCGGTGACCGCATCCGTCCAATACCAGTTCCAGTAGGCCCAGCGATTGTGGTGGAACAACGCGGGATACCACAGGCCGTGCATCTGTCTGGCCTTGACCGTCCCGGCGTAGCGCGCGCCATCGTCTAGGTCGTCGTTGATACCGAAACCGGCGATCTCGAACTTACGGCCCAACATGTGTTTCTGAAACCGTCCGAGCTTCGCAGGCACCACACCTTCGGGCTCACTAGCGAGCTGCGCCACAGCGACGTCGCGTCCACCGTCGAGCAGGAGGCCGCCATTCTTTTTGCGTGAGGGAGGCGCCGCCTCGTAGCTCGTCACCGGGATGTACTGCTCAGCGAAGTACGCATTGTCACCAATCGCAAAGTAAACACTGAGCTCAGGATAGGTCGGCGCGTCGATGAACGGAGTGCAGTGTCTCGCGGTCACGATCGCTCGAGGCCCTACCAAGGTCGCCGAGCAAAACGCATTGAAAGGAATCACACCGTAACCCGGATACTCGAGACCCTCTACCAAAGCGCCCACAGCCGCGTATTTCTCCCCAACCGCGGGACTACCCCCCAAAATGGCTTGTTTGCCCTCCGCGGCCTGCTCTGGCGAATCGCCAGCGGCCCCTGAACAAGCTGAAAGCCAACTCGCGCTGGCCACCACTGCCAACATGCCCACGAACCTTGATCGAATCATGACGTCTCGAAAGCCTTCCTGCCGCAAAGGCGACCCTATCACTGTCACTCAAAACGCCGCTCGGGCGCAACCGATAAATCACACTCGCTTCCACGAACGTGTGCAGCATGTGAGCCTTGGTGTGAAAGCCAGGCATCGATGTGCGCTGCCGATGATCTGTAAGATTTGTTCAAGCGCCCAATACGCTTGGTCTGCCCCTTAGTCGTTTCTTAGCGTTTTCTCTTGTTGTCCCAAGGCGTTCGCTTGGCACAACCCAGCTCGAGCTCAGCTTGGTTAGCCCAGATCTAGCCCAGATCTAGCCTAGATTTAGCCCTGTTTTCGCTTCGCTTTGCTCGAACGCAACCCGTTGCGTTGGCTTGCCAAAACTTCGAGAACGCCTAGCTATTCTGTCACTGACGGGATGCCCCCATCGGTCGACTTCAACCACGAAGCGCGTAGGGTTCGTGAACGCGAAGCACGTGCAATCACGAATGAGCAACGCAGCGTGCGCGAAGTTTTCGATTCAGGATCGAATCGGATCGAAGAAGCGCAATGCGTGCAGCGGCATGCGAGCTTTCACCGGTGGGCAGTGTGTGATTCGAGCAGGCAAGGCAGACCTCATACTCACATGTATGCAATGGTGACTGATAAGTGCGTGTACCGGTCCGGCGCGAGCTGCACAGCCTGCGCAAGTTGCGCAAAGCACAAGTTGTGCAAGTCAAGTTGTGCAACGGTGCGCAGCTTGTTTTCGTACTGTCTCCGAGCGCGTCGCACATCGAGCGCCGCCCCCTCACCCAGCGTTTTACACCGCGAAATGCCGATAAATTCGGGATTCTGACATTGCCTACATGCACCCCAAGCGCCCAAGCGGGGCATGGAACAGAACCTGCAAACCACTGAATCAAGTTTCCGCGAAACACACAGGAACAAGGAGCAAAGGGAGTTATGAAACGAATCTCGATAGCATTGACCGTCGGCCTGGGCTTCGCAGCCACCCAAGGCTGCATGGCTGAATCCGGCGATGTCATGGACGTTGGCAGCGTGGAGCAAAATGTGTGCTCGGACGAGGGCCTGACCTCGCTTTACGCCGAGCTCGCTGTAGCCATGGCCACGGAGTTCGGTGAGCTCAATGCCACCAAGTATCTCACCAAACAGTCGAACAAATACGGCTGGGGCAGGGACGCCATCGTGCTCAACAGCACCGGCCAAAACGTGTGCAACACGAGCGGCTGCGCCAAGACCGAAATGATCCTCGCCCTGCAAGATCCGGCCATCAACCCCGGCGTAGACCCCTACTACTTCAACGCCGACAACTTCCGCTCGAAGATGATCGCTCACTTCGACCAGCAGAAAAGCATCGAGTTCAGTCTGAATCAAAATGACCCCTGCGCGCTTCCGGCAGCTCACACGCTCACGCACGTAGGCACGAAAGATTTGGGCAATGTCTGCGGCGATCACCATGAGTTTGCCGTCAATTGGGCTGGCGGCAGCGGTAGTGGCGGCGGCTTCCAAGTCGCGCTCGAGGCCGAGCAGTACAGCTATATCAACCGCAACAACAGCAATCACAACTGGACCGTTAGCGGTGGCAGCATGACCATCGGTCCCGACTGGAACTGGGCCTGGACCAGCAACGTCAGCGGCACCTCACCGAGCGTGGTCTACAACGTCAACTTCCCCAGCTCGGGTACCTACAAGGTTTGGGTCCTCGGCATGGGCTACAACGCCGGCAACGACTCGGCCTACGTGGGCATCGACAACTACACCAACGGCCAGGTCTTGGACTTCCCCGAGAACGGTTCTTACGGCTGGGTTGCGGGTGACATCCAGGTCAACAGCGCCGGCTCGCACAACGTTCACCTGTTTGCCCGCGAAGATGGCTTCTTCGCCGACAAGATCGTGATCAACCAGAGCAGCAGTCCCCCCAGCAGCTCGGGTGGTGGCTCCAGCTCCTCCTGCGGGAAGAGCACCGCCAACTTCGTGAACCGGCTGTACGCCTTCGGCTACGGCAACTCCGTGAGCCGGGCAGCGCTCGACTTCCGCAACACCAGCGGGACCATCCTCGTCGATCCTGAAATGATCACGGACCCATCGGGTGGTGGTTCTTCGGGTTCACAATCATGCGGTGCACCGCCCTCTGGCGGAAGTGACAAGCTCTTGATCCCC
>CBFGRJ010000463.1:0-5626 GCA_965651135.1 uncultured Myxococcales bacterium
GCTCCCCCAGATTGAAAAGGCCCTGGCCGCCCATGGCATTGCCTACGAAGTGGCGCTGACCGAGGGGCCCCGCCATGCGACCCACCTGGCAAGAGCCGCAGCCGACAAGGGGTTCGATACAATTGCCTCGGTCGGCGGAGACGGCACCTTGAACGAAATCGTGCAAAGTTACCTCGACCCGGCGGGAACGCCCATGGCCGGACCGGATCTGGCTTTGATCCCGGCTGGGACCGGTGGAGATTTCCGAAAGACGTTCGACCTACCCGACGACGTCCACCGGGCTGTCGCGAGGTTGTACGCCGCCGAGCCGCGCCCGATCGACCTGGGTGTCGTGCAGCTCACGGGGCCGACGAATGACCTCGAAACCTGGGCCTTCATCAACATCATGAGCTTTGGCGTGAGCGGTTTGACGGATCGCCTGGTCAACGACGGACCCAAATGGCTCGGCGGGCGCGCAGCATTTCTTCTCGGGGCTTTGCGGGCCACTCTCGTGTACCGAAACGTGCCCGTCAGTCTTCGCATCGATGGTCAGCACGCCTTGCAAGCGCCCATTTACAACGTGGCAATCTGCAACGGGCGCTACTTCGGGGGCGGAATGCACGTTGCACCAGAAGCCGACCCCGCCGACGGTTCGTTCGATGTGGTAGCCATGTGCGATCTCACCCGCGCGCAAGGCATCGCGCTGGCACGCTACATTTATCGAGGCAGTCACGTGGGACGGCCTGGTGTCGCATTGGCCAAGGGCAGCGTGGTAGAAGCAGCTCCGCTCCGAAAACAAGACCAGGTGTTGATCGATCTAGACGGAGAAACGCCCGGTCGCCTGCCGCTCACTGCTCGAATCGCACCTGCTGCGCTTCGCTTGCGCGCTTGAGGCAAGACCGAACCAATCAATCCACGGCGTGCGCAGGGAGTTGGGCCAAGAGCGGCTGTAGCTGAGACCAGCGCCGCTCGAGCATGCTCAAATGCAGGGGCAAGAGCTTCTGCGCCACGTGGTTGAACGACAGCGCCACGTGCAGCAGCATGTTCCCAAGCAGCCAACTATCCACCTGCCGCACCTCGGATTCAGCGTGAGCCGTGCTGCTTTTCAGCTCTTCTCCGAGGCGACGGACGCCGTGGCGCATGGCATAACACTCCCTGAGTCCCCAATCGGTGTGCACCATCAGCACGACGCCCGAGTGCAACAATCTGCGGTGGAACGGGAGCAGCGCGCAGGTCAACAGATAACCCGCCTCTTCGAGCTCCGCATCGCTCAGGCCGGGGTCGAATTGCCAGACGCGCTCGCCTTCACGGTTGCAGGCACGAAACAAGATCACGCGATTTCGCCCGCGACGGCGACTTGCCTGCTCCAGAAGCCATCGATCCACGCGGTTGAGGGAGGACGGACCGCGCAGCTGCTTGACGCGGTCCCGCCCCAGAATCATCGGCTGCTTGGGGATGATGACCATTGCGTTATGGCTCAATCCTCCGTGCTTTAGACCGAAGTCTTCCACGAGGAACGGCATCGACTCACTAGGCATCCACTTGCAGGCTAGCATGGGCGCCTTGGGCGTTCCAAAATCCTCCCATAGTCGACTTCGAGCGCTTGCGCTCAGTGCTTACTCTTGGCCGAGATCCGTCGGCTCGACGACGAGTCGATCTTCACCGCCCACATCCAACGACGCGATGAGCCGTACCCGCACGCCATGACACGCGCGCTCGAGGATCACGGGAGCCACGGCCTCCCCAGCACACTGCGCTCCGGGAAAGCGCTCTTCTAGCACGCCCTCCACTAGTTGGCGTGCGGCTCCAATCGCCTCTGCACGCCGCTGCGGGTCGTCCGCTGCTACGGGAACCCTTTGCGCCGCCTCGCCCACCCTGCTGAACAGGTCGGGCCCGCTCAACTCGGCGCGCACTACCGCTCCCGCGTCCAGTGTGAGCATGACGTCGAAAATCGCAATGCGCTCTGCGAGCCGCCCCTCGGCTGGAATCGCATAGGTCATCGAAACCTGTTTCACGCAATGCGTCGTTCCGCACGTAGCGACTGGAGGAACGACGCGAAAGGCGTGGATGAGCTCGCGATCGAGCTCATGAGTGGGCAGCCCCCAACTTTCTATCTGGGTCAGCCATCGCACCCAATCGGCCACGGCACGCATGAACGCATTGCGGGCGTCTTCCGCTGCGTCCAGGCGATCCGTCACGCTTCGCGCTCGTTCGAGCACCTGCTCTTCTCGACGGGCCTGCGCGCTTTCGGCCCGCTCGAGCTCGGTAACTCGAGCCCTGGCTTCGGCAGCATGTGGTCCGTCCGGCAATGCTTCCAAATAGCGCCTCAAGCGGGCACGGCTGGCTCGCGCCTGCAAGAAATACTGAGGCTCAATCTCGCGAAACCACCGGTGGACGTCGCGGCGAAAGGCCCCGCTGGGGTATTGCTTCAAATAGAGCCATGCCGCGCTCAGGCGTTCTTCCAAGGTCGGGGCAACTTCGGTTTGGCGGTAGAGCTCGTAGTCGGGGCTCGGTGCAAGCAACCTCTGCCCCCAGACGCCACAACCCGAGAGCAACACTGCGCCAAGCGTCGCCGCGCTGAGCGCAACCTTGGCAGGAGTCATCGCGCCTCCTCCGGACAAAAGTTGCACTCCGTAGGAACTACGGAGGTGCCGTCTTCGACATAGGTGAGGAATGTGTCGCAGCCGACATCGAGCAATCGTCGCAGGCAGACTTCCCCGTCGTGGACCAAGGGCAAGCAGCCCTCTGGAAATTCACGCCCACCCGTGTCGTTGTCGCAAGCTTGGCTGCAGCGCATCGTGCTGAGCTCACACTCTTGGCAACGCGAGCACTCGATCGCGTTTTTCGTAGCGAAGAACACTTCCTCGTCCAACTCCTGGCGTTTCTGACCGCACCCACCGACGTCACCAGGGGTAGGCGCCATACACCCCAAGATCGCGACCACGATCGCCCCAACGCGCAGCAACGAGGCACGCCAACCAGCCTTCATTCGAACACCTCGTAATCGAGCCAAAGCCCCAGCTGCGACGAAAGCATCGGTATCGTGGTGCGATCGTGATCCAAGGTCGCCGCGCCGTAGAAAATGCTGCCGATCAGTTCCGCATAGAGGCCGAGCCCAGCCAGAACACGGAACACGGCGCCGGCCCCGGCCTCGAAGCCCGCGGTCACGTCGGGCTCGAGCACCAAGGGCAACCCAAACCGCCCGGTCCACGACCAGCGCGATTGAGGTCGGAACAAGAGCCTGTAGGACGGCGTGAGCACCTCTTGCCGGATCCCCGTGATGGCCAGGGATAGGTGCACGGCAAGTCCGTGCTGGAGCCCGCTCGGATCACCCTGGGCCATGCCTGCCGAAACGTCAGCGTACAAAGCCGACAGTGAGAGCGACTCGGCGTCGTCTCCCAAGACGCGCTCGAGACGATACGGATTGTTGAAGCGCAGGCCGCGCCCCAATGCCAAGCTCCCGAACCAATGCACGTAGTTCGTCGCCTCGACGCGCGAGCGTGCGTCCCGAATGCGTTGCTCGGCGCGGCTAGTGGCCAATTCGTCGACGCTAGCGGGGCTGTCCGTCGATTGGGGGAAACGGGGCTCGGCCAACCCCCAAGGGGCCAGCGCCACAATCGCCAACGACAACGGAAAGCACACGACCCTGGGCAAGATCGCCTCTATTGGCAGGCGTGCTCGACCTCGGCAACGGTCTTGGGCGCCGCCGCCGTCAGCACTTCGTACCCTTGTTGTGTCACCAAGACGTCGTCCTCGATGCGGATCCCGATACCGCGGTAGACCTCGGCGACGTCCGCGCGTTCGCTCACGTAGATGCCCGGCTCCACCGTAATGACCATTCCCGGTGCGAGAGGGCGCGGAGCGCCATCGACGAAGTAGGCCCCGACGTCGTGAACATCCATCCCCAAAAAGTGGCTGGTCTTGTGCATGAAGAAGGGCTTGTACAGCTCTTTCTCCATGACTTCGTCGAAGCTCGCACGAAGCATGCCGAGCCGAATCAAGCCCTGAGCAATTTCCGCGAGCGCCGCGCGATGGATATCTTCCAATGTCGCCTGAGGACGCGTGGCTCCAATCGCGGCTTCTTGCGCAGCAAGTACGATTTCGTAAAGCGCTCGCTGCGCTTCACTGAAGCGACCGTTGACCGGAAAGGTCCTGGTGACGTCGGAAGCGTAGTAGGCGTACTCGCACCCCGCGTCGACCAAGAGCAGCTCGCCATCGAGCATCTCGCGGTTGTTTTCGTGGTAGTGCAAGACGGTGGCGTTCGGCCCCGACCCGACGATGGAAGAATAGGCCGCGCGGCTGGAGCCATTCTTCAAGAAATGGGCCGCCAGCACCGCCTCGATCTCGTATTCGTGCATGCCTGGCTTGCATGCCGCCATCGCCAGTGAATGAGCCTCGCACGTGATCCGCGCGGCAGTTTTCATCAATGCTATTTCGTCGGGTTCCTTGTGCAGGCGCAGGTCGTGCAAGACCGTCGCTGGATCGATGATGTGAGTCGGGTAGCGCTGGCCGCGCCGCGCTCGCGCGCGCACGGCTGCGATTGCCTTCAACACGACGTCGTCGAACGCTCGATCGACACCGAGCCGGTAGTACAGGTGCTCGACGTTCTCGAAAAGCTTGGGCAGTACTTCGGCGATCTTGGCAATCGGATACGCCTCGTCGGCACCGTAGATTTCTTTGGCGCCCTCGACGCCGGCACGCGGGCCATCCCAAACCTCTCGCTCGGGGTCGCGTTCGCGAACCAAGAGGGCGAACGCCGGCTCTTTGACCCCTGACAGAACCAGCACGCTTTCCGGCTCCTCGAAACCGGAGAGATACCAGAAGTCGGAATGCTGCCGGTAAGGGTGCTCGACATCGTTGTTGCGAATCGCCAGCGGCTGGGCGGGCACCAGCAATAGACCCTTACCGATCGCAGCCAGCGCCCGAGCCCGGCGCTCGCGAAAACGTGGGGATGATTCGTTGAGCATCTGTGTTCCTGGTTTGTAGCGCATCGCGGCCCCGGTTGCGGAAGCTTTGGCGGCTCCGACCCAGCCGCAGCCGAGGAGCGCAAGCCAGCTTCTCGTTGGGCCACGGACATGGCTCGGCCCTTGGGCTGACCGCGGGACGCGAGGTTTGACGCAGTGGTGGGCACGCGGTACGACAACTCGGTGCACGACAGATCGGGTTCCCACGCGCGCGAAGAAGGCGAGGGGGGTCGCTTGGAGCGCCTGCTTCCGGAGCTGATCAAACGCCTGGTAGAGGGCATCGACAAGTTCAGCGAGGGCAAAGACATGCGCCAGCGTGTCAGCGAGCTCAAGCTCCCGAAAGAGGTGCTGGCCCTGCTCTTGGCCCAGCTGGAAGAGAGCAAAAATGGCCTGTACCGCGCGCTCGCCAAAGAACTGAGAGACTTCTTGGAGCAGACCAATTTCGCGGACGAGCTCATCGCCGCGCTGACGAAGCTCACCTTCGAGATCAAAACCGAGGTGCGCTTCGTCCCGAGTCAAAAGCCGCGCCAGGGAGTCACTCCCGACATTCGCGCCAAGGTGAAGGTCAACCGCACGGGGTCAGGTTCGGAAACGACCGAAACACACGGCGGCGCGGCACCACACGCGGCCGAGTCCGCGCCCGTGAAGCGCTCGCCGGGCGCGAGCGCCGCAGACGGCCCGGC
>CBFGRJ010000464.1:0-5617 GCA_965651135.1 uncultured Myxococcales bacterium
AGAGCGAGCCTGTTTCACACAGCGTTGCTTCGCATCCGGGTTCGACGCAGGCCCCGCTCGCAGCGCAGCGCCAATCCTCGAAGGCCAAGTAGAACGTGTTCGGGTGAAGGGTCGAGCCGTAGACCAGCATCATCTTCCAGTGATCGGGCATGGCACACTCCGAGCACAGCTGGTTGCGCTGGTACTCCGAGTAGTAGATCGCTTGGATGGTGGCGCCGTTGTCGAACGACTTGGTCAGAGCGAAGCCGATCAATCCGCCCGCGTAATCCGGGCTCGTGATGATGTCGGCGCTGCTAATGACCGTGCCCGTTTCGGTCGTGGGCGCCAAAAGCTCGTAAATGGCACTGGGAGCGACGAAGGGATCGTCCGGCACGTTGTACCAGGCGAGCCCGGCAGCGGCTTGGGATTCGCTCAGCACGAGCGTCGCTTCGAAGTCGCAGCGAGGTGAGAACGTGCCCGGTTCGATGCTCGCGGTCGTCACGGCATCGATGGCTTCACCCTCGGCCTCGAAAAAAGTCGAGAGCGGCATTTCGGAGTCGTGTGAGGGTGTCCCAGGCACGACAGTACCGTTCGGTTCGGTGACTCGAGCGCGAGCAGGAGCACTCGTTAGCCATGCACAGCATGCGAGCACGAACCCAAATGTCGCGGGCAACGGCAGCGCGTCATGACCACGTGGAGAACCGCAAATCGTAGGAAACATGGCTCGGTCTCGCTCTGTCGAATGGCAACAATCGGCCTAATGGCCATGCTGAGAAATAGCATGATCCGCTATGTTTGGTTTGTATCTTTACCAATATGGTGCGGCCTCGAACGGGCGCCATCCGCCGCCGCGCCACGAATCCATTGCCAGTACACCACGAGCAGTCGAGGGCTCCCCGAGGTCGGGTTGGTGTCGAATCGCGTCGACCGCGCATGGAGCGCGAACCGCTGATTCTCCCAAGTCGAAGCGTCGAAATTTTAAAGAACGGTGGACAGCCCCAGATGAGAAGTGTAGCGGGTCGCATCCGTTGGAACGGCGCTTACCCCGCTGCTATGTTGCCTGGCCATAATGGATGGCGGTGGCACGTGGTGCACTTCGCGCCCCGTAAGCGACTTGTCAAAACCAAAGCTGCTTTCAAAAAGAATACAGATCTGGCAGAGGAACTTCGGATGAAGCACAGCACGACCCTGTTGGCCCTGGCATCGCTTATCTTTATTGTCGTTTGGGGTTGCTCGAGCGACTCGAAGCCACCCACCCCTGGCACGACCACCGCGGGCGGCACGTCGACCACCGCCGGCACGCCCACCACCGGTACACCGACCACCAGCACCAGCACCACGGGCGGCGTCATGTGCGTCGCTCCCCAGGTCGATTGCGGCGGCGCGTGTGCCAACACCCAGTCGAGCCCCACGCATTGCGGCGCGTGCTTCAACGCTTGCCTCACGGGTCAGACCTGCAACGGCGGTGTGTGCTCGTGCGCCGCCGGGCAGCAGGATTGCGGCGGCACTTGTGTGGACGTGCAGACGAACGCCGCCCACTGCGGCGGCTGCAATATGGCGTGCGGCACGGGCGCGACTTGTCAGGGCGGCATGTGCGTGTGCCAGGCGGGCCGCATGGATTGCAGCGGCATGTGCGTCGACACCCAGTCGAACGTGAACAACTGCGGCGGCTGTGGCGTGGCCTGCGGCGCTCAGGTCTGCTCGCTCGGCATGTGTTCCGACAGCTGCGCCGAAGGCCTAGACAACTGCGGCGGCTCGTGCGTCAACACAATGACCGACGTCGACCATTGCGGGGGCTGCAACATGCCCTGCGCAGCGGGCCTGTCCTGCACCGGCGGCGTCTGCGAATGTCCCGGGGGCGAAACCTCGTGCGGAGGCACTTGTGTCGATACAATGAGCAGCGTAGCCCACTGCGGCGGCTGCGGTAGGGCGTGCCCCGCTACCGCCACCGGGTGCGTAGCCGGTGCGTGCCAGTGCCCAGACGGACAGCAAGTGTGCGGCACCGAATGCGTGCCTGCAGGCACCTGCCAAGTCAGCGAGTGTTCCAACGCCAATAGCTCCATGATCTCGGACTTCGAAGGCGACCCCACCGCCGCCCTCGAGGTCACCGGCGACTCCGGCCAGTACAGCGGGCTCTGGGAAGGGTTCGGCGATGACGCCGGCACCATCACTGTCGCGGTCGAAAGCGCGAGCGATGCGGAATGCGGCTCGCAAGCCCTGCACGCGAGCGGTTCCGGGTTCATGAGCTACGTGGGCATCGGGTTCAGCCTCGCCGGCGACCCCATGGCCCCCACCGTTTATGACGCGAGCCAGTGGAGCGGCATTCGCTTCAAGGCGAAGAAAGGCACGGGCACGCTGACCCCCGTACGTTTCAACATCGCGATCCCAGCGAGCGAAGGCACGGGCTCGGGCGGCACTTGCGACGAAAACGCCGCAGAAAACGATTGCTACAACCACCCGGGCCGATTCCTGGAGGGTCCACTCGAGGCGACCACTGAATGGAAGACCTACCACTTTTGCTTCGACCGCGATCTCTACCCGCAGTTTCTGCCGAGCTCGCTCTCGAACGCGCAGCGCAGCACCATCTCGTCCAACATCCTGAAGGTGCAGTTCCTCTTCAACAAAGCCATCGACCCAAATAAAGACGTCGAAACCGACCCGACCGGCGGCCTCTACGACATCAATACCGCCTTCGACTTCTGGGTCGACGACATCGAATTCACCAACGACGAGTGCCCCACCAACAACTTCCAAAGCACCAACGGCGCTGCCAAGCCGTTCCCCCAGAACAAGGCCCCTGGCTCCTGCACGCTCGTCCCCAACGTCGCCGCCTTCAACACCGCGCTCAGCGAGTACTATGCGGATTGGAAGACACAGTTCCTAGGGTCGGATGGCGGTGTTTTCTCACCTGAGGACGACCGTGTCATCTCCGAGGGTATGGGCTACGGAATGCTCCTGGCTGCGTCGTTCGGCGACAAGGAAGCGTTCGACAAGATGTGGGGGTACGTTTCTTCGCGGCTGACCGAAGCTGGGGGCAGGCTCATGCGTTGGACGGACGACGGAACGGGGTCAGCGACGGATGGCGACGCGGACATGGCTTATGCCTTGCTCCTGGCTGCGGACCAATGGGGCGGGGACTATGCCAGCCGCGCAACGACCATGATCGCCGGGATGACCGATGCTGATGTTGCGGGTAATCGCATCAATCCCGGGAGCAACTGGGGTAGCCAGGACGTCTATAACCCGTCCTACTTCACGCCCGCCTACTACAGCCATTATGGCGGCAGCTGGGGCTCGACTATTCTCAGCAGCGGCTACACGATTCTGCAAAATTGTGAAAGCAAGTTCCTGCAGGGAGGTGGAGGTGCCATCGGGCTTGTTCCTGACTGGTGTAATCCAACCAGCGGCGACTCACTCAATGGCCAACAGACAGCCCAGGTTACGAGCGTGCTTTGTGACGCCCAGTGCAACCACTACGCTTACGACGCCGCCCGCGTCCCGTGGCGAATCGGAGTGGATGCTTGCTTGAACAGTCGACCCGAGGCCGATGCTTACTTGAACAGACTAATCGGCCATTTCGTGTCCAAGCATACCGCTGAGCGAATCGATCTGATGCGCTCCGGGTATCGGTCCTCCGATGGTGAGCCGCACGCCGAGTCGGTCGAGATGCAGGCGTCGTTCATAGGGCCTGTTGGTGTTGGCGCGATGAAGGTTAACCAGACTGTTTATCACCGCGCGTTCCGCACCGTGCTAGACATCTTGCGAGATCGACGCTTCAACCGGACCTATTACCCGACGACGGTGGGTCTCATCACCTTGCTGGAGATGAGCGGAAACATCCCGCACCGATGAAGGTTGCTCGCGGCCGGACAAGCTAGCTTCATTCAGGGAACACGACCTTAACGGGAGTGGGGCTCTCCTCCAAGCTCCCGTTACCCAGCTGTCCGCCGCTACCGCCGCCCCAGCAATAGACCTCGTAGTTTGAGATCCCACACGTTGTAGCCGAGCCGGCGTCGATGGCTTGCCACGTCAAGTTCGTCAGAACGGGCGTTGGGCTACGTCGTTCGTCCTTGGTTCCGTCGCCCAGCTGGGCAGAGGTATTGCTCCCCCAACAGTACGCTTTTCCGGATCGAATGCCGCACGTGTACTGTTGCCCAGCGGAGACTGTTTCCCAATCGGCTGCGGCGCCGATTCTGAGCGGAGTAGTCCTGGGACCCGTTGTGCCATCCCCCAACTTGCCGGCGAAGTTATCCCCCCAACAGTACAGCTCTCCCCGACGAATGGCACACGCATGTCCGTTTCCTCCAGCGGAGATCTCAGTGAAGCCGCCAAGCGAGCTAACCCTTATTGGCGCTACGCTTTGTTCGGTTAACCCGTCGCCGAGCGTTGCCGTGAAGGCGGAGCCCCAGCAGTACGCCTCCCCAAGTCGAATTCCGCATGTCCAGATTCCGCCCAATTCAACAGCCTCCCAACCGGTCGATTCCGACCGACGTTGAGGCGTTGCATAAAATTGCTCATAGCCATCGTTTTCGATGTGCCCCTGTGTGTAGCCCCAGCAGTACAAAGCACTGTCCCTGATGGCGCAGGTGCTCGAGCCCGCGACTGAAACGCGCTGCCAATCGGTCGCTGTACCAACCTTGGTAGGAGTCTCAACGGGTTGGCCTCCGGTATCACCCAAACCCAGCTGACCCGAGCTATTGCCGCCCCAGCAATAGAGACTTCCCTCGAGTATACCGCAGCGTGTCTGTGACCAGGACAGCCATTCCCAGGGAGCATCGCTACTGACTAAGGTGGGGGTGGTAGTTGGTTCTGGGAATGGCCCGGGTTCGACAAACCCCCAACACCAGATCGTTCCGTCGTACTTGATCGCGCAGTGCGCTGCGCCGTCGTTGGTTAGCGATCTCACTCCAGCCCGGCACGTGAGGCCGTCTCCAATCCAACCTTCTGGACACTCGCAACGAAATCCTGCGGCTTCGTTGATGCAGATGGCATTGGGATCGCAATTGTCGTTGTGTGTCGCGCACTCGTCCTGGCAGGCGCTTCCGCTTGCTTCTGTTCCGTTGAGTAGCACGGTGCAGGAATCGGCTAGTTCGTCGCACTCGATGGTACAAAACTCGGGATCTGGATTGACACATGGGTGGGGCCCTTGCTGGCACGTTCCCTCGAGGCATTGCTCGACCCCGTTGCAGAAGTCTCCGTCCTTGCAGTCGTCGTCTGCTTCACAAGGAGGGGGCCCACCCGTTTCGCCGCTACCGCTGCCGCCAGTCCCGTTGTCGCCCGCTGCGCCGCTGCTGCCGTCGCTGTTGCTCAAGCTGGCGTTGCTGTCGCCCCCGCTGCCGCCGTCAGTGGCGGTGCTGCTGGGGTTGCCTCCTGAGCCGGTCGTGGAGTCGTTGCCGCTGCCGAGGCTGTTGCTGCTGTTGCTTCCGCCGCTGCCAGCCTCGCCCGCGCTGCCCCCCGTGCCGGGACCCGGGCAGGTGCGGGTGGCGGAGCAGCCCGAAAACTTGCCGTTCGAGCAGGCGACGAGCTGCTGGGCGGCGGCGGCGACGCCGATAGTACTGACGACGAGAACGAACGTGTTGGAAACGAGCTTCATCTTTGCCCCTTGTCCTTATCAAAGCTCCCGTTGGGAGCTGGCTGG
>CBFGRJ010000465.1:0-5603 GCA_965651135.1 uncultured Myxococcales bacterium
ACTTTCGCTGGGGTCGGGGACCGTTCCGACGCCTTGGATGACGCGGCAGACGTCCCCGACCGCAGCGAACGCTCGTCGACGTTACAAGAGGCTTCTGGTGCCGCGCCCACCAGCGAGGCCGGCGATGAGTGCAATTACGGCAATGATCAGGAATGCAAAGAACAGAATCTCAGCGATTCCAGCAGCCGCGCCGGCAATGCCTCCGAAGCCGAAGAGAGCTGCGACAAGCGCAACGATAAAGAAAATGAGTGCCCAACGTAGCATTGAAAATCTCCTGGTTGGAAACAATGACTTGCAGGCGAAGGGAGCAAGCCTTGTGCCACGTCGAGTTTTGCCCAGAGTCGCTTGTGCGGGAGCTGGCCGGATTGCCTCACCAGGGCAATCCAGCAGGCTCGATCGCGATGTGAGGCGGCGCGTCAGGCTTTAAGCCCGTTGCGGTTGACTCTTGACCAAGTCTGGCCGGACTTCGCACGAGTGAGCGGCCATCAGCCATCAGGCTTCAGCCATCAGCTCGGAACGAAGTCGGCGAGTGTTTGACGTGAGCTGAGGCAGCACGAAGTGCTCGCCCAGTTTGCGCTCCATGCAATCGTTGAACTCAAGACCTGAAGGCCGAGAGCCGAGAGCTGAGAGCTGAGAGCTGTGCTAGGCGGCAGGCAGGGAGAACCAAAAGGTGCTCCCTTGCCCGAGCTCGCTCTGAACACCGATACGCCCGCCGTGCAGCTCGACGATGTGCTTGCAGACATGCAGACCGAGCCCCATGCCTTCGGCTTGCTGCTGCCCGGGCTCGGCACGGAAGTACCGTTCGAAGACCCGCGCCTGATCCGATTCGGATAGCCCGATCCCGTGGTCGCTGACCGCTATTTTGGCTTCGCCTGCAGCGGTTTCGACGGATACGCCGATACTCGAGCCTTTGGGCGAGTACTTGATGGCATTGGTGAGGAAGTTCACGATGACTTGTTCCAGCCGGCGTGCATCGCCATGCACTTCCAGGCGAGCGGGCGCTTGTAGGGAGACTCGATGCTGCGGGGCCATGAGGCGCGCCTCGTCCACGGCGCTTCGGGCCACCTCGATGATGTCTATGGTTTGCCTGTCGGCCGTCAAGGTGCCGAGATCGATGTTGTTTGCATCGACCAAGTCGTCGATGATGCGCACCATGCGGCTGACGTTTCGCGCCACGACGTTGGCTAGGCTTTGAGGATCGTTGTTGCTCCCGCTCGCCAAGGTTTCCAGCTTGGCGCGCACGCTGAGGGTACTCAGCGGCGTGCGCAGCTCGTGCGCTACCAGGCGCATCAGCGCTTGGTGCTGGTGATTGGCTTGTTCCAGCTGACTCCGATGGCGCTCGAGCTGCTCTGCCCGGTCCGTGGCGTCTTCGAGCGCCGAGTGCAGCAAAGCGGCCAGTCGCCTCGGGCTGGCCTCGACGTGTACGGCTCCGTTTCTGTCGTGAATCAGCACGCCGGTCGGGGTGGCTTGGGCACCGTCGATCATTCGCCTCAGGCGGGTCAAGAGCTTGTCGTCAGTGTACGGCTTGCCTATGAAGTTGTCAGCGCCGGACGCGACGGCCCTGAACACCACCTCTGGACGGTCGAGCGTGGTAATGAGCATGAGGGGAACGCCTGCCGTTCGCGAATCCGCCTTCAACCGGCTAGCGAACTCGTATCCATCCATAGTGGGCATCACGACATCGCTGATCACCGCTTTCGGCAAGGGATCGCGCTGGCAGGCAGCCATCCCTTCTCGCCCGTCGGCGGCGACGTCCACTTCGTATCCTTGGGATTCGAGCAGTAAGCGCAGCCGCTCCGCCTGCGTACGACTATCTTCGATGATGACTACTCTCATGTCCGTATCCCGCTCATCGATCGGATTGCTTCGGCTATTTCGGCCGTGGACAGCTCGGCGTCGGAAACGCCGCGTCGCACGACTTCTCCTGGCATGCCCCAAATGGCTGCGCTGTTCCGGCTTTGTACTATGACGCGACCGCCAGCATCGTGCAGCACTTTAGCGCCCGCGGCACCATCGTCACCCATGCCGGACAGCACGATTCCGAGGGCTTGCGCGCCGGCTGCGGCCACCGATTCGAAAAGTACCGTGGCAGACGGGCGAAACCGCCCCACTGGCGCTTGTCGTGATAGGGCAATGTGGCCAGCCTCCCACTGCAAATGTAGCCCGTTCGGGGCGATGTAAATGGCGCCTTGCTCGGCGGGTACGCCGTGCCTAGCAACCTGAACTTCGTGGCCGGTCTCGGAGCTGAGCCACGCGGCAAAGCTCCGGTCGAAGTTTGCGGAGAGGTGCTGGACGATCAACATCGGAGGCAACACGGAAGCGGGCAGACGCTGGAGGATTTCGGTGAGTGCCTGGGGTCCGCCGGCCGAGGTTGCCACCGCGATCACCGAGAGGGTCCCCTGCCGTAGAGGGTGCGGGTAAGTGCTCCGTAGCTCGGGGATTGGCTTTGCAGAACGTTGCGGCTTGGCCCCGGCGGTGGCGCGCAGCAGCTGCAGAAAGGCCGCTTGCTTCAATGGCTCGCCTGGTTTGGGTGGGCTCGTCACGTAGAGAGCTCCGGCGGCCAGCGCTCGAAAGATGACGGCACTATCGCGCGGGTTCAACGCGGCCGTGACGATGATGATCGGCACCGGGTGCTCGTTCATGATGTCGCGAGTCGCCGCATAGCCATCTACCTCCGGCATGATCACGTCCATCAAGACCAGCTGTGCCCGCGCCTTCGCGACCTGGCTGGCTGAAGCACGGCCGTTCTCCGCTTCCAAGACGACGTCGAACCCCTCTTTCCTCGTCAAACAAGCCCTCAGACGCGCTCTGAGCGTCTGAGAATCGTTGAAGATAGCCACGCGGATCATCCCACGAGCTCCTCGAGCGAATCCAGGAGCGCCTGTTGATCGAACCGAGACTTGACCACGTAGGCGTCCGCACCCAAGTCGAGCGCACGCCTGCGCTCCTGGTCGGTCACCAATGCCGTGATCAAGATGACCGGTAGTTCCTTCAAACGTGCCGACGCGCGCACCTTGGTCAAGAGGTCGAGCCCGCTCATGCCCGGCATTTCTATGTCCGTGATCAAGGCGTCGAAGCGCTCCCCATCGCGCAAGCGGAGCCAGGCCTGCTCTCCGTCGGCTTCGGACTCGACGATGTAGTTCGCCGATTCGAGGATGATGCGTACTAGTTGCCGGGTAGTCACCGAATCATCGACCACCAGGACGCGTGGGCGTGCACTCGAGGCAAGGTCGAACTCGGGCGCGAGCCGCACGCTCGAAAGACTGGCTTGTGCACACAGGGGCTGGACGTTCAAGAGTGTCGCCAACCGCCCTTCGGACAGCATGACGGCAGCACGCGCCAGCGGCACTCGGGCGCGATCATTGAGGGGTTTGACCACGTATTCACCCACCGAGACAAGCTCGTCGACCAGCAAGGCAGCCTCGATTCCGGGGGCTTTTAGTATGACGCAGGCATGGTGACCTTCGTTCGAAGCGGCCTGCCGCTTTGCATCGAATATCTCCGCGAGATCGGAAACGGGCAGCATGCGGTCTCCGTCGCGGACGAACGTGCGGCCTTCCAGAAGCACGATCTCATCGGTACGGCAACGCCTCAGGTGTTTCACTGCGCCGCTGGGGAATGCAAATAGCTCGCCCGCTGCGATCACCAGCAAGACCTCCAAAAGGCTCAGATCGACGGCCACGCGCAGCTCGATACGCGTGCCTTGGCCCGCGGTGCTGCTCAACCTGAGACTACCTTGAAGCCGCTCGACGCGATCTTTGACCAGGTCCATGCCGATGCCCCGGCCTGCTTGATGATCGACCTTTTGATGGGTGCTCAAGCCGCGTGCACACATCAGGTCCAAGATATCCGCTTCGCTGAGCCGCTCGGGGACCGATAGGCCTCGTTCTTCGGCAGCGCGCTTCAATGCGTCCAATCGTATACCTCCCCCGTCGTCCGCCACGACGATGGCCAGCTCCGTGCCATGGGCCGTTACATCGACCCGCAATGTGCCGCTAGGGGGCTTGCCCTGGAGCTCGCGTTGTTCGGGTGGCTCGATGCCATGCACGACTGCGTTGCGCACCAGTTGCAAGAGCGGCTCTCGCAAGCGCTCGATCACTTGGTAATCGGCTTCGGCGCCTCGGTCTTCGAAGACGAAGTTTACGCTCTTGCTTTCGGTTCTGGCCAGCTCGCTCGCGGCTCGGTCGAGCGCGTCACACAGCTGAGCTACGGGTTGCAGGCGCAATCCGCGGATCTGCCGGGCAAGCTGCGCGCCGCGAACCGCGAGAGATTCCTCCCAGCGCCTGTGGCGCAGCTGGTAAGCCCCATACTCGTGCTTCAAGTTGAGCACGAGCCTACGAAGCTGCTCGCGCGAAAGCTCCGCGTCGGAGCGTTCGCCGTCGTTGACCGCTGCTTCGAGAGCTTCGAGCGCGACACTCAACGGACGGTCGGGCACCGAATCGTGCATGCGCGTGAGCCACTCGTTGGTGGTCACCAGTACATCGTCCAGCTGGGCAAGTCCGATGCGCACGCTGCCTTGTTGGCTGGGACGCTCGCCCACATCCTTCCCTAGATGTGGGGGAAGGGTCGACGACCGCTCGGGCAGCGAGCTCGGGGAGTGAGCATCGCTCGGGGCCGCACCGGCAGTCGAAGTCAACCACTGCGCCAAAGCGGCAATCGTCGTGCGAACGCTGGTGGTGATCGCCTGAGTGTCCAGCGACGAGTCGCCGGTCTTGAAGGCGGCGAGCGTATCTTCGAGCGAATGACAGATGCGCTCCGGTTGTGCGTACCCCACCGCTGCGGCGGCGCCTTTCAGTGAGTGGGTGGCGCGGTACAACTCATAGACCGCGTGCCTTTTGACATCGTCGCTCGCGTGCGGCTCATTCAACGCCTGCAATTCGCGGTGCATGGCCCCCATTTGATCTTCGAGCTCGGCTCGAAAGAGCTCGCGCAATTGCCCGAGGACTCTGGGGTCGTCTTTTGCCATTCAAATCCTGTACTGGGCAACGGCGTGCTGCAGCTTGCCGCTCAATGAGTTCAGGTCCGTGGCGGCGGTCTCGATGTGACGCGTGCTCTCGGCGGTTTGGCGAACGGCTCCATCGATCGAGCGCATGGCCTCGGAAATTTGGTGGACCCCCTGTGCTTGTTGCTCGGCTGCCGACAAGATGCGGTCGGCCGCCGATGACGTTTGTTCCAATACCTCGGCCAGCTGCTTGATGGTGCTACCGGCGTCCGCCACGGTCGACTCGGCGGAGGCAACGGTTTTCTGCCCCGCCTCGGTGGCCAAGACCGCGGCGCTCGTCGCTTTCTGGATGGTGCCGAGAATCGTGCGCACCTGAGCTGTCGCTTGTTTGGACTGGTCGGCGAGCGCCCTGATCTCCTGCGCTACTATTGCAAATGCGCGTCCGTCTTCACCTGCTCGAGTCGCCTCGATCGACGCGTTGAGCGCCAACAAGTTGGACTGCTCCGCCAGCTCGTTGACCGTAGTGATGATGTGCCCGACCGTCTGAGCATGCTCGCTCAAGGCCAAGATTCCATCGGCGATGGCGCCCACCTGCTTGCGCACTTGGGCCATTGCGTCGGTGGTGCGCTTGACCGCCTCCAGGCCGCTCTTTGCGACTCGG
>CBFGRJ010000466.1:0-5591 GCA_965651135.1 uncultured Myxococcales bacterium
GGGTAAGCGCGGTCATCGGCGTCATTGCAATCGGTACCTGGGTTTGCTTCGCACCCCATGCTGGTGAAGCCGTCGCCATCGCCGTCTAGGGCTTCGATCGAGCAGCGCTGGTTCTCTTCGTCGCACTCTACGCTGCAATGTGCGGGGTTAGGGTTGAGACAGGGCGCGTCACCCGCCACGCACTCGCCGTCGTGACAGACCTCTTCGCCCGTGCAGAAGAGGCCGTCCGAGCAGTCCGTATCGTTGATGCATTCCGGATCGGCGGGTGCGCCGGCCTCGCCTCCCGAGGCATCGAGCCCCGCGGTGCCTCCCGAGCTCGACGCCGCGCTTTGGGTACTGCTTCCGCCGCCGGTGGTCGTGCGGCGAGTCTCGCTTTCGTTGGCGCCGCCGCCGCCGCCTCCGCCTCCTCCTCCGCCTCCTCCTCCTTCGCCCGCGCTCCCAGGGGCCGTGGTGCAGGTGCGAGTGGCTTCACAGCCTTCGTATTTCGAGCCGCACGCCATGACCGAGGCCCCGCCGGTCAGTGTGCCAAGAGTCCATTGGGCCACGAGCACCCAGTGTGCCGAGTGTTTTTGGGAAAGTCCGTTCAGTGCCATGGTTTGATCCTTTTCCGGGTACGCCGGAACTCATCGAACCGCTGTTCGCCGCAGTTGCGGGGTTTGTTGACGGATTGCCTTTGGCTGCCCGTGCCTAGTGACCGCGCTTGAGTTCCATGTACGCGGTCTCGAGCGAATGGCCAGCGTCGACCTCGAGGATGCCGACCTCTTGCTCCAGCAATTCTCGTAGGCACAGCGCATTCGTTCGTTCGACCGGTTGGGATTGCGGCGCTTTGACGGTCAGGATGGGCTCGCGCCACTCGAGCATACAGCCTTGTAGCGCAAGCTCCAGCCTCTGAAGCTTCGGCATTCGGTTGAGGGTGAAACGAACGATGGTGTTCGCCGAGGTGAGCTCGGCCATCGAACCCTGCCGCACCACTCGGCCCTGCTCGACGAAGATCGCGTGATCGCACATGGTCTCTAGCTCGCTCAAGATATGCGAGCTGATCAGCATGGTGGCCTCGCGCCGCTGGCTGGCGATGAGCTCTCGTATTTGCACGACGAGCTCCGGATCCAAGCCGCTGGTGGGCTCGTCGAGCAGCACCAGCTCCGGCTTTCCGAGCAGCGCTTGGGCTACGCTGAAGCGCCGGCGCATGCCATGCGACAGCTGACCGAAGCGCGAGCGGGCCCGGTCTTTCAGCTGTACTTTTTCGAGACAGGCCTCCGCCTCGCGCTTCGCTCCAGCGGGGTCGAGGCCTTGGAGCTCGGCGTAATAGCGCAGACTGTCGATGATGGGGACGTGCAGGCTAGGGACGGCATCTTGCGGCATCAAGCTGACGCGACCCGCGTGCCTTTTGGCGTCGAACGGTCCGCCCCCCAGTATGTCGACGGTGCCCGCATCGATCTGCAACAGCCCGGCGATCACTCCCATGGTCGTGGTCTTGCCGCAGCCGTTGGGGCCGATGAGCGCGCAGATCGAGCCTTTGGGGATCTCCAGCGATAGACCATTGAGGGCGATGTGGCGACCGTAGCGCTTCACCACGCCTTCGAGCACGACCGCGTTCATGCGTCCCTCCGTCGAAACACGCTGTACCCCGCCAGAAACCCCGCCAGGCTGATGACCAGCAGAGCTACGGCGGCCAGCACATAGCGGCTCCAGTCCGGCGACCACAAGCTCTGTCGGTGCTCGGCGGGAAAGACGACGCCGAGGTAGCGTAAGAAGGGGATGCGGGCGTTCAAGAACTCCGCGGTGACGATGGAGTGCGCGATACCGAAGCCCATCCAAACGAATAGCGCCAGCGCGCGTGCCTTCAGCGCCGAGCGGCTGACGAGCGAAATCCCCAAGAAGATTCCGAGGTAGGCGCTGCCGTAGAGCCAGGCTCGGAACGAAGTGCGGAGCAGCCACAGCCACGTTTCCGGGACGAAACCCGCATCGAGCAGGGCGCCGACCGTACCCGCCACCAGTGCACCGACACTCAACCCAGCGGCCAGCAGTGCTTCTTGGCCCAAGAGCTTTCCGGTCGCCCAGGTGAGGCGATCGCAGCGAAATAGAGCGAAGCGAGCGGCGCCAGAGCCCAAGTCGGCGGCAATCGTCCCGGTCGAGATCACGAGCACCAACAGGGCCACGAGGATCAACGCCATGTAGCCGTAGAAGATGCTGAGCGGCGGCATGCGCAGCAGCTCCTCGCGGATGCCCGCATCCGCGACAAGGCTCGTGAACATGGGCAGGGCCTGCTCGCGCACCAGGTCGGCGGGGAGCTGCGACTCCGGGATGCCGAGACTCTGAGCCAGCGACCGACGGGCCGCGAGCTCTGCCGCTTCTACCGTTTTGATGAAGGCGTAGCTGCCGATCGCCGCGCCTGCCCCGTACATGCTCAACACGATGAGGAAGAGGCGAGAGCGCAGGGATTCGAGCAGTTCGAAGCGCGCCACCACCCACAGCTTTTTCGCATCCAGCATCATCAGGCGACTTGCTCCAAACCAGCTTGAAAGACAAGCGCCAAGCGGAATTTTGGTGGCCCCAGCCGGCGACCCGGTCGACCTCGCGAGCAGCGCGCCATTTTTTCTTGCGCGAGCTAGCAATCGGCGGCCTGCTTGCTCCGACAGGGAAGGGCATGGACCTATTCAATCGACCGGGCAGACCGCACAAGCATCGGCATCACCTTACCGCTACCCATGTGGTAGGGGCGCTAGTTTTTGGCTCGCTCTTCATTCCAATGATCGGATGTCAGAGCTCCAAAGTCGAGGGCTGCGAAGCGACGAGAACCTGCCGAGGCCCCGAAAGCAGCGGTGGCGAAGCGGGAGCAGCGAGCGAAGGCGAGCCCGGAGGCCAAGGAGGGCGCCACACGGGCGTCAGTGCTGGGGGCGGTGACACTGAGACGAGCGCAGGAGGCACCCAATCAGCCGCCAGCACAGGTGGAGTATCGGGCGCGGCGGGCATGGGCCCGGTCCCTTGCGACGGGGCCTGCGAGCCAGCCGCCTGCTGCGATGGCGAATGTGTCGATCTGGCTAATGACTCGGCCCATTGTGGGGCGTGCGGAGCGAGCTGTGGGCTCGACGCCGCTCGAGCGGAGTGCCGCGAGGGTCGATGCGTGATCGTCGCTTGCGAGGGCGACTTCTTCGATTGCAACGGTTCGCTCGACGATGGCTGTGAAGCACGAGATCTGGGCCTTGCAGCCACGCCCGTTCAAGTGACGCCCAAGATCGGAGCGTATACCGGATCGCTGCACGCGCGGGACACCCACGATACGTTGAGGCCGGAGTTCTCATGGTTGCCGGTGGCTCCAGCTGGTTGTGGCGTTGTCACGTACCATTTGCAGGTGGACGACAGCTGTGACAACGGTTGGCCCCAGGCCTGTGAGTTCCCGAGCCCTGAGCTCGACGAAGCGCAGCTGACCGAGCCTCGGTTTGCGCCCAGCGACGATTTGCCCGTCGAAGAGGTGTCGGCCCCGTTGGGGCGCCGCTATTTCTGGAGGGTGCGGGCCTGCGACGACGTTGGGCGTTGTTCGAGCTGGTCGGAGGTGCGCTACGTCGATGTCGGCAGGCTGAAGGCGGATCTCACGGGGGACGGCTACGCGGACATCGTGGCATTGGATGAGGCGCCGTTTCCGATCGTGCTCTACCAGGGAGCCGAAGACTTCGGCGAAAGCGATCTGGTCGACGTGTCACCCAGCGTCGTGTTCACCGAACAGATCTGGTACGGCGACGAGTTCAACGATGCACGGCTGCGTTTGCTCGGGGATGTCAATGGAGACGGCTTCAACGACTTCGGAGCGCCGGGTCCCACCGCGACTCAAACGGACACCGACCGGCAACTGATGTACGTCTTCCTTGGCGCCGCCGAGCCTTCCGACATGACGGCGATCACGTTCGAGATCACGGCCACCGTGTCCGATCCTGCGGTGTACCCTGCTGCCGATTTCGACGCCGACGGCTTCGCCGACTTTTTGCTGGCTGCCAGCACGGCCGAAGGCTTGGCCCTGTTCTATCGGGGCGGTACCATGCTCTCCGCAGACAACAGACCGACGGCGATCATTGAGACACCTGCCGGCTATTCGTCGCCCGATTACGGTAAGGATTGGGAAGCGGGGGATTTCAATGGCGACGGCCGGTCGGATCTGGTCACGACCCTACAAGGGGACGCGATGCTCCACGTCTTCTACGGAGCGCGCGATGTCGATTTCGAGCATGATGCGTCTGTTCCGTTTACGGCATGCTCGGCGGCCAGGCTGGCAACGCTCGATGCCAATGGCGACGGTGTCGACGATTTGGTTACGGCCTGCCTCTGGGAAGCGCAACTGCGATTCTACCAGGGACCGCTTGGCGACGCGTTCACGAAGTTTCCAGAAGATGAGTACAGCTTCGGATTCGTCGGCGGTGACATCGACGGAGACGGCAACGACGACCTGCTGATGGGCTATCCTTTCCTCTATGCTGGCGGGGAATCGCTGTTGGACCAACGCCTTCCGAACATGCTGGCGGAATATTCCAATTTCCTTCGGCCTGTGGCACTCGCCGATCACAACGGTGATGGATTGCTCGACCTCGTGGTGGGTGGCCAGTGGTTCCGAGGTGACGGCAGCTTTGCTCCCGAACACTCGGTGAGCCTTGCCTACGACGACGGCGATGGGTTTTCGTTCGAGCCGGTGTCGCTGGCTCGCTGAGGCTCACTCCACCTCGACGGGCGCGCACAGCTCCCAATAGCCGCCAAAGGTAATGGACCAGTCGCCGACCAGCTTGGCGTTGCGGACGATCTGCCGCATCGTGAAGGAGCCGCGAACGCCGGTAGGCATTCGCTCGACGACTTCTTCCGGAATGGTGGCCCGTTCTTCGTCGGCGGTGTGCAAGCAGCGAATCGCGGTGGCGCGCTCTCGGTCTTCGTCTCCGGTGTAGCCGGCCACATCGTCGAAGAAGAAGAGAATATCGACATCATCCGCTCGTTCGCTGGTCCAGCGGATCGTGAAATCGTCGTCGGCCGAAATACTGACGGCCGGCAGTGTCTCGGGGTCGACCCCCTGGCAGGAGAGCTCATCCACCTCGGGCTCGGTGAGCTCGAGGCGCGTGGGCATGGTCACCGAACCCTCGGCGCGCGAGACACTGCCGCGCCCGCGGACAGTCATCGTCAGCTGTTCGTTATCGCTCAAGGCTGGCAACCCCTCTGCCACGGCCAAGCCCGGGCCCACGTTGCCGTTTTCATCCTCGACGCGACCGGTGTCCAGACGTACGTCGAGCTCGTCTCCCTGAATGTCGATCTCACCACCGTCCACGTAAGTGCGCCGCGCGCCTCCATCGAAACAGGTGCTGACGATGCAACGGTCGAAGCTCTCGCTCTTGCACCGGTTGGCGCCGAAGAGCTCGTCATAAAAACCCGCCAGCGCGGTGGTCGCGTTCGTGGTGGCCGCGACGTAGATCACGGCGGTTTCAATCGGAGCCTGCTCCTCCGCGCAACCGGACGCCAAAGCCAGACAGCCGGCGCAAAGCAAAGCCCGACCTTGCCGCATGGGCCATGGTTTCGAGAACATCATGGGGGAGGCGCATTGTGGCCGGGGCCGGAGGCGA
>CBFGRJ010000467.1:0-5578 GCA_965651135.1 uncultured Myxococcales bacterium
GAACCGGCAAGGAAGCGATCGCCTCTTTGATTCACGCGCAAAGCCCACGTCGCTCGCAGCCTTTGATTCGCTTCAACTGCGCGGCGCTGACCGAAGGTTTGGCTGAAGCCGAGCTCTTCGGCTACCGAAAAGGGGCGTTCACCGGCGCCCATCGGGAGCATGATGGCTTCTTCAGGCGCGCTCATGGGGGTACGCTGGTGCTCGACGAGGTGTACGAGCTCCCCACGGGCGCGCAAAGCAGCTTGCTTCGTGCGCTGCAGCAAGGCGAGATTCAGCCGCTTGGGGACCACCAACTGCGCAAGGTCGACGTACGTGTGATCGCCTGCACTCACGTCCCGCTCGCGCAGCTGGTACAGGCCGGTGAATTCCGCGCGGATTTATACTACCGCCTGAATGTCGTCGAGCTCACCGTCCCTCCCCTCCGAGAACGTGTAGAAGACATTCCGCTGCTGGCGCGCCACTTTCAGCTCAAGTATGCGGAACGCTTCGGTCTCAGCGACGTGCCGTTGCCCGAGCGCGTGATCGCCGACTGGCTGCATTATGATTGGCCCGGCAACGTGCGCGAGCTCGAACACACGGTCGCCGAGGTACTGGCGCTCAGCGAAGATGGACAACTGTCAGAAGAATCCTGGAAAGCCGCCTACAAGCACGCCGGCGCTTCCAGCGCCAAGACCTCGCCTGGCGCATCCAAAGCACCTACGAGCTCGGCGGTCGTACCCTTGCGTGAGCGAGTGGCAGCCTTCGAGAGGAGCCTGATCGAGACAGCGCTCGAAAGTTCGAACCACAACCAGAGCCAAGCAGCACGCCTGCTCGGTACGACCCGCACCACGCTGATCGACAAGATGAAGCGCTTGGGGATTTCACGAGCTTAGCTCATGAGCGTTTATTCGGCGGCGTGGTGTGCGACGGCGCCCTCGAGCACGTCCAGGCTCAGTCCTTCCGCGGAGCGTTCGACGAGCAGCACGTCTCCGCGTGTCAGCTCGCCTTTGAGAAGCTTCTCGGCGAGTGGTGCCTCCAGCAGGCGCGCGATGCTGCGCTTCATCGGGCGTGCGCCTAGTGTCGGGTCGAAGCCTCCGCACTCGAGCAGAGCTTCAATCGCGTCGGCGCCCAACTCGAGCTTGACACCGCGCTCGCGCTCCAGCGTTGCCCCTATCTTGGCGATGAGCCGGCGAGCAATTTCTCGCACGTCGTCGCGAGTGAGCGGCGTGAACGCGAGCACTTCGTCGATGCGGTTGTACAGCTCCGGGGGCAACGCTTCGCGAGCGGCGGCCACCATGCGTGTTTCTGCAACATCGGAGCGCGGTTCGTTCTGCGAGAAGCCCACGCGACGCCGCCCCGTTTCGGCGCTCTCCGAAGCGCCCAAGTTCGAGGTCATCAAGATCACAGTGTTGCAGAAGTCGACCAGGCGACCTCGCCCATCCGTCATTCTTCCTTCGTCGAAGACCGCCAAGAAGGCGGTCAACACATCGGGGTGCGCCTTTTCGATCTCGTCGAGCAGCACCACTTGATAGGGGCGGCGCCGGACGGCCTCCGTGAGCTGTCCGCCAGCGTCGTGACCGATGTATCCCGGAGGAGCGCCGATCAGTTTGGCCACGGAGTGCGCCTCGCTGTACTCCGAAAGATCGATGCGAGTCAGCGCAGTATCCGTCTCGAACAGCACCTCCGCAATAGCCTTGGCGGTCTCGGTCTTGCCCACTCCAGTCGGTCCCAACAGCAAAAATGTGCCAATGGGACGCTGGGATCCGAGACCCGCGGCGTTCCGCCGCAAGATGCGGGCTATCTTGGCAATGTGTGGCGTGTGCCCGACGATACGCTCTGCCAAAATCTGCTCCAAGCCCAACATGCGGTCGGCGTCGGATTCGAGCAGGCGTTCCACGGGGGTATCGACCAACCCCGCAACGACCTCGGCGACACTTTGTATGTCGACCAGGTCCCCACCACGCCGCCGTACGCGAGCGCCCGCCAGATCGATGATGGACACGGCCTTATCGGGCAAGGCTCGGCCGGGTAGATAACGGATCGACCAGTTGATGCTGAGTGCGAGCGCCTGCTTGTCGTACTTGACCCGGTGGTGGGCTTCCAACTTGTGCGCCAGCGCGTCCAGGATCAAAAAGGCGTCTTCGCGGCTCGGCTCTTGGACCTCCACCAGGCTGAAGCGACGGGCCAGGGCCGCGTCCTTGTCGGTGAGACGCTGGAATTCCTCGAGTGTGGTGGCACCGATGCACGGCAGCTCACCGCGGGCTAGGGCGAGCTTCAATTCACCCCCGATTTCGTCGGCTGCATCACCCATGAACAACTGGTGCAGCTCGTCGAAGAAGAGCACGACCCGCCCCTCAGCAGCGCGCACCTCCTGGCGCAGAGCGCTGAGCCGAGCCGCCAGCGCGCCGCGCACACCGGTTCCCGCAAGCAACTCCGAGATCGGCAGCTCGACGACGACACGGTCATCCAGCGGGCGAACGCCCTCGCTGCTTGCGATCGCTTGCGCCAGACCGCGGACGATACTCGTCTTGCCGACGCCGGCCTCACCGACGAGACAAGGATTGTTGGCCTGGCGCTTGGCAAGCACGTCGAGCGCCTGTTCGATGGTGTCTTGCCTGCCCACCACTGGATCGAGCTCGCCGCGCGCGGCCGCCAGCGTCAAGTTCTTCCCCAGCTTTGCCAGTATCGGAAACTTGCGTGCATCGAGAGCAAAGCGTGCTTCCCGAGCATTGGCCGTAGCGAGGGGCGCTGACGGCGGCCGAGGTGTCGGCGTCGAGCCAACGCCTTCCGGGAGCGCCGACGGGGCTTCGGCCTGCGTCGCCGCTTGACTCAGAACCGCGGCGCGAGCTCGCTGCTCGGCGCGGCGCGACCGAAACGGGGGTTTCACGGGCTTTTCGGGCATCACCGGGACAATGACGCCCGCGGGTGCTCGTTTGGCACGCCCATCCGGCGCGGCAGCTGGTTCGGGTCCCCGCCGCGGGTCAACCGCGTTCGGGACTTCGTCTGGCGGAACGGAGCGACGGCGCGTGACGATACCCAATCCCAAGTTGAGCGCCGCAATGCGCAGCCGGGCCGCATCGGCACCACAAGCGTCGAGCGTCTTGCGAGCCACCCCTCGCGTATCGCTCAACAAGGCGATGAGGAGATGCTCCGGCCCTACGCTGGTCGCCCCTGTCCGAGCGGCGAGCTCGCGGCTGCGAACGAAGGGCACTTTCAGGGTATCTTCAGGAAGCGGGCGCTCCAGAGCGTCGAAGGCCGATAGAAGCGCGCGAGCGGTCAAACGGCGTTCCTTCAATAAGTCGCCCAAGGCGCCAGGCGCGCTGGCCAAGGCGGCGAGCAGATGCGCGCTTCCCGGCGTTTCCCGCCGACGCGCGGCCAGCTCTTCGGCCATTCTTCGAATCCTGTGCAGTTCCGGGTCGATCGTTGCCGCCATCGTCCTACCTACATGGTCCAGGTCTGACGAATCGGACAAGTTTGAGCGGCTCAGGGGTGGCTGGTGACTCCCCGGACCGGGACCGGACTCAAATCGTCCAGGCGCCAGACGCGCAACCCCTGCAACCCTCCAACCGCAACCCACTGCTCTGACGCGGCCAGCCCACGCGGCTTCAGCTGATTGTTCACCCAGTCACCTCGAAACGAGTCCGGCTCGCTGTCACCCAGCGCAAGCCTTGCCTTCGACTTGTCCGGACGGATCACCTCGAGCCACCAGCCCAGTGTCCGGCCGCGCCGCTCGGTGTTCAGCAGCACCAATGTGTTGCCCGCCGCCACCACATCGATGGGAAGTGCATCGAGCTGATGAGACCACACGACCTGCAAGCGCTCCTGGATTTGCACGCGATCGAGCCGAGCATCTTCATACAGGACGAAGAATTGGTCGATCCGACGAGCGAGCAAGACTCGAAACGGTTTTGCCCCGTGCCCCGTGCCCCGCAAGTCGAAGCGCTTGCCCTGAGGAAAGAATCGTTGCCAATCGCTTCCGTGCAAATGAATGAACGACCCATCGCGAAGTGCTAAGAAGGGCCCGTCGGCCACCCCGGCAAGCTCGAATTGCGCCGTGAGCGGCAGCAGTCCGCGAGCTTCAGCCTCGAGCGCGTATCCGTACAGCACGGGCGCACGCAAGTGGCGTACCCAAAGCCGCTGAGTATCGATGAGATCGGGCAGCACCATCGAGCCGGGGAAAAGCGTGACTCGTGGAAACCTGCGCGGCGCTTTCTCTCTGTGATTCAACAGCAGCAAACCATCCTTGCCCATGGCCAATAGCCCACCCGCGGCCGCTGGAACCACCAGCTCCGCCCCGGGCAACGGAAAACTCAAGGAAGCAGAGCTAGTCCCCGGCTCTGAAACAATCAGGCGATCACGCTCGAGCCGCCCCACGCGTGTGCCCTGAACGGCGATCTGCTCCGCCGGACTCGTGCGCGGGGGTATCGTCAATCGCTCGGCTCGAAAGCTCGCGACCGCGCTCGCAGCAGCGCTGGTGTCGATCGTTCGCTCGGGGCGAGCGGGTTCCAGTCCGTCCAGAAACCGCTCGTGGATGGCTGACGCCGGCGACGCCGGTGCCGCTGCTTTTGGCGATGCTGGTTCCGGTGCCCAGCCCCAACCCTGGTTGCGATAGAAAAAGCCCCATGCCAGCGCGGCACCAACCGGCAGGGCACAAGCAGCAATCCATCGAAACGCGCGGGCCATCGCCAAAGGCTTTCTACCAGAGCCCGCAGGGTGGGCGCACCCCCTGGCGGTTGTCAGCCGCCCGCGCCGCTTCTATGGTTCCGGAGCCCTTGTCGAACGCCTCATTCTTTTGTCACCTGTCCCTCATTGGATTGACCTGCCTGTTTCAGCTCGGCTGCGAGCGCATCACGCGCGCCCGGCAATGCGCCGAGCTCGTCGAATCGGTCAACGACTCGATGCATGCCATCCGAAGTGCCGCACAAGCGGGCCTCAGTCCAACGCTGCTCGAAAGCAGCGCCGAACAGTATTCAGCGCTCGCGGCGAAGTTGGGCCCCATGCAATTCAATGATCTGCAAATGGCACTCGACGTCGAGAGTTTTCGTCGCACTCTCACTCAAGCTTCGGACCTGTGTAGACAGCTCGCTACCGCCAAAGAGAACAACGAGCGGGCACAAGCGGCATCGCTGGAACGCGAGCTCGAGGCCCTGAAGGTGCCGATGAAAACCAGCGCGTACAAGATGAACAGCTGGTGCGGAGCACCTTAGTTAGTGGGACAGCAATGGGTACTGGAGATTCGATGATCGAATCCCCCGTGGGGCCGAGCGATGCCCAACTACTCGGCTCGGTGGCCCCCGCCCGGCGCGCAACACTTCGCCGCTTCGCCGAGCAGCTTCAAGGTCTGGCGTAAGCACTCCTGAAGCGGCCAGTCGGCTCTAGTGGTGGGTCGTGCGCGGTCGATCGCTTCGCGCGTCTCGCCCGCTCGAAACCCGAGCCCGCGAAGAGCCTGATCAACCCGTGCCCACACATCCGCCACCTGTGGACTAGCCAGCTCGCCGTAGTTCGAGCCATCCGCATGCTGGAACCGGAGCCCCGTGGTCAAGTCACCGTAAGCGATGAGCCTGCCCTCATGAATGGCTCTGTGGTGCGCACCGCACAG
>CBFGRJ010000468.1:0-5569 GCA_965651135.1 uncultured Myxococcales bacterium
GTGCCGCCGCTGCCACCAGCGCTCGTGCCGCCGCTGCCACCAGCGCTCGTGCCGCCGCTGCCACCAGCGCTCGTGCCGCTACTACCTCCCGAACCGCCGTCACCACCACTGCCGTTGCCGCCGCTGCTAGTGCTGGGACTGCCTGCTTGTCCGTCATCGTCGTCGTCGCCGCCGCACGCGACCGTCAAAAGTAGCCCTGCCGCCATTGTCAGTGAGCTAAGTTGTAGAAAAGTACGCATCTGTAGTCCTCCTTGGAGGACAGGACTCTGCCTGCTGAAGGTGAACGACCGGTGCGCGATGTGTAACGTTTGTGTGTCGCTGGCGGCGTGTTCCTCGTCGCCACATCAGTGGGTGTAACTCAACCCTAAACCCAAGGTCACTCCTTCCTTGTAGCGTTCGATAGTGCTGGCATCGTCGGGTAGCTCTTGCTTGCCCTGAGTGACCAATCGTTCTGCGTTCAGGATGTTTTGAGCCTGGGCCTTCAGCTGCCAGTGCTCCGCGAACGTTTGGGCCAATACCAAGTCGAGAGAGTGCGCCGGGTGCTCATAGGCGTCTGGCAGGCCATCGGTACCCACTTCGATCAACCTCTTCCCCGAGACGTTGTAGAGCGCGCGGGCTCTTAATCCAAACGTCCCCTCATAGTCGATCGCGACATTGAAGACCCAGGGCGCCTGGTTCACGAGCGGGCGCGACTGGTTGGTCAAAAATTCGCCACCCTCGGGGACCTCGGTGCGCGAGTGCGTGAGAGTAAGGTTGGTCACGATCTGAAAGTCGTTCAATGCCGGCGTCAAAACGCCTAGGTCCTTGCGTGCTTCGAGCTCGACACCGATCAGTTTTGCGCCGGGCGCATTGCGGAAGGAGGTCGTACCGTTCGACCCCGAAGAAATCACGATGGGTTCGATGGGATCAGTGAAGTCCTTGACGAAGAACGAGAACGCGAGCACCTCGCGGAGCGTCGGGAAGTATTCGAAGCGCGAGTCGTAGTTGTCGATGCGGGTGAGGTCGAGGTCGGGATAACCGCTGACGGAGCGGCCGCCGAAGTAGGATGAAAAGCGAAATGGGGCGAGCTCCCGAAGCTGTGGTCGCGCCAGCGTGCGCGAGTAGCTGAAGCGAGCCTTGACCTTCTCCGTCGCACTGAACGTCAACCCCACGGCCGGCAGGTAGTCGGTCTGCTCGAGCTCGGCGCCTTTGATGGTGACCTCCTCACCGAAGCGGCTGACGGGTTCCACGGCCTGGTCGGTATGTTCCACCCGCATGCCGAACACAGCCCGGAGCGGCTGCGTGACCTCTACATCACCCATCAAATAGCCCGCATACACGTTCAGCCTTGCGTCATAAAAGTCCTCTTTCTCGGTCCCCTCCTCCAACTGGATCAGGTCGTCGATATTTTCGTCCACCAAAATCGGATCTGGACAGTCGAAGCTGTATGCAAGGCCGGGGCATGGCGCGATGTCCGCTCTCGGATTCCTGCGAAACGCGAACCGGCGGGCTTCGAAATGGCGATCTTTCAAGGCGCTGAGCCCGCCGATTTTGACCTTCAGGGCGTCGACGATCGGCTGAGTGTAGTCGAGCTTGGCGTTGATAGAATTTTCGTACTGGTCGGCATAGAAGTGACGCCCATTCTCGGAGCCGTCGCGATACCGCCATGCGTTCTGTTCCGGAATGCGATCGAAGACTACGTCGCGCCGATCGGGTTGAAAGCGCGTAGCGCGTGCCAGAGCGACGTCCCAGCCTAGCTCCCCAGCGTTGAGAGCATCGAAAGTATGGCGTCCGCTGAGCTGACCAAGCGTGAGCCCGCGCTGGACCCAGTCTAGTTGCGTCGCTGCCACGGTAGTCCTGGTGTAGATGTCGAAACCTTGCCAGTACCGCGTCGCGTCCGTTGCCGATTGGCTGTGGAGACCCATCAGGCGAACTTCGTGTTTGCTACTCGGCTGGTAGGCAACGCTGGCGAACGCGCCCCAGCTGACGTCGATGGAGCCTTCTTCTTTGTCGTAGTTTAGACCGACGTCGAACCCGCGATCGTTGTCGGCGCGCTGGTACTCCTTCAGTATACCTTCGATGATTCGATACTCGCGCTTGTAATTGAGCGACGCGAGCACTCCGAGCTTCTGGTCGCCGGGTAACAGCCAGCCATTGCCCACGACGACGCTTGCGCCGTGGTCCAAAGGAGTCGCCTTGCGCCGAGCGTGGATGGGAGTATTCAAATCGCGTCCTGGCTCGATGAGCTCATCGGATCTCACGAGGCTCCGATCGGGCTTTCGAGAGCCCGATTTCAGGTTGAAGTTCGGCACATCGGGCATTTCGCGCGCACCGTCATCGACCGCGAGCCAATCGGTGGAGCTGCCCGCGTAGTCTAGGCGATCGTGAAACGTGGTACCCGTCACGTACGCGCCGCTCACCGAGGCGTTGAACACGAACTCTTCCGGTACTCCGCGCGTCTCGATCTGCACCGAGCCTCCCGCGAAGTCGCCGGGCATGTCGGGAGTGAAGGTCTTGGCAATATTCACCGAGTCGAGGACCAGCGCCGGGAATAGATCCAATGGAACGGCTGCCTTGTCCGGCTCGGGGCTGGGCAAGGGCGCTCCGAACAAAAGCGAGTTCGAGTAGCGCTCGCCCAGCCCGCGTACGTAGACGAAGCGACCGTCCACGATGTTTGTGCCAACCACTCGTTGAGCCGCAGCAGCGGCGTTGCTGTCCGGTGTTCTGCCCATTTCTTGCCGCCCAACACCGTCCGCAACAGCAGCAGATTGCTGACGCTTCAGTATCTGGCTCTCCAGACTCGCTTCCTCGAGCTTGGCGACTACCTCGAACTCCTCGACCGGGGCTTCTTCGTCCGCTTTGAGCTCGGCGTCGACTTGCTTGACTTCGCCTTCGCTGACGCTGACATCGATGCGGAGGGGTTGGTGGAACTCGTAGAAGAACCGGACGGAGTAGTTGCCTGGGGGGAGCTCGAGCCGATAGCGGCCGTCGAAGTCGGTGATGATTTGGGTTTTGGTGCCCACGACGTTGACAGGGCCCTCGAGCACGGGTTGGCCTTCCGAGTCGGTGACCACCCCCCAGATGACGCCTTTGCCCTTGGGTGCCGGTCGCGCTGGATCTTCGCCGCCCTCTCCGAAGAATTCGTCCTCCTCGATGGGAACCTCCGCTGGCGGCTGAGCGGGGGGTGCTTGCTCCGGTACAGGCTGGGGGGCGGGCGGGCCTTCTTCTACCGGGGAAACTTCTTCGCCTGTTTCCTCCTCGAGCTCACCTTCCTCGATAGGGACTTCTTCCTCGGGTGCGGGTTGCGCGTGCGCCGTGCTCGCGAGGCTCAGGCTCAGGGCAAGAGTACTGGTGGTCCGAAACGCGGAGTAAAGCTTGATACGCATGATAAGTCGCTGGTGAGTGATGGACAAAGAACTCCCGCCCCGACGATTTCGGGCGAAGCGCGGAGCTATGGATGGAAGGTCGGGGCCGCTACTTCACCACTGACTTGGTGAGCATGGCTATGGAACGGGCTCCGCCGGCGCGTGCCAGATCCATGACTTTTACGGCTTCCCCATAGGGCAGTTGGTCATGAGCGTCGAAGTAGAGCACCTTGCTCTTTTGAGTGGCCAACATGCGAGGTAAACGCTTGGCGATCTCGGTGCGCTTCAGCTCGTTTTTGTTGATGCGGACGACGCCCTGCTGGTCGACGGTCATGACCAGAGGCGGGACCTTGCTCGGCGGAGGCGGCGGCTGCTCTCGCTTTTCTTTCTTGGGCAGGTTGAGCCAAAAGGTTTTGGTCATCAGCGGAGTGACCACCATGAAAATGATGAGGATCACGAGCGCCACGTCGACCAGCGGCGTGACATTGACGTTGGGCGTTGCTGTTTTGCCCGACTTCGAACCAAGTGACATTCCCATGGGTGTTCGCTGGCGCTCAGGAAGCGCCCTCCTGTTTCTTCTTCTTTTCGGTGACCTTTAGCGAGACGCCTTTGAAGCCGATGCCTTGCATGTCCGCGAAGGTCTCTCGCACGCGCTCATAGGGAACGCGCTCGTCGACTTTCAGGAGCACCTTTTTGTCGGGTGACTTCTGGTGCAGCGCTTGGAGCTTGGGCTCGAGCTGCCGATAGGCGACGCGCTCTTCTCCCACCACTGCTCGATCGTGCAGGGCGATGGTCACCTCGATCGGGTCGTCCTCTTTGGCTTTGGGATCGGCCTGGTTGATTTCGGGCAAATTCACCGCTTCGCCTTCTTGTAGGGCAGGCGTGACCACCATGAAGATGATGAGCAGTACCAGAACCACGTCCACCAGGGGGGTGACGTTGATCTCTGGCTCAGGCTGCTGCCGCTTCGCTACGCCTAGGTTGCTCGGACTTCCGCCCATAGCGATTCTCCATTTCGTCGAGCAGCTCGCCTACCGAGCGGCTCAGTGCCAGTTCGATGAGGTTGACTCGAGCCGACAGGTAGTTGAACAAGAGCACTGCGGGGATCGCGACCAAGAGGCCCAGAGCGGTCTCGGCCAGCGCTTCGGAAATACCGATCATCACGCTATTGATGCCGGCAGTACTCGAGGCGCCCAAGGCATTGAATGCCGTGATGATGCCGACAACCGTTCCGAGCAGCCCCACGAAGGGGGCCGTGGAACCCACCGACGCCAATACGTTCATACCGCGCCTGAGGTCCGCACCCACTTCTTCCAGGCGCCGCGCCGATTCGTTACGCGCCATTTCGACGGGGCTTAGCCCGCCCTCCATGTCTTCGTAGGCTCGCACGTAACGATCGATGGTGTGACCGAAGACTCGGGCCAGCGGCGAGCCCTTGTACTCGCCCGCAATCGCCATCACCTCTTCGACCTCCCAGGATTCGATTTTGGGAGCGACCTGTCGCGCGAAGTTGCGTGACTCTTTGGCGCCTTTGGCGAACGCCAGAATACGCTCGACCACAACGCCGATGCTTGCGATGGCCATGAGGATCAAAAAAGCGGCGATCAACTTCGCGAGCACCCCCATGTGCTCCCAGATTTGCACTAGATCGAAAGACATATGAACTCCGTAACGCCTAGGTTGGCTATGAAACAGTGCTGCATTCGTATTGGGCAGCTAGGTCTTGAGTCGAAAAGGAAAGCGAGCGATGCGCCACACCGATACGGGATTTCCGTCGAGGAGTGCTGGCTTGAATCTCCATGAGCGAACGGTTGCTTCGCAAGCCGCTCTGAGTTCCGCAGGGCCGCGCACGGCCCTTGCCGCGGTGACCGTGCCATCTGAACCGACCGCGTACTTCACGATCACGGTGCCCTGAATGCCCGCGGCCTTGGCAGCTTCGGGGTAAGGTGGAGGCGATTGAGACAGACCTACCGGTGGCGTCACATTTTCGGTGACGCGAATCGGTCCCCGGGGTTTGGGTTTGGGGGGCGGCTGCGGAGGTGGGGCTACCACCGCCGGTTTGGTGGCGAGTGGGGGACCGCTGCCGCCGCCTCCTGCTCGAGCGTAAGGATCCCCTCCCTCACCCGCGTTGTCCGTGGGCTCTGCCTCTTTTGGGGCTTCGTCCGGAACCTCGGTGGGGGTTTCGATGGCGGGCAGCCGTGGGCCGGGGGACTGCACCTGGGGTT
>CBFGRJ010000469.1:0-5568 GCA_965651135.1 uncultured Myxococcales bacterium
TGTTCGAATGATGGGCGCGTGGCTCGTGACCACTTGGGGGGTGCGGGGGGGGGTGGCGGCGTTGGGGGGGGGGGGGGGGGGGGCACTGCCGTGGGCGGCGGCGGACCTCCGGGCGGCTCCGGGGGCGGCACGCCAGGCACTTGATCGTCCGGCTGCAAGCACGCAGAGAGATCGAAGAACATGAACGCCAGCGCCTTGCCAGAAGGGGAAAGCGGCGTGTCGCCGCAGCCTGTGGGGAACGGATCTTCGGGATCGGAGTCGTCTCCGCCCGACCCGTCGGGGTAGCTGGCGTTGATGTGCAAGTCGGTGAACACTCCGCGGCCGCACTGCTGCTCTTCGGGCGCGCCCACGGGGGTGTTGAAGGTCATGTATTGCACGGACTCGCGATTGTCTTCCTCCGGATTCTGGGGCACGTAGATCCAGCGCTGCGTCGGAGGCACGACGCCTGCCACCGAATGTTGCCCCTGGCGAATCAGGAGCTCACCGCGCACGGTGGAGGCGCCGACGTTGACGAGCCAATCGCGCAAGGCGGCTCCCTTGGGAAACGAGTCGTCGATATAGCCGGTCACGCCGTCTGGATCGAAATCTTCGCCGGTGCCAATGTAGTCCGCCGTCGCATCGAGAGGCGGGTTTTCTCGCAGCCAGTAGAAGTGCATGTGGCTGAAGAAGGCGCGGCCGCCGCCGTCCAGATACTGGGTCATGCTGGCGTAGTAAGGCTCTTTGAACTCTTCGAGCGAGCTGCCCGTGCCCTCGCAAGACAGCATGACGATGTCGTACCCGCGCAGCGTCTCGACACTTCCCCAGAGCTCGGTCGCAGGCGGAAAGGCACCACCACCCTGGAACGCGTTGGTGCCCTGGTGATCACCGTCAGGGTCGCCTCCTACGTACATGTGCACGCGACCGTCGCCGCTGTTCGTCGTGAACTCGCTGTCGGCAATGCCTATGCGCCTGAGCAGGCACTCCAGAGCGTCGGAGCCGCCGGTGGCCATGGCGATACGCGGAATGTTCCCCTCGCTCTTGGTGCGCGGCAAGCGCGTGAGATTGGCATCGGTGATGGCGTTGGTCGTGCACGCGGTGACGCTCGGGATAGTGACCTGGCGCCGCCATTTACCCAGTTGGATAACCAGCGGAATGTTTTGGCCCGAGGGCACCCCAGTCAGCGTAAAGCTACCATCTACCCCCGATAGCGCCGTGGCAATCGGAGAACCGGAAAGGTCGACGTCGCACTGAGTGCACGCTACCCCGTCCGGGACCGGCTCCAGCGGTGCGTTGGGCACGTAAACGACGGCGTTATACAGCGGCAGCTCGCCGGACGGAGTGAACACGGTGCCGGTCAACGTGGTGGGAGCGTTGGCCGGGCAGGCGTCTTCGACGACGCGACAGGCAAGCCCGGTGCAGCCGCCACCCGTACCCTCGCAAACGTTGGGGGTTTCGGTGCCACAAGCAATACCGTCAGGGCAATCGCCGCACTCGAGCATGCCGTTGCAGCCGTCACCGATGATGCCGCCGCAATAGATCGCGCCGCTGACGCTCTCGCACTCCAGCGGTGTGCAGTTGGCGAGCGGGCACACGTTGTCGATGCCGCCGCCGCCGCAAGTGGTGCCGCCGGGGCACTCTCCACACTCCAGCGTGCCGCCGCACCCGTCGCCCAGCGTGCCGCAGTATGCAATCGAGTCCGAAACGCAAGTCAGCGGCACACAGTCCGGCGACACGCACACGCCGGACGAACAAATGTCGGTTCCGGAACACGAGCCGCAATCGATCGCGCGCCCGCACCCATCGCCGAGCAGTCCACAATATTGGGTCTCACCCGCGGTGCATCGAGTGCTGGGAGCGCAGCTCGGTCCACCGGCGCATACTCCTTGTTCGCACACCCAGTCACCGGAACAGTCGCCACATTCCAGGATGCCGTTGCAATTGTTGCCAATGGTCCCGCAATAAGTTCCACCGATGACCTCGCAGCTGGTCAAGCAGCCGCCGGCGTCTCCCCCGCTGCTCGAAGAGCTCGATGGGTTGACGATGCCACCGGTAGTCGTCGTGAGCCCGACACCAGTGGTAGCGCTCGCGCTGGAACTATTGGCGCTACTTGCGCTCGGCACGGGCTGCCCGCGCGCGGGCCCCGTTGACGGCGCACTTTGCGAGCAGCTCGCGGCAAGCAGCAGCCCCAGGCTGACGCTGAACAGGGTTCCCAGGGCCTGGCTCGAGCGCATACACGGCGTAATGCCGGCCGCGGCCCTTCCGATCAGGGCAAAGTTGTGGGCCCTGGCCCCGGAATCGGTTCCGGCCGGCGGGACATGACCCGCGGGTCGATGCCGCTCGAGCGCCCCCAAGCGGCTCATGTGGTGTCGTTGTTTGTAGCAGCGTAAATGCCGAGCGCGCCTCATCGCACTCGCACGAAGGCGTGGCGTCACGTTACACTATTTTGATTATGGTGGCAGCAGGGGTTCCACACGTCGACATCGTGCCGCTCGAGCAACGTCTCGCTGATCTGAAACGCATTGCAGACCTCCCCGAGCCGGTGCTGAGGAATCTCCTCATCACCCAGAGGTACCACGACCTGTCGCTCGAGCTGGCGCGCGTGTTGGGCAGCGACAACGCCAACTGGTCGACCTTCGCCACATGGGCCTCGAAAACAGCGGGGCAGTCGATTCGTGAAGAAGAAGTGCCGCCCGAGTTCACGAGCTTCTTGCAGAAGGAGGCCAGGCTTGCAGAGCGCCTCGAGCACTTCTACACGAAACTGGGCCCTTTGGCGCGCTTGGCTCCGAAGCTCGACCCATTCGAGCTCGCTCGCGCCGTCATCCAAGAGGTCGCGCGTCAGATTGCCGAAGGCAACCTGCGCGTCTACGCAGAGCTCGCGCCGCTGTTTGCGGAGTTTTCTTATCGCTTCGGCTACCCGGCTCAGCCGAATGACGACGAGCTGGAGCAATTCGTCTCGGCCCTCAAAGCGGGGCCCGCGGCAGAGGGCGGTCAGGACGACTTGAAGCGGGCGTTTCGCGCTTACTACGCCTCACGCAACAGCACCACACCGAGTGAGAAGGCACAGCTGATCTTGTTCGGCAATGTGCTGATCGGGTTACACGAGCAAACTCGCCTTCAAGCCAACATTGCCGGCGCTCTGGATGCGCCGTTTTCTCCGCGCGTTTACCAGCGCTTTGGCGCATGGGGCCCCAAGTTGCTGCATCCCCTGCTGCGCTGGCTGCTCCGCCTTGGGCTCCGCGTGTTCGCGCGCGAGCTGCTGAACGACTGGCAGCGTTTGGCAACCCGCTTTTTGATGAAACTCTCGGCACCCAATGGGGAAGAAATCCCGCTTGGCTCGGACCTGCCACCCGAAGCCTTCGACCCGCTGCTGAACCCGCTCACCGTGCCCGAGCTCGTCGACTTCTTGAAGCAATACGATAGCGATCTGAATACGACCAAGGGCAGCGGTGCAGTCAACTGGACAATCCTGAGCGAGCGCATGAAGTTCATCGGCGAGCTGTTTCGGGTCAGTCAGCGCGACGTTTCCTGGTTCGACCAACCGTTTACGGCGGCGCAGCGCAGTGACATCGAAGCGGGTCGCGTGCCCAGCGGCAAGCTGGGCTGACGCGCTCCACCTACTCGGCGACTTCCGCGACCGGTCCAGCGCCTTCGGGCGGCGGTTTGCCTGGACGACTGCGCAGCGCCGCGTCTTTGGGAGGACAACTGGCGGTCTTGGGCAGCGCACCGGGCGCGCCCGCCGAGAACAGATGTTCGAGGCGCTCGGCAATAGCCTCGGGATCCGGCAACAACACCGCCTTCCCGTCCTCGGTTCGGTGAGGTCGCGCTTCGCGGTTCCCGAGAACCACTCCGTGCAAGCGACCTGGATCGAGACTCAGCGCGTGACGCGCGAGACCGAGCATCTCCCTTCGAGTCATCTCGGTGGTGATCATCCCGCCGAGCTCGTCCAACCACTCGGGGACGCGCGCCATGCCGTCTAGACTGGACAAGCGGCGCTTGACGGCAACCAGTACCGCCTGCTGGCGCCGGGCTCGGCTCCAATCCGAGCGGCCATGGCGCGAGCGTGCGTACATGAGAGCCGTCACTCCATCCATGTGCACGAGCCCTGGGTCAACCTCCAGCATGCGGCGGCCGCTCGCCTCGCGCCGGTCGATGAAATTGTCGGCGATGGCGCACGGCACCTCGACATCGACGCCGCCGATAGCGTCGATGGATCGCTCGAAGCCGTCCAGATCGATGCTGATGGTGTGTGCAATCGGCAATCCAAGCGTGTCCTCCACGACACGCCGCAGCAGCTCCGCCGGCACCTTTCGCTCGCGCAAGGCCACGCTATAGGTCGCGTTGATACGATCGGGGCCATGACCGGGGATCTCGACGTACAGATCTCGGGGGATGCTCACGATACCCGCCTGACCCGAGCTTTTCGCGAGACTGAGCAGCAAGATCGTATCGGGCCGCCCTCGCGACGTGCCTAGGCGCCCGTCGACGCCTATCAAAAGCAGATTGAGGTTCTGCTCGAGCGCCGGAGGTCGGCTCGGCTTTGTCGTCTCGCTGGACGGTGGCTCCAGCTTCGGAGGGGAAGCAGAGGCTGGCAACGGGGTGCTCGAACGCGTGATGTGTTGCGGCGGCGCAACCTCAGCCGCGTGTCGAAACGGCCGCGCATCGAGCCAGCGATACCCGAAGAGAGCGCACGCCGCGCACGATAAAGCCAAAGCCAGGAGCCAAAAGCAGAGCCGCATGCCTGTTCCTCAGCAACCGGCGTGCCGGCACTTGATCCACCCCAGCTAGACCCACCTATCGGTCCTATGCCTACCTAACCACAGGTAGGGAGCCATTGCCCCATGTTGCCCAATGGCGTCATCGCTGACGGCACGTAGCGGACCCGGGTCGATTTGGTGTATCCATGGACATACCGACTTGGAGGTAGCCAGTGAAACTCGATTCTTCGATAGGCTTGGCTCGGCTGTGCGGGTGGCTGTTCACGGCAGCGGTGCTGACGGCAGTGGCATGCGGCGGCAAAGACAACTCTGGCGACGATGACGATAACCCCGGCGGCACCACGACGGGCATGCCCGGCAGTACCTCCACGACGGGCACGTCCGCCAATACCACCGGCGGCGCGAACCCCGCGGATTGCCCCGCGAGCAATCCGGGCAACTCGCAGAGCTGCGATGGCTTCGACCCGGGCCTCGCGTGCTCCTACGGCGGGTCGACCTGCACCTGCTCCGGCCTCACCTGGAATTGCGAGAGTGGGCCCGGCTCCGGGGGCAACTCGGGGCCCAGCGGCGGTCAATCCAACGGCTCGGGGACGAGCGGCACGACCTCGGGCAACGGATTCGGCGGCAACGGGTCGACCAACACCTTTGGCTCGGCCAGCACGGGCTTCACCACCGATTGCGACGGGCTGACGCCGGAGCAGGGCGAGTCCTGCGACGCCAGCGGGACCATCTGTGGCTTGGACGGAGGCACCGACGAGATCTGCGTGTGCTTCGCGCTTGGCTCCGATGACCCAATCTGGAATTGCGCCAGCGGCGACATCGGTGACTTTGGCGACTTCGGCGCCGGCGGTGCCGGCGGCGATTGACCTGAACC
>CBFGRJ010000470.1:0-5557 GCA_965651135.1 uncultured Myxococcales bacterium
GGTGGCAAGGTGGCCAGCTCGTGCGATAGCTCGGGTGGCAGCGGATCGGGTGGCAGGGAGGGCTCCGCGTTCTCCGACGCTGGCCCCGGCGGTACGGATTCGAGGATGTCCTCGTCCAGATCTTCGAACTCCGCAGCGAAGGCGGGGGGGAGGGAGTCGAACTCCTCGGGTTCGAGTCGATCGGCCAGGCCGAGCTCGCTGACCCGACCCGGGTCATTGGGCTCGGTCACGATTTCACGCAGCGTGGGTTCCTCGCTGGCGTCATCGTTCGCGTCGACCTTCGCGGGCGGAGCCTTTGGACTCATGGCGGGCAAGAACGGTTCGCGTATCGGAGGGCCCGCCGGGTTGACGGCTGGAGGTTTTTGAGTCCCCAACGGCAAGCTCGGCTTCCTTGGGGGTGGCCGAGGAGGTCCAGCAACGAGCGGCCTGGGAATGCTGGCCGGCTTGATGCCTTGCAGCGTGCGCTTGGCACTCTTCGTGACCGGAGGCGTGGGCCGGGCGGGCGGCAAGGAGCTCGTCGTCAAAAGCTCGTCTATGTCGCTGAATTCGTCTGACCCTGACTGGGCCGTCTCCGCCGAGGCCGCGGCTGCGGACGTCGGCAACGCCACTCCGGTGATCTCCTCGTCGTCGGTATAGCCGGCAGGCTCGCTGGCTTGCGCAATCGTCGTCGCGCTGGAGCGGTCCTGGTCAGGGTGATCGCTGTCCGACAGCAACGAGTCGAGCAGAGCATCCGCCTCGATATCGAGCTCGTGCGTTCGAGACTCCCGCTCGGCGGACTCGTGCTCGGCCGGCGCCTTTGGGTCGGGCTGGTCGTTCTTGGGATCGTTCATCGCACGCCCATTCCCAGTTTCTGGCGCAGCTCGAGATAGCTCGGGGAGAGCACGAAGGAAAGCAGACGAGCCGCCCGTCGATGGGCCTCGATCGAGGCCCCCAGTTGCCCGCGATCGCGCTCAGAGCCCGCCAATACCCATGACACGTCCCCTGCGGCAATGGTCGCCATGCGGTCCAGACTCGAGATGGCAGCATGCGACCAAGCAATGGGGTCCTCTTGGCCCGCGCGGATCTGCTCGCACAGGTCGCTGACCGCCTTTTTGATCCGACGCGGCATCGCCTTACCGAGCTCCCGTGTGAACTCACCCAGCATAGCGTATTGAGGCGATGGGATCTGTACGCTGACGACCTGACCGGCCGCGACCACTAGCGCGGCGATGTCAGTCGGCTCACGGTGACGCAGAATGCTGGTTCCACGCTTCAGTGCGAATAGCTCGCGCGCCACGCTAGCGCGGTGCCGTGCTGATAGCGGAGAAGCCACCGCCGAGCCTACGATCAATGCGGGGGGCTCGCTGGCAATCCCGAACACGCCGTGCTCATCGGGACCGCCAATGTAGAGATCGAACTCGCCCAACCCCAACGCTCCTGCCCAAGCGGCAATTTCGTTGCGCAGCGGCAGGCCCGCTCGAGGGTTGACCTTTTGCCTTCGGGTGATGCCATACGTCCCCAGGCTCGGTCCCAGCGCCTCCTCCAGTGTCGACCCGAGTTGTTGCATCAATGCCGCGATTGGTCCCGCGTCTTCCGGATCTGCTAGCTCGGGCAATGAGTCTTCGCTGATTGCCATTTGGGGAACGTGCGTCACGCGTTGATCGAGCTGGGCCAGCTCCCTGTTGATCTCGGCGCTGCTTTCGCCGAGCGCGGTCAGGGCTCCCAAGGCGGCCTGTCGCAAGGGCGCGTCTCCAAGCTTGAGTGCGATCCGGGCCAATCGATCCACGCGCTCGGCGTCCAGGGGGTCTTTCATGAGACTCCTGACGAGGCTCTGTTTGCCTTGCTGCAAATAGTGCTCCGTTTCTAGCGGAGACAAGACGTCAGTCAGCACCAAATCCAAGGCTTCGCCGTCCCCAGGTAGCTCGCCGAGCAGGCATTTGACCGCCGGGCTCGCACCTCGGGGGTTGTCTAGCTCGTCGCGATGAATCGCCAGCGCCAGTCGCGCTGCTTCCACACGGCCTTCGCGTGTGTCGCGCTCGGTCATCAATTGCTCGAGCACCTGCGTCGATGTATCGAAGTCTCGGTTTTGAGCCGCGAGTTTTGCCAGGCGTTCGCGCACCGGCAGCGTGCTCAGCCCGGCGCGGTGCAGACCGAGCAAGACCTCCAGGGCGGAGGTAGGGTTTCCCAGGCGCTTTTCGTAGATGTCCGCGGCTGCGACGCCGCTCATCAATCGCTGCCGCCTGGGAGCTTCGTCGAGCGTCGACAGTTTCGCCAGTTTGGTGGCGGCCTCCGGATATTGCTTGGTGCTGAGGTAGACCTCGCCGGCCAGAGCCAGGGCGCCGACGTGGTCGGTTTCCAGCATGGTCACGTTTTCCAGTGCCGAAAGCGCAGCCTGGAAATCACCCGTCTGGCGCAAGACTCGAGCGCGCTCCCAAAAGAGCTTGGCCAGCTCCTCGGGATCTTCGGCGACTTCGAGCCGGCGCGCGATCAGCTCGAGCAGGCGTTCCCCGTCTTTACGAGCTCGCACGATGCGGAACAGACGATCGAATGCCACGAATCGGCTGACGTCGCGCTCTACCGCCCGCGCGAGCGCGAATTCGCCGCGTTCCGGATCGTCGAGCTCGTCGATCAAGATCAAGGCGGCTTGCTCCCAGTACTTCGCGCCTTGTGCATCGGAGCTGGTGGCGTCTCCCAGCGCGGCGCAGGCCTCGGCTACCGATGACCTGTCACCCGTGGCCAACGCCGCACGGTACAAGCCTTCCCAACCGATGACCTCCTCTGGGAAAGCTTCTACCACGCTGCGAAACGATGCCTGGGCTTGTTCGGCATTGCCCCAACACAGTTGGTTGTAGGCGCCCAGCGCGCGGCACAACGCTGCGCTTTCGTCGCCCAAGGCGTCTCCCACGTTGAGCAGCGCGTTGGCCCGACGTCGAGGATCACAGCCCGGGGGCGCCAACTCCAAATTCGCGAGGCGAGCCGCCGGCTCGACGCTCGCCAGCAAGGGCTCGGGCTCCTCGCATGCCAGCGCATTCAGTAGGCTCGCGCTCGCCTCCATGATGGCTCCGAGCGCCGGATCCAATCGCTGGGCGATGGCACGCCGTGCCTGAACCTCACGCGCGTGATCCCCCGAAGCTGCAGCGGCTCCCAACCATTCCAACGCCGCCACCAACGATGGATCTTGGGCCGCCCACGCGGCGGCCGTTCGCTCCAGCCGGGCGGGGTCGAGCTGGCCTTTGCGTGCCTGTTCGAGCTCGAGCAGGTGCTCGGCCGCCAGGGCCAGTATGCTGGCCTCGCCCGATTGCGCAGACAAGGCCTCCAGTGAATCGAGGTAGCCGTTGTTCTCGCCGTCGTTGACCCATAGCGATTGCGCGAGCACCCGAGCATCGAAGAGCTCGCTCGGGGCAGCCGCGCTGATCGACTTGAGGGCTTGTGCGGCCTCACTTGGGTTGCCCGCGCGGCCCATCTCGAGACCGAACCGCTCCAGACTGAGCATGGGGTCGTCTTCATCGGAGGCTTCCAGCACGCGGCGCCGTGCAGCGAGATCGTTGGGCGCCGAGGCCCTGAGTGCCCACGCCAGCACGGCGCCACCGGGTAGGGGCTCGCGCTCTTGCGCCTTGGCGAAGCAGTCCACCGCGACCTTCTGGTTGCCGGCTTGCCAGTGCGTCATCCCCGCCTGCAGCAATAGCGCCGCGGCCAGGCTGTCTTCTGTCTGAGCGGCCCCGCAGTCCGCCAAGACGTCCGCTGCGGCTCGAAGGTCACCGGTTTGCTTCAGCAACAGGTGCAGCGTCTGCGCTATCAACAACCCCTGAGGATCGTCGGCGTGCAAATCCGAGAGCAATTTGCGCGCTTCGTCCCCGGCTTCGGTGCGGGCCTTTCTGAGTGCAATGGCGACGCGAAGAGCCGAGCGGGTGGCGGGCTCCGTTTCGATCTCCGTGAGCGTTTCCAGTGCTTTCGGGCTGGGCCCCGCCTGGTCGGTATGTCCATCAAAAACCGGTGATAGCGGCAAGCAATAGGCTCTCAGCGCGTTGCCTAGCCAGTCTCCTTCGGGTAGCTCCGCCAGTGATTGAAGCGCCTGCTCTGCGGCCTCGCGATCGGCGCGCAGCAAGCGCATCCTGGCCAGCTCGTACCAAAGGCTGAGTTTTTCGGGTGCTTCGGCGCCTGCAGCAATCAAGCGCTTGGTCGCCTCGTCGTACCAAGCGTGATGGTTCATCCCGGTCGCCAACAAGCGCGCGATACGGGCGACGGTGCCGGGTGGTGTACCGAGCATCGCGGCCTGTGAGAGCGCCGCTTTGGCCCCCTGGGATTCATGAGCCAAGCGCGCCCAGGCATTGGCAGCCATCAAGTAATAACGCGCCTTGCCTTCGTTGGTTGGCAGCTGTTCGGCGGTTTCTTCCAGCGCGGCGGCCAGAGCAGCGCCATCCGCGCCTCCAGACAACAGATCCAGCTCCAGCGCGCGGGCCGGGATGCAGGCGGCGTCTTCTTTCAGGGCGCGCCTCACGGCGGCGAGGGCCCCTGCGCCGTCGCCATCGGCAGCCGCTGCTTCGGCGACTCTGAGCCACAGGGCGGCTGCCATCGGGCCCTGGGCACCGCGATCGAGCGCTGCTTGTGAGAGGCGCGCTGCGGTGCTGGTATCTCCCGCGCTCTCAGCGGCGTTGAGCCGTGCGTGCAAAATCGCAGGTTCGTCCTTGAAGCGCTCGAGCGCCTTGTCCAAGAGTTGCGTGGCGAGGGACACTTCGCCGCGTTTGCGGTGCGCTTCTGCGGCTCCCAGCCAGCACTGAACCAAATGAGCGTCGCTGCGGCGATAGCTTGGAACACCCAATGAGTCGCCCGATGAAGCGTCATCGAGGGCGCGTTCGATGAGGGTGGCTTGGGTTTCGAGAGCGCTCGCCAAGAGCTCCTCACGTTGCTCGCGACGCGCCAAGTCTTCGAGAGTTCGTGCCGCGACGAACGTCGCCGGGCTTGCCTGATCGATGGCTTTTTGCAGGGCCGTGATGGCGAGATCGAGATCGCCGCTCGCGGCCGCCATTTTGCCCAGGTCCACCGCTAGGAGCGCTCGCCAAGTGGAGTGCTGTGTCAGATCGACGCGCGATTTGAGCGCGCGCTGCCGCAAAGCTCCGTCTTGCAGCTTACCGGCGATGAGCTCGAGCGCGTACCACAGGGCGGCGCTCTCCGGCGCGTGATCGAGAGCGTGTTCGAGAGCGGCCCGCGCAGCGTCCGGGTTTTTCTCGAACCTCACCAGGTGGGCGGCGTGGTCCAGCTCGGCCCTCTCGATCTCCTCTGGGCTGTCGGAGACTCGAGCCAGGCGTTCCAGCAGCTTTCCTAGGTTCTTGTAGGATTGCCTCCGTTCGATGATCGTGATGAGCTGCTCGAGAGGCTCTCGGTAGTCCGGCTGCTCGTTGACCGCGCTCAGCTGATCGCGCGCGGCGGCTCCTTCGTGGCCCATGCGGTCTTCGCGCGCTGCGTGCCGGGCGTCGGCCCGGATCCAGCCGACGACCACCAGCGCCAGCACGCCGATGGCCAGCAGGTCGTCGGCCGCCCACATGAGCGCGGCCCCCGCGGCCACGTCCGACGCGTCGTG
>CBFGRJ010000471.1:0-5502 GCA_965651135.1 uncultured Myxococcales bacterium
CCCGCAACGAAACACAGTTGTCCCAAACGGACATAGGGGGCCACAGCCACGAGGCCGCCCAAGGTCGCGCAAGACCCGACGCGCACGTGCCCACCCAGGGTCGACAAATTGGTGATCACCACGTCGTCCTCCACGACGCAGTCATGTGCCACATGGGTTCCCACCATCAACAGGCAGCGCGAGCCGATTCTCGTCACGCCATCGCCCTTGAGCGTGCCTCGGTGCACGGTCACCTGTTCTCGAAACACGCATTCGTCACCCACGAGCAGGCGCGTCGGCTCCTGCTTGTAGCTCAGGTCTTGAGGCGCCGCGCCCAGTGTGGCGTAGGGGTACACCACGTTGCGCGCGCCGAGCCGTGTCGGCCCCAGCAGCGTGGCGTGCGCGACGAGGTGCGTCCCCTCACCCAGGGTGACGCCGGCGCCCACGTAGCAATAGGGGCCGACCCGCACGCCGTTCGCGAGCTCGGCGCCTGACTCGACCACCGCCGTGGGATGAACCTCAGTGGGCATCGACGTCCAGTTCTCCCTGTTCGCGCTAACGGACAAGCGAACGCCCTCGTGTCGCGTGAGCGAGTCGCGCGACGCCGCGCAGCCAACGAAAACGCGCCACCGCGGGAAAGCCAGCTACCGTGGCGCCCGGCGCAATGTCGGAGATCACGCCGCTTTTGGCCGCAATGCGCGCTCCGTCACCGATTCTAACGTGGTCCGAAACCCCGGCTTGACCGCCGATCCACACGCTGTCGCCGATACGCACCGAGCCCGCAATTCCGACCTGTGCCGCCATCAAACATCGCGCGCCCACTATCACATTGTGCCCGATGTGCACCTGAGCATCGAGCTTCGTGTAGGCGCCAATCACGGTGGGTTCGAGCGTACCGGCATCAATGGTCGACAGCGGCCCAATCTCCACCTGGTCACCCACGCTGACACCGCCGAGCTGCGGAATTCGGCGAATCGCCTGAGCGGGCCCGTGCGCGAACCCGAAGCCCGGGCTGCCGATCACGGCGCCCGCGGCAACGACGACACCGTCACCTAGAACGACACCGCCATGAATCACGGCGTGGTCCGCCACACGACAACGAGCACCAATCACGGCACCCGGATGCACGATCGCGCTCGGCGCGACGTGGGCAGTCGGAGCGATGTCAGCGCTGGCACGTTCGGCCCAGGCTGGCGCAGCCCGTTCGAGCAAACCGGCGAACGCCCACCACGGATAGGGGTGCACCCAGCGCCGCTCTTTGGCCAAGCGCCCAGCCAGCGCTGGGGACACCAACAAGCAGGCGTGGCCACCCGCGCCCGCTTCGAGGTGACGAGTCGAGGCAAGCAGCGCCAAATGCGAGCTCTCGCGAGCGGCCTTCGGCGTGGCCACGTGCGTCACGCTGCGTTCGAGCAAGTCGGCATCCAGCTCGCCACCCAGCTCGCTGGCGAGCTCGCTCAAGCTTAGCGGGCTCCTGAGCGGTATCGGCATCATGCCCCGGCCCCGGGTGCCACGACAGGCGCGAGACTACTCTGACTTGGCTGCTGCGGTGGACGTGCCACCAGTGGCTGGGGCGGCAGCCTTCGGTTCCGCCTGGGGAGCGGCGCCGCCGGAGTTGTACATCGTGATGAGTTGGTCGGTGAGATCTAGGTCGCTGCGTACGTACGGCACCGCTTGCTTGTCGACGATGAGGTCCAGACCTTTTTGCGTGGCGAGTCGGCGAATCAAGCCCATGGCCTTCTGGAAAATAGGCTGAGTGAGCTCGTTCTGCTTTTTTTGCATCTCTTTGTTGTATTCGACGAATACGGTCTGCAGCTGCATCATGTCGCGCTGCCACTTCTCGACTCGCTTGGTCAGGGCTTCTTGGCTCAGCACACCTCGCTGCTTTTCGATGTCGTCGCGCTCTTTCTGCAAGTCCACTTGCTTTTTGTCGAGCTCGCGCTGACGATTGTCGAACAGCTTCTTCAACGTGGCCTGCATGCGCAAGCCATCTTCGGTTTCCATGATCGCCCGCTGCGTGTCGACGACTCCAACCTTGGTGGTCGATTGCGCATCCACGGGCAAACTCAGCGAGCCCAGAGCGAGGCTTACAGCCATCACACAGCCTAAACGAGCGAGTTTCATGCGGCTCGGCTTAGCGGCCAGCGGGTAAGGCGTCAAGAGCGGGCCGGCAGATTTCAGAGCGGCGCAGGCGAACACCGCAGGTTCGCGTGGTTTTCCGGAGGTCTCACAGCAGCACGAATTCGTCGGCGTCGGTGGCCTCCTGAGCCACCAGGCTGCGGGTCTCCTCGTCACGTTTGACCGCCAGCTCGTAGAGCTCGGCCAGGACCTCGGGGTGAGCCTTGATGAGATCCAAAAACTCCTCGCGCGGCAGGTGCAAGGTCACGGTCGGGTGTTCCGCAATGACGTCCGCAGTCGACGGTCGCCGGAGCACCAGAGCGACCTCACCCACCACTTCGCCCGGACCGAGCTTGCTGATCGCGAGCGTGTCGCCCTCGGCTCGATGGATCACCGAAAGCGAGCCCGAAGCCACCAGGTAAAGACCCGACGACTCCTCGCCTTGTGTGATCACCCTGTCTCCCGCCTCGAAGGTTTTGGTGACGAACCGCTCGAGCAGCGCCGAGCGCTTGCTGGTGCGCACCGCGCTCAAAATCGAGCTAGTGCGCACGAGGTTGTCAATCATTCGCCGCCGCGTGAACTGCGCCAGCACTTTGCCGACGTCGGGCTGGGCCACGGCGACCTCGTCCAGCGCTTCTTTCTCGATTTTCAGCACCACGCTCGGACGACACGCGACGACGCTTGCCGCGCGTGGAGAGCGAGAGAGCAACGACATTTCTCCGAACAACGCGCCAGCACCCAGCCGCGCGAGCGTGATCGGAGAACCATCCGGCTCCCGCGCGCGCCTTTGAACCTGGAGCTCGCCGCGCGCGAGTATGTAAGCCTCACTCCCGGTGGTCCCTTCTTCGATCAAGACCTGGTCCGCCTCGACACCCACCACTTCGAACGCTTGGATCAAAGCCAACAGGGCATCGGCTTCGAGCAGCGAGAAGGGGACTTGAGCAGGCACCGAAAGCGGCTGTTCGCGATCGCTCTCGAGCGCTCGTTCGCATTTGTCGAGCACCGGATCGACCCGCTTCAAGAGCCCATCGTCCCGCACCTCGTCCCCACCGGGAAGCTGCATGGTGGTAGACAGCTCCGGAGGGGCGCGTCGCTCCGTGAGATACGGGGAAGCTTTGCAAAACGTATTGGCGATTTCGGTCAAATGTTGGTCGGCTCGTACGCCGGCCTGGCAAAGCTCGCGGCAGCAGGCCACGGCCAGCGGAAAATTTCCCGAACGAATCGCGCGACCGATAGCGATGTCGAACGCCCTGTCGGCCTTGGCGCGTTCGTTCAACGCACCGAGCGCGCGGGCGGCCACGAACAGCGCGGGGGGGTTCTGCGGAATGCTGTCCAGAACTTGCAGCGAAAGCGCCAGCGCCGCTTCATGATCTCCTCCGATGGACATCGAAAAGGCCCGATCGAGCGGATGCTGCACAGGAGGCGCCTTCATGTCAGCGTCGGACACTTTGCCCAGCCTAACACGAGTCGTGTGGTTTCGATGCGTGGCTCTGGCTATCGCGATGCGCTGTGCTTCGCCAGGGCCGCGGACATGGCCTCGGCCGTCGCGCCGACCAGAGGTACGACATGTGGGTAATCCATGCGCGTGGGCCCGATCACACCCACAGCGCCCCGGGGCTGCCCGTCTTCCACGGCGTACGGCGCTGCCACCAAGCTCACGGGATAACCCACCAGCTTGGTGGACTCACTGCCCAAGAAGACCTGCACTTGGTCCGCCTGCAGCGTGAGATCGAGCAGCTTGATCAGCTGTTCGCGATCCTCCAAAGCCAGCATCAACTGCCGCAACTTTTCGGTATCCACGAGCTCGGTCTGGTCCAGCAATCTGGAATGCCCCGCGATGATCACGTCCCGTGCTCGATCGGCCCCCTCGATGGCTGCGGTAATCAAGGATCGCGACAGCTCCTCCAACGACGCGACCTCGTCCCAATGTCGCATCACGGCGTTCTTGAAATGCTCGCGCACGGCCACGAGGCTCTTGCCGACGACCACGCCCTCCAGCAGATTGTGCACGCGCTCGAGCTGATTGTCGGTGGGTGCCTTTTCTACCCGAATGAAGCGATTTTCGACGGTGCCATCCGAAAACACCACGACGCTGAGCAGCTCGTCGGGTCGGGTCACGATGAACCTGAGCTTCACCACCGTGCGCTGATCGGCCCTGGTTCTCATCAGGATGGCGGGGGCGCCGCTCATGCTGCTGAGCATCGTTCCGACCGCACGATACATCTGTGTTCCAGGCTTGAGCCCGTCGAACACGTCGGTAATTTGGCGCACTTCTTCTTCTGTCACCTCTCGCACCTGCATCAGGGCGTCGATGAACAGTCGGAAAGCTGCCTCGGTCGGAACGCGGCCCGCGGAGGTGTGCGGCTGAGCCAGGTAGCCCGCCTCTTCCAGGTCGGACAACACGTTACGGATGGTCGCCGGCGATAGGTCGAAGCCATACTTTCGAGTAAGCGTGCGGCTGCCGACCGCTTCACCCGTGGCGATGAAATCGGTGATCACCGCATACAGGACGGAACGCTCACGCTTATTCAAAGGCCTCATTGACTCTTGATTTTCGCGGGTTTAAGTGCCCAGGTCAAACTTGGCACGGTCTTTGGCTCGTTTCGGGGCAATTTTACGGCGCTTTGCGGTTCTGCCCACTCTGCCCCGCCGCTCTGCCCGCCTCGCCGATCCCGGCCGCGCCGCCGAGGCGTGGCAAAACGGAGCGACTCAAGCGAACCGTGGACGAATCAGGGCGCTGCCCCTCCCTCCTCGGCGAGGAGCAGCTAAATAAGCACCCCTGAACGCCCGCATCCTGGTTTCGAGTGACAAGAAGGCATTCCGTACGTCCAAACCCCAGGCCGCGCCCGTGTGGTGACCTCTCGTACCACTCACAAAGCGCTTGCTCATCTAACTTTCCATGCGAAAACCTTGACAGTTTTTCAGGTCAAATCGATGATCCATCCCCTCAAGATCCACCCGCCTGAGGAGGGCAAGTGAGCACGACCTTATTGGCCGTCGATGACAGCAAAACCATGCGCAAAGTCCTGGAGATCACCTTCGCGGGTGAAGACTACCGGACCGTGCTAGCCGGCAGCGCCGATGAGGCTATTGCATTGTTACGTTCGGAAAATCCCAGCGTTGCCCTGGTCGATGCCGGCCTGGGCACCTCGAGCGGGTACGACTTGTGCCAGCAGATCAAGGCACAGGCGCCCGGCACTGCAGTCTTGCTGCTTTCCAGCAAACAGCAGCCTTACGACAGGAATCGTGGGAGCGCCGTGGGCGCCGACGATTTCATGGACAAGCCGTTCGATACGCAGCAGCTGATCGACAAGGTCAAGGCCCTGGCCAAGAACGCTGCCGCAGGGGCGGTCGCGGTAGCCAGTGCTCCGGCGGTCAGTGCTCCAGCGGTCAATGCTCCAGCGGTCA
>CBFGRJ010000472.1:0-5497 GCA_965651135.1 uncultured Myxococcales bacterium
TGGTGTTGCCGCAGGCCAGCAGCACCAGTGCGAATAGCCAATGATACGACCCGTTTGCAATGCCTTGCCTACCCATGCTCCTGGCTCGCTGCTTAGCATGTGTCGGGCCGGCGAACGAGCGCTCCCGCTTTCAGCCGAAAGCTTCAGTATCGGGAGAACCGGGGCTCTCGATTCTTTGACAGAAACAACGTAGCACCGGCACTGCGTGCAGCGTTCATCACCGTGACAGATGCCATGCGCCTGCATCCAGCATTCACAGCCCTTGGGTTGACCGTGGCCACAGGCATCGCCTGCAGCTCCGATCGCGATCCGAATAGCAGCACCGCGGAGGGGGGAACACTCGCAGCAACGAGCGCTGTTGGCTCCAACACCACCGCCGGCGGCAGCAGTACGGTAGGAACAACCGGCACAGAAGGCTCGGGAAGCCCAGCCACGAGTGGCGCAGCGACCAGCGCCGGAGGCGGCGGTGCGTCGGGTAGCTCGTCCGAGACCGCGAGTACGACCGGAGACCCGTTTGGAGGAAACACCGGCAGTGGCGGCGAGCCTGCGACAGGCACAACGGGAGGTGCGGGCGGCAACACCGGCGTTGGAGGCGGTGAGACCACCGGCACGGTCATGACTGGACCGCTGCCCCCGGTCTACGAGGTCGAGAACACCGGTTCGGACTGTCCTGTAGCAACGACGTTCCCTGGTTTCGGCGAGCTGCCCTCGATGCCCGAGTTCCCGGACCCCTTCTTGCTGGAAAGCGGTGCGCGCATGACCAGCCGAGCGGAGTGGCGCTGCCGGCGCGCCGAGATCAGCGCCCAAATTCAACACTGGGAGCTTGGAACCAAACCAGCTCCCACCGAGAGCGAGGTGACTGCCACCTTCTCGGGCAATACGCTCACCGTCGACGTCGAGGCTGGCGGTCAGTCGATCACGCTCACCACGACCATCAACCTACCCAACAGCGGAGACCCACCGTATCCCGCAGTCATTCGGATGGCTGGCTCCGGGGTTCCTATCGGAGGCGCAGTGGCGTCTATGAATTTCAACGATGGTCAACTGGCGAGCCAGTTTCCGACGCGGGGCCAGGGGCCGTTCTGGGATTTGTTCCCCGACGATACGGTGGGCGCATATGCCGGTTGGGCGTGGGGAGTCAGCCGTATCATCGACGGGCTGGAGCTGACCGCGGATCAACACCAGATCGACACAAAGCGCTTGGCCGTCACAGGCTGCTCTTACGCGGGCAAGATGGCGCTGTGGGCGGGAGCGTTCGACGAGCGCATCGCACTGACGATTCCGCAGGAATCGGGCGGTGGCGGCGAAGCCTCGTGGCGTGTGATGGCGGGCCAACCCGCGACGGAGAACCTAGAAGAAGCTCAGGGCACGGGCTGGTATTCCGAAAAGCTGTTGCAGTTCGGCAATGCGGATGCTCCCAAGCTGCCCTTCGACCAACATTCGCTGGTTGCCATGGTGGCGCCGCGCGCGATACTGGCGATCCATAACACCGGCATCGAGCGACTGGGAAGCGAAGCTGGCGGCGCCTCGATGAAGGCTGCGGCCGAGGTGTACGCAGCACTCGGTGTTCCCGACCGCATTGGCTTCAGTCAGGCACCGGCCGCAGGCCATTGCGTGTTCCCCAGCAGCCAGAGCGCGGACGTGGAGGCGTTCGTCAGGCGCTTTCTCCTCGGAGACGAGAGCGTCGACACGAACATCATGAAGGATGCCTACGCTACCGACATGTCTCGGTGGATCACCTGGGACACCCCCACGTTGCAATAGCTTTAGCCGGTGCGGGTCACCACGCGCGCTCGATCGTTGCGTCGCACCCGACCTTCTTCGACGACGCGGAGGTAGATGCCCCTCAGCCGCAGCGCCTGATACGCCGGATGCAGATTGAGCCGCACGGGAGACAGTCCGAAACGCTGCGCCCACTTCTTGCACCCGTTGTGCGGCACGGGGGTGACTTGCAGCAGAGCCTCGCCGACACGCAGCAGCGACCCCGCCGGTAGGTTGCTCGTCGAAAGGTCCAGATGCAGGTACAGGTTGTCGCCGTGCAGCTCGAGTGGTTGGCCATTGGCAATGAGGCGCGCGAAATCATAGCGGGTCGTGGCAAGCTGATAGTCGGGCCCGTACGTGGCCTCGGTCGCCCAGCGGTCGTTCGGCATTCCTCCGCGCTTCGTGAGCACGGCCTCTTCCATCACGTACCGCTCCCCCGACTCGCCGCGCGCGACCAAGAGCTCCACCGTTCCGTCATCGAGGGGTGCTCGAGCCGCGGCAATCCCTGTCTCGAGCGCGGCTCGGTCCAGATGCCGGCGTGGGTCGCCTCTAAGACCCACGAACTTCAGCGTCTCGGTGTCGATGCTGCCCTCGGGTGCCCGTAGCAGCTCGCCTTTGCTCGGCTCATTCATGGCTGTGCTCGTCCTTCCACACCCGAGCCCCGCTCGCAACACCAGCGCGCAGATTCCGCGCGCGGTGGTCCTGCTACTGCCGCTCGCAGCGTCGAGGACCACCACGCCGGGTCAAGCTAACAGTTCGTGCACTCGCAGCTGCCGCTGCCGCTCGACTGGATGCAGGGATTGTCCGGGTAGTCGGAGCAGTTCAGCGAGGCGCCGTTTCCATTGTCATCGCACGAGCCGCCCACCATGCTCGTCGTGCACGCGCCCCCGCCCGTACCGGTGTCGAGCTTGTAGGTCTTCCCGGCGCCGGCGTGCACTTAGCCTGTCGTTCCCGCCGGGCGTGAACAATCGGCAAGAAAATCGGCGGGGCAACAGTACCGGATGAGCCCGGTCATGATATCGAGACAGTTGTCTTCCATCAGCTGCTGATTGTAGTCGGGGCGGCGGCATTCCCACGTGCGCTCGTTCTCTCCGCAGGTGGCGCTGTTGGGTACGGGCTCACAGCCCGGATCGCAAGCGTTGCCCGAGCCTCCCGTACCCGAGGTGGTCGCGTCGCACGTCACCGGGCAGGCTGGATCGGTGCCGAGCGGGTAGCAGGTCCCGCATGCCTCCGGACCGCAGCACCACTCGTCGCTCGAACACACGTCATTGCCGCAGGGCGTGGCGCCGCCGGCGCCCGAAGCGCTTCCTCCAGCGCCACCAGTCGCCGAAGTGCCTCCGGAGCTGCTCTCGCTACCGCCGCTCGCACCGCCAGCGGTCGAGCTCGCGGTATTGTTGCTTTGCGTGCCCGCGGTCTGTACATCGCCGGAGGTATTCGAGCTTTGGCCGTCCGAACCGCCCGTGCCTCCTGCGGCGCCGCTGGTCTGGGTACTCGTGTCGGCGCTGCCGGTCGGGTTGGCTCGACCCTTCGACTCCGGGGTTCGTTCACCCAACACCCGGGGGTCGTCGCCGCAGGCGCACGCCAGCGAGAATGTGCCACTCAGCCAAAGGTACCGAAAAAGTGTCGAAGGGCGCATGTGCCTATAGTGTCGCGGGCACTCGAAACGGACCTTTTGGCGTTCTGGTGCAGCTTCGATGGTCCGTTTTTGGGGCTCGCGGTACAGTAGTCAGGCAGTGTTGAGCCTGCTGAAAACCCCTGAAAAAGGCCGCGAGCGGCCGTCTGCCCAGGAGAAGCAGCATGGCGATTCGATCGATCCACTGCTGGGCCTGGCTCGCGCCGCTGCGCGCGGTGATCGGAGCGCCCAGCGCACGCTTTTGGTGTCGGTAGGCCCTGCACTGCTCGGGGTCGTGCGCGGAGTGCTCGGCTCCGCTCACCCCGACGTGGAGGACGTGCTCCAAGAGGCCATGGCTGCCGTGCACGACGCTCTGCCGAATTTTCGCGGCGAGTGCTGGACCATCCACTACGCTCGCCGCATCGCGGTGCAGGTCGCCATGAACGCGCGACGCCGCGCGGGTTACCGCGCGCAGTATACCCCGAGCACGCCGCCCGAAGCATTGATCGATCTAGCGCGGGACGAACGGTCACCCGCCGATATGCAAGCTGCTGCGGAGCGGCGCGAAGCGCTGCGGCGCCTGCTGGACGAGCTGCCCGAGCCGCAGGCAGAAGCGCTCGCTCTGCACGTCGTGCTTGGCTACTCGGTGGATGAAACCTCGGCGATTACCCAGGTGCCGCGCGATACCGTACGTAGTCGCTTACGGGCAGCGCTAGCTGCTTTGCGCCACAAAGTCCGACGCGACGAGGTGTGGCTCGAGCTTCTCGGAGGCGGCCAATGACTCAGCGGCGGTTCACCCCAGTTGGCGACGCAGACGAGCTCGTGATCCGCGCGCGGCGCGGCGAGCTGCTCCCGGAGGAGCAAACCTTGCTCGAGCGCGCCCTACAAGCGAGTGCGACGCTGCGTATCAGCTACCAGGTAGGGCGCGACTTCGACGACGCCCAGCGCGTTCAGGCGGGGGACGACGCACTCAGTGCCCGCGCGACGGAGCGCGTGCTCGAGCCGCACGCACAGCTCCGGCATGCGCGGCATCGGCGCGTTTGGTGGTTTGCGGCTGCCGCAGGCTTCGTGGCATTGGGAGCGGCGGCATCGGTCGTGCTCCTCGAACCCGAGCCAAGCGTTTCGCCGTCGACACCAGCTTTCCGTACTCACGAAACCTCCAAGACCGATGCGACAAAAGTCGCGCCCAAGCAGGTTCCAACACCAGCAGCGGCGGCTGCCTCGGCGACTGCGGAGCGGGCGAGCGAGTCTCGTCCGTCGAAGCCTCGGAGCGCCCCTACGACTCCCGCTGGCGGCACTGCTTCGGAGCTGTTTCGAGAGGCGAACGCGAAGCGACGCGCCGGGGACCTGTGGGCAGCCAGTGCGTTGTATGCGGAGTTGCAGGCCAAGTTTCCGGGAACGAACGAGGCGCGCGTCTCGCACGTGTCCCTCGGCAAGCTTTACTTGGGAGCCGGCCGCGCCCGCGAAGCCGATCGCCAATTCAGACTTTACCTGGCCGGCGGCGGCGGTCACTTGAACGAGGAAGCGCTGGTGGGTAGAGCCGAGGCGCTCGCGCGGCTCGGGGAGACGCATGCAGAACGACGTGTATGGCAAACGCTTCGAACGAGGCACCCGGCGAGCGTGTACCAAGCCCGCGCGCGGGAGCGGCTCGAAATTCTCGAGCGTCGAGCGTCCGAGCGTTAGCGCGGTCTACGCTGCTCTGCTGGCAGCGCTTTTGTCGGGTGCTCGAGCCGAGGCCTTTGACGCCGCTACGGAAAGCCATGAACCGTCGATGATTGCCGACAGCCGAGCGACAATCGTCATCGTTTCGAACCTGGGTGGGGAGGCCGAGTTGCGCGCGCTCTTGCGCGAGCTCCTCGAACGCCAGCACATCGCCTGTGAGTTCTCGGAGGTCCGCAGCTTCGATCCGAATCTGCTGTTCACTGCACCCGCACACGATCGAGGCGTCCAGACCTTCGTGGTGCTGTCGGAACGAGGCGCGCGGCTCTACTTCCGGGGCCCCGGTGGTCAGCGATTTCTGCTCCGCCGACTTGCTTTGCCGAATGGCCTCGATGAAGTCGGCAGGGAGCTGGTGGCTCAGGTCGTCGAGTCCTCCACGCGCGCCCTACTCCACTCGAACGAAGG
>CBFGRJ010000473.1:0-5467 GCA_965651135.1 uncultured Myxococcales bacterium
GCACATCGCCGAGTCGCCACGCACAGAGCCCGGTGCCGTGCAGGCACCTGAGCAGCGGCCGATTGTCGATGAGGCCCCACGGCAGCACACCGTCGAAGTCCTGCCCCAGCGAGAGCGCACCGATGGCCGTACCCATTTCGTAGTGGCGCAGCGCCTGCCTCGGGTTGCGGTCGAATTCGAGATTTCCCAGATGAGCGTGCGCATCGAGACAGCGCAGATCGCTTGCCAGCAATTTCATCAAGAGCTCGTAGGCGCCGCCCACGTCGCCGCGCGCCCGAAGCTCGGCCGCCTCGAGCATCGGATCGGAGTCGATGTCGAAGTCGTCTTTGTCGCGGCCGGGGACGACCTGCTCCAGCTCGAACATCGGCCGTTTGCCGCGCGCGATGATCGGCTTGGCCCAGTCTTCTATCGGCTCGTCTTCTTCGCCCCAATAGTGGTGGTCAGGATCCCAGTCGCCTCCTTCGTGCAGGGCAAGCGGCGTCAGGCCGAGTGCCTGCACGTCGAAACGCGTTGCGCCAATGGTGCCCGAAAGGTAGGGGTGGCGCGCGTGCGTCCACAGCTTCTTCGGCGTCACCACGATGATCGAACCGGGTACCTCGTCGCGCACGGCCGTCCGCAGCGTGACCTCGCGCGACGTGCCGAGCAAGCGACAGCGGATCGCGTTCGACTTGCACGCGAGCACGACGAGCTCCACAGGCTCACCCACCTCGAGTTCTTCGCTCTCGACCTTGTGGGGGCGTGGAACGGCAGAGGCCGAAACGGTCACCATGGGAAGACCAAGCCACTCGCGGTAGCGGGCGCTCACCTCCGCACCGGGACTACCCAGCGCGAACACCACATCAGCGAAGCTTACCTCATAGCTGCGACCGCCGCGCTGACAGGTCGCCAAAAGCCCGACGTTCTTCAAGCCGGAGTCGCGGATCGCAGTCACCGTCACGGGCTCACCGATCACGTGCGCGTCAGCGGGTAGTCGGATCTTTGAGCTAGCCATGGCTTCGAAAGCCTTGCTCGACGGCGTCTTCTTCATGCCGCAGTGCTTACTGCAAGCCAGCGCGTGAGTCACGCTCGTCACGGTCCAGCGCGCACCACGTCAGGGACAACTCCTGCCATGCCACAGCTCGGTTGTGAGTATTTTAAGGTGATACTTTAGAATTCTCAAAGTAAGCCGTGGGACGCGCTCGACGCCCACGATTTCATCCCTGCTGCTACCGACGAGGCTTCAGACCCTGGGGTGGCCCAGTGGCTCGCTGGACTGGAGCGTGCTACGCAAAATCTGCATTACCCCGGAAGGCTTTCCAATGGCGAACGCAGTCCACGACGCACCCATGATCAGCTGGGAGGAGTACCTGGCGCTGGAATGGCCTCATGAATGGGTGGGCGGAGTGGCGTACGCGATGGGGGCGACTTCACCGCGGCATGCTCAGATCTGCGCGCGACTGGCCCGACAGCTGCCCGATCGAGGCCCCTGCACGGCGTATGCCGCGGGCCTGGTGGTGTACGTCGCGGAGCTCGACCGAGGATTCTTACCCGATCTCGTGGTGATCTGCGGGTCGCCCGTGGAGGCGCCGGGTAAACCGGGGGCGATCACGAACCCCAGTATCATCTTCGAGGTGCTGAGCTCGAGCACCGAAGCGTACGACCGGACGACGAAATCCGAGGCCTACCAACGGTTGCCTAGTCTCCAGGCGTACGTGCTCCTGCATCAAGACGAGGCGCGGGCAGAGGTGTTTCGACGAAGCGCGAGCACTAGCAAGTTTCAGCTGGAGGAAAAGGTCGGGGGCATGCTCGAGCTGCCTCACGAGCTGCACCTGGATCTCGATGCCCTGTGATGGCTGCCTCCGCGGCGATTGCCCGTGATGGTTGCCCCGTGATCTTTCGCTCTTAGCGTCCAGTTGCGGCTGTCGCACTCGCTCCTACTGAACAAACGAATGACTCATGGGGTTTGCGCAACGGGTTGACGCGGCGCTCATTCGTTTGCGACCATCGTGAGGTTTGTTCGAGGTGTCTGACCTCGAATGTCAAAGGGGCAGGCTACGGGGATGCACGGTACGAGATCAGAAGCTACCTGGATGGGCCAAGGCAAAGGGGAGCCCGCGGATGCGGCCGCTGGTGGGTCTTGAGCTCTCCGGAGCGACGCTGACTCCGTTCGACGACTTTGCCGTCGGACAGGGTGTTCTGGGGAGGCCTGTGTGGGGGCCTGGGGAGTTCCTGCAAGACCTGGAGCTGCGTCTTGGCCTGAGCGGAAGCGCAGGCGGTGGCGGACATGCAGGCGGAGCCGGAGGCGGGGGTACAGGCGAACTGGGCCACTTGCGGACGGCGCAATGGGCGGCGCGCATGGATCTCCTGGTCGATGTGGCGCATGGTCAGCCGCGCTTCTTCAGCGCGTCGTTCGCTGTGGACCGATTGGGGACGGCGCAAGCGGTGCTGGAGTTGCGCGATAGCTTGGTCAGTGCCGGCTGGGACGGTGCGGTGGTCCCGAATGGGGGGCCACGGCTGCAAGCGCTCGCCGAGCTCGAAGCGCTGAAAGACGTCGAGGTGTCGCCGGGGGTTTGCGATCGTGTCCGTCAAGTCGCGCTGGCCCTCGAAGGGCACGCGGTCGAAGGGTGCTCGATGGGCAGGTGTGTCTACGACCAGCTTACGCTCGCTGAGAATGCAGCGTGTTGGTCAGGCGCGTGGAACCGAGTGTTTCGAGCGCTCGCACGCACGGGCACCGACATATCACAGCTGACGGTGACGCTTCCGGGCGCTCCAGCTGGGACCGATTTGGGAGAGGTACAAGTGGGGCTTCGCTCTGGTAGCGGTGACGGCCGCTTGCGTGGTGACGGTAGCTTCATTCGGATCGTCGGCGAAACTGCGTTCGAGGCTGCGGAAGCTGCGGTCGCATTACTCTGCGGGGCTAGCGCCGAGCAATGCGTCGTGATCCGCGAGGGCGACTCGAGCGCCTTGGAACATGCGTTCTGGGTGCAGCAAGTGCCCGGGCTGGGACTTTCGGGGGCGAGCCGCTGGCGGCCAGCGCTGCAACTATTGCCACTGGCGCTCGAGCTGGCGTTTGAGCCGAAGGATCCGTTCCGAGTGCTCGAGCTCCTGAGCCTACCTCAAGGTCCCTTCATGGGTAGGGTCGGCCGCCGACTTGCGCGAGCGCTTGCGCAGTCGCCTGGGATTGGAGGCCGTGCCTGGGAGGAAGCGAAAGCGCGCCTGCCGGAACCGCGCGAGGAAGTGTTGCAGCAGATTGCGGCATGGCTCGAGGCTCCGGGAGCAGATCCGATCGCAGGCGCCCCCAAGGCAGATCTACTGCAACTGATCGACAGAGTTCGGAGGTTCGTGGTGGCTCGGATTGCCCGGACACCAACCGACACGACGTTGTTCGCTGCCTTGCAGCATGCCGGCGCGGTGGCCGCGGTGCTCGAAACCGACCGGCGCGAGTCTTTCGATCTCGTGAGCCTGCGACGTCTGGCTGACTTTGCGCTGGGTGCAGGGGCAAGCACGGCGCTGATCGCCGAAGGTGCAGGACGTGTCGCACATGTTTCGACGGCGCAGGCGCTGTGGGTGCCTCGTCAGACGGTGGTGTGGTGGCCATTCTGCCACGCCGCCTCCAGACCACTGGTGCGCGGCTGGCGCCCGCACGAGGTCGTAGCCTTGGAGCATGCCGGACTGCCGGTGTCTCAGGCGGGCGTCATCGAGCGGCAACGCTGGAGTGGTTGGAGGCGCGCCGTGAGCGCCGCCACCGAGCGACTCATTCTCGTGGCACCGCGCAGCATGGCCGGACAGCTACAAAGGCCACATCCGCTATGGGACGAGATCGTCGCCAAGCTCGAGCTGGACGAGACGGCGCAAGCACGCGTGACCCGCACCGTCGACAGTCTAGGCGGCTACGAGAGGCACCACGCCCAGCGGGTTGTCGGCGCCATGCCAAACGTCGGCGCCAAACTAGCTGTCAACGTTGAATGGCTCGCACCACTGGCGTTGCCATCAGCCCCCGCGACCTGGCGGGTGAGCTTCAGTGCTCCCCCGCGGTTCGCGCCGCGTTCGGCGGCCAGCTTGAACGCGCTGCTGAGCTGTCCTTTGCGCTGGGCCCTGGAAAGGTTGGCTGGGCTCGAATCCGAAGATCCCGGACTACCCGAACTGCACCTGCTGGAAGGCACGCTGGGGCATCGCCTATTCGAAGAGCTCGTGCTGAGCGGTGCGCTCGAACGTGCGATCGATGCCGAGGCCTTCGAGGAGCGTGCCCAACGCAGCGTCGATGTGCTGATCCAGCAAGAAGGTGCTCTGCTGTTGCGGTCCGGCAAGGCGCACGAGCTCGCTCAAGTCCGACAGCGCCTCGTGGCCGCGGTGCGTGCGCTCCGCGAGGTGCTCCGCGTGAATGACCTCACCATTGTCGCGGTGGAGCGAACGTTCGATGTCTCATGGCGGGAAGGCAGCCTGGCGGGCCGTTGGGACCTGCTGGTCCGGACCCGAGCCGGATGCCCCGGCGTCATCGACGTGAAGTTGGGCCACTCGGAGTACAAGAAACGCCTCGAATCTGGAACGGCGCTTCAGCTCGCTACCTACGTGAGAGCACTGCAGCTCTCCGAGAGCCGTGAGGCCTTTGCCTCCTATTTTTCGTTGCGAAAGCGGCGTCTCTTTGGCCCGGCGGACACGGAGCTCGAAGACATGGCAACAGCGCGTGGGCCAAGCCTGACGGAGACCTGGCGACGCATCGAGCGCACGTTGCCGCTGGTCGAAGCACGCGTGACAGAAGGAGTGTTGGACGCATCCGGCGTAGACATGGCATTGCCTCTGCTCGAAACCCTGGGCATACCTGAGCAGCAACGAGCCGAGTACTTTGCAACCCTTCCCAGTCAGATCTGTAAGCACTGCAGGTTCGACGGAGTGTGCGGAAAGCGCTGGGAGCCGCAACGATGACCGAGCCCTCACACCCGAGCGCGCGAGGTGTCGTCATGGTCAGCGCCAGCGCCGGCACGGGCAAGACGACGCGACTGACGCGAGAAGTCAGTCAGAGCCTGGTCAGTCAGAGTGCGATGGTGGGGAAGCGCCGCGCAGCGCCTTTGGAAGGGCTCGTCGCCGTCACTTACACGACGAAGGCCCAGGCCGAGCTCGAATCCCGCTTGCGGCAGAGCCTCGTCAGCGGCGGACAGACCGAGCAGGCCGAAGCACTGCCTCAGGCATATCTGGGCACGGTTCACGCCGTGTGCCTGAAGCTGCTCAAAGAGTTTGCGCTCGACGCAGGGTTATCACCGGCAGTCGACGGGCTACCACAAGAGGCCGCACGACATCTGCTCCAGGAGGCTCTGGAGCGGGAGCTCAGCCCGGAGCTCAGACGGCGATTGGACGCCACCTCCCGCGCGCTCGAGCTCCGTTGCGACTACAAAACTGGCCATTGCGACTGGATCACCCCAGTGGAACAGATCATGACTCTACAGCGTGTTGACAGTTTCGTACAACACCGCCCTTCTCGGGCGTTGGACCG
>CBFGRJ010000474.1:0-5448 GCA_965651135.1 uncultured Myxococcales bacterium
GCCCCGGCGGGCGCTTGATTTTGATCGACACGCATCCGCTGGCCATGAGCCTAGCGGATGACCACGTGTCAGACCCGCTTAGGGTGCGCTTTCCGTATCTGGCCGGGAAAACCCCGCTGCGATTCGACGCTGCCGGCAGCTACGCCGCGCGCGACGCCCACACCACGCACAACGTGACGTACGAGTGGCCGCACGGGCTCGGGGAGATCGTGCAATCCGTGCTCGACGCGGGTCTTCGCTTGACTGTGTTGACGGAGCATCCCGAGATCTTCTTCCCGGCGTGGCCCGAGCTGGTTCCGACACGGCCTGGGCTATGGCGCCTGCCGGATTCGCTGCACGGACAGTATCCGCTCACGTTTACGTTGGTAGCGGTCAAGTCGCCTGCCGCCGGGCAAAACCGCTGACGAATGGGCCCGACAAAGCCAACCCCCGCCTGAGCCAGATGCGCTACTCTGCCCGCCAGGTGCAGCCGAGGAGGAGCGCAAGAGCATGGCAACTGCCCGATCGAAAGCGAAGCAACCGATAGCGAAGACCGTGTCGAAGGCCAAGGTAGGGGGTAACAAGGCGCGGGGCAAGAAGACGGCTACGAAGAGCGCGACAAAGACGCGCAAGTCTGCCACCAGCGCACAACCTGCTCCGAAAGGCAAGGAGCGCAAAGCCACACCTGCCAAGCAGCGCGAGGCAATGGCCGAGAAGAGCACGAGCACTAAACCCGCGAATGGAACCCACGTCAAGTCGAGTGCAGCGGACCCCAGCAAGAAACGCTCGAGCAGCACGCCGAGCCGCGGCGCCGTCGAAGCGGCCCGCAAGCACCTGCGGGCGCTGGTCGAGATCGTAGAACAAGCCAACGATCGCGACGCCGAACAGATCTTGGGCGAGGGCCAGCTCGAGGCGCTGCTCAAAGCCGTGCTGCCTCAACGCCGGCGCTCCTCGAAGACGACTTATGACTACCTGGCAAGCCAGAAAAGGCGCGCCTCGTTGATGGCTCAGGTGCGCCACGCCATCAACGGCGCCTACAGTTTCTCCACCGGCCTCGACGGGTTGGTCATTTCGCCAACGAGAGTCCAGTGGTTCTACGACGGCTTGACGTTCATCGAAGGTACCGAGCCGTTCTCGGGTGTGGTCGGGCTATACCGAAACGGGGAGCTCCGCTACGGGTTGGACGTCAAGGACGCTACCGCCAATGGCTCACTTGGACCGAGTGAGGCGGATTTCGTAAGCCTGCCGGCGGCCAAGAAGAGCTTCGCGGCGGCGGCCAAGCCACCCCGAGCCGCCCTCTTGGAGCTCGAGCAATTGCGCGAAAACGGCGCGGATCAGCGCGACCCGTGGCTTGCGCTCCTGGAGCACAATCCCTGGTTTCTGGGCGCGCAGCACTGTCGGTTGGTGCGGCTCACCAATCAAGACGCCAACATGCCGGAGCTGTTCGCCGAGCGCGTCGAAGACGGCGCGCACGACGTACTGCTATTGGGTCAGCCCTCGGCTTCGGTATTCGGCAAGAGCGGTCGTATGCAACGCTCGTTTCAGGACACCTTGTATCAAGCCGAGCAAACGCTGTCGTTCGTGCAGCGACAGGCTGAATACCTAGAGCGTGAGTACACCCTCAGCATCCGCCGCCCGCGCGTATTCGTGATCGCCGGTCGCGGGCTAAGCCCCAGCGAGCGAGATCAATTGCGCCAATATGCGGACGCGCGGCACGCCGAAGTCCGTGTGCTGTCGTACGACGATTTGGCGCATTTGGCGCAGCGGACCGCCGAGTTTTTCCAACAGCGCATCTAAACCGAGCGGCTCACTTGTAGTCTTTGGCTTCGGGACCCAGCAGCGTTCCGCATAGGGTCTTGCACTTGATGTCTTTGTCATCACAAGTGCACTTGCCCTGCCGCTTTTTCTCTAGCGCTTCTTTGGTTTCGGCGAGTGTCTGGCCAGCCAAGCGCTCGACGCGTTCGAACTTCCAATCCTTCTTGCGCTGCTTGGGAGTGCGCGGATCGGTCGGCTTACCGTCTGGCTCGGCACAGCAGCGAAACCCGAGAAAGTAATAATAAAAGCCCTCGTCGTGCGTGTAGATCTTGGGGCGACATTGGTTGCGCACGCCCTTGTACCAGGGGCCTCCGGTGTGCACGCTCTCGTATTTCCCGCGCCAACCCGCTTCGAAGGTTTCGCTCGCCACCACCTCGTCGTTGTTGCCCGGCAAATCGTAGACGCCGAAATCGCTGACGCACTCGGGTTGACTGCCGCTGCGCACGCCCTTCCACAATCGGGCCAGCTCTTTGGGATCACGCTGCGCCACCTTCTTCATGTCCGGGCCGTCCCAGGGCACGTCGCCGTGGCACTTGTTCGTGTCGCGCACGTAGCCATACGGAAACGGCTTCATTTCGGGACCCTCACAAGCGAACGTCCACTCGCTCTCCGTGCACAAACGTTTGCCCACGGCAGCGCACTTGACCTGCGCTTGATAGAAGCGATTCATCACTTCGGGGCGCTCACCCTTCTGGTTGGGCCAAGCGTACGTATCGATGCAAAAGCGCTTCTTGACCTTTTCTCCTACGCAGCGGCTGACGGGCTCGAACTCCTCGCACACCGTTTTCTTGTTGGACTTGTCGTACCAACTCTTTTTGCAATCGTGCTCGACCTCGGTGCAGTACTCGCCCTCGACCAGCTTCATACCCGCCGGGCAGGCTGACTCTTTGGCTGCTGCGGGAGCGCCCGTCTCAGGCGAAGCCAGGGCAGCCTCGCGCGGCTCCGCTGCGTCGGGCGCATCGAGAGCTCGAGACTCCCTGTCGTCGAGAGCGGCTGCGGCCGGGGGCTCGCTCGAGGCCCGGGGGTCCGCCACAGGTGGCGGTGGCGGTGCTGGCTCAGGAGCCATCGAGGCGCAAGCCAACACGCCGAGAGGCAGAGCAAAAAGGGTGCGCCAGAAGCTCATTATGCCACGAAGTCCGGAACCACCGGCGCCCCGGCAGCGTCCGTTTCGCTCGATGCGGCTGCCTCGTTGGTCTCGTCGACGTGGCGTTCGGGGTAGCGGGTATTCTGTGATTTCTGCAGCTTGATGATTCCGAGAGCGCTCAAAAGGCGCATGACCTGCCATGCCGGGTCGAGCTCGAACCAACGCACGGCGAAGTTGGGCGACGCGCCGTACTTATGGTGGTTGTTCTGGAACAGCTCACCGAGCGTCACGAAATCCCAGATCAGCGTGTTGCGCGAGTCGTCGTCGTTTCCGAAGTTTCGGTAGCCGTAGCGGTGCCCGCACCAGTTGACGATCGCGCCATGAATGGGCCCCATCACGAAGTGCACCGGCAGCAGCGCGTACCACCAGAAAGAAGGCGCGAACGCGACGTAAAACAAGATGTAGCCGCCGCACCAGGCAAGCCTTGCCGTCCACGACTGCCCCAGCTTGTCCAAGCTTCTCCACACCGGAGCCCCGCCATCGAAACGGGCCTCGGGCTTGACCCTGTCGTAGGCGAAGTCGTCATACGCTTGCTTTGTCTTCCACATCATCGAAAACACGTTCTTGTGATGACGCGGCGAATGCGGGTCGCGTTCGGTGTCGCTGAAGGCGTGGTGCATGCGATGCAAAACCGCATAGCCGCGCGGATGCAGGTAGCTCGGCCCCTGGGCGCAATAGGTCATGAGATGAAAAAATCGCTCCCAGCCCTTGCTCATGGTGAACATGCGGTGCGCGCCATAACGATGTAGGAAAAAAGTCTGACAAAACACCGATGCCACCCAGTGGCCGATGAAGAACGTGACGATGATCCAGGCCATACGAGCGACGCAGCCTAATCGGAACGCGCCTGGGGTGCTGTCATGCTTCCGTCATTTCTCTCGGCAGCGAGCTCTCGAATTCTCCGACCTGGAACACCGGCCCAGCGACCGCTGGCTACTTTTCCGCGTCTTTTTCGCCCGGTGCATCGGCGAGCTCACCAATGCCGCGCTCCAGGCAGCCTACGAGCCGGCTCAAACGATCGAGATCCGGCCCGGCGGAGCCGTGCGGTCCGACGGTGCGAAATGCCTTTGTGTCGCTGACCAAGACCGCAGGCACCCCCGCCTGCCGATACGGCCAATCGTCGGAAACCAAGGGCGAATCCGAACCCTCACGGCGCGTGCGCGCCAAGAGCTCGATGCCCCCCGTCGCGGGACAGCTTGCGATCAGCGTGCGGCTGATGCTCTCGGCGTTTTCGCTGCCGAGCAACAAGTAGAAGTTTCCGGTATTCGGCAGCGGCACGTCGACCCCATCGAGAGCGCGCTGGGAACCTGGCTCGTGATTGAAGCTCCCCAAAGAATCGAGGCTCAACATCGCGACGACAGCTTCACCCTTGGCTGCCACTTGCCGAGCATGCCGCAGGCTGCCCATCGACTCGGCTTTCACATGGGGTGCATCACCCAGCGCGTACCCGACGAAGCGAACCTTGCGCGACGGTTTTCGATCGCGAAACACCCTCGACAGCACGAGCAGTGCAGCAACACCTGTCGCGTTGTCGGCGCCCTCGCTCCCCGAGGCGTCGTAGTGAGCGCCCACGATGATGCTTTCGCGTCCAAGCTCGGCGCCACTCACCGAGACCTCGATGTTCTGGGCCACGACTTCCCCGACATCGTAGCCCTGGCGCTCGAGCGCGTAGCCCATCTGTTCCCACTGTGTCGCCAGGTAGTCGGCAGCGTCGGCGAGCTCCCAGTGCTTCTGAATGGAGCGCTCCCCGAGTCCATTCAAATGCTGGAAGTGGGTGGCCAGCTCCGCGCGCCATGCTCGCTCGGCCTCGGTGAGCACGAGCTCGCGCGGCTGCATGCGCTGCGACTGCAAGGTCGAGCCCTGCTCCGGATCGGGCGCCGCTACGGGAGCGGCAGCCTCGGTCAAGGGGGCCGTGCAGCCGAGCTCGAACAAGCTGATTGCCCCCCCCAGGGCGACACACGTCAAGCCCTGCGCCAATCTCGAAGTGGTGCATGATTCGCGCCGAATCGGGCTTGAGTGAACCCGCCCCGACAAGTATGTTGCGGCTCCTTTGACCGTTGGAACCGAACAGCCCCTGGTGGGCGTGATCATGGGCTCGAAGAGCGATTGGGAAACCATGCGTCACGCCGTTATAGCACTCGAGCAGCTCGGTGTGCCGCACGAGGTGCGTATCGTTTCTGCTCATCGCACTCCCGATCTGCTGTTCGAGTACGCCGCCTCCGCCGAGGCGCGCGGGCTGGAAGTCATCATTGCCGGTGCCGGCGGCGCCGCGCACCTACCCGGAATGACAGCCTCCAAGACCTGCTTGCCGGTGTTCGGTGTACCCATCGAATCCAAAGCCCTCAAAGGCCTGGACTCTCTGCTCTCGATCGCGCAAATGCCCGGCGGCATCCCAGTCGGTACTCTGGCCATCGGCAAGGCGGGCGCCAACAACGCGGCGCTGCTCGCCGCCGCAACTCTGGGCAACAAATACCCCGAGATCCGCGCCGCCTTGGTGGCTTTTCGTACAC
>CBFGRJ010000475.1:0-5439 GCA_965651135.1 uncultured Myxococcales bacterium
GAACCTACAGAGCCACCCGAACCCACAGAGCCACCCGAACCCACAGAGCCACCCGAACCACCCATGCCGGCGGCACCACCAGTACCTCCGGGATGCAAGCGAGAACGGCTGCCACAACCGGCCAACGCACCCAGGCTGGCAAGCGTCAGAACGGTTAGCCAGCGCGCCGCGGATCGCATCTGGAGCTACTTTAGCTTTCGGCCCGGCATTGTCCAAAGCAAGACGCCGCGGACTTGCAGTTTCGAGCCACGCGAGTGACACTCCCGACGCATTGTTGTTCTCGAACGATACGCATTGGACACGGGCCGCGCTGGCGTTGGCCCTACTTCTCGCTCCGGCCTGTCAGCGGAAAGACACGGCAAAGCAAGACAAGGCGAAACCCCAAGGGCTCAGCTCGGCACCCGCTAGCGCCGCCGCCCCTGCCCCAAGCGCCGCTGCTCCCGCCAGTGTCGTTGGCTCCTTTCAGGAGGTGCGCGACAAGCGCAAAGCCCGGCTGGAGCGCCCGCCGCTGACCCCACCTGCCGACGCCAAGCAAGCACCTGCCGGCGTGCGCTGGCAACTGGTCGAAAACGGTCACGAAGCGCCCGTTGGCGAGCACGATTCGCTAACAGCAGACGTCACGGTGTGGAAGACCGATGGCTCGTTGGCCACCAGCACTTTCGATCGCGAGTACGCTGGAAGCATCACCGCATCGTCGATCGGCCCCGAGTTTCGAAAGTTGCTCGAGCAGATCAAGGCTCCTGCGGTGGCGCGCTACTGGATCCCCAAAGCGGCTCACGCGTCGTGGCATCCGCCTACCTGGCCGGACGAAGACGTGATTGTGCAAGTCGACGCTTACACGGTGGGCCGCAGCAGCGAACCCGTGATGGCGCAGGGCCCGCAACCGGCGGCTTCCGGCCCGCCTGCGGACGCGGCCACGGCCCCCAACGGCTACAAGTACCAGGTACTGCAGCGCAGCGGTGATCGAGCGGTGGCGGCCAAACGCCCGCTGACGCTGCTATGGACCGGTTGGGTCGTCGAAGGGCTCGTCGTGCGCCGCGCGCACAGAAACCAGCGCACCGAAACGACCCTGGAGAGCCTGCCGGGAGGTCTTGTCGATGTCGTGCGCGGCATGCGCATCGGTGAGACGCGCCGTGTCTGGATCCCCAAGGAACGCGCCGGCGAAATCGCCCCCAACGCCAAGGGGCTTCCTCTGATCCTCGATCTCTCGGTCCAGCAGAAACCAGGGTGATCTCGAAAGGCAGCGTCCGCGCTCGCGAAAGCATGGGCGTGGTGGGGCTCTCGCTCCTCGCTGGAGCAGCGACGAGCCTGGGCAGGCCCGGCCTCGAATGGATAGGGTTGCACCTGTTGGCGATGGTCGCGTGGCTGGCCTTCGTGATCCGGCAACCGTCCATTCACCGGGCAGCACTCGGTGGCGTCTTCCACGGAGCCGCCTTGCTCTGCACGGTGTGCATAGGCGGCATCGGTTGGGGTTTTCACGTGCTGGCGGCCTTCGTCGTCTACGGCACCCTGGTCTACTCGGTGCCATTGGCGCTCTGGCTGCATTGGGCGTCTCGCCGTTTGACTCCGCTCCAGCTGTTCGCGGCGACCGCGGCGCTGTTCGCTCTGCTCATGGACGCCACCGACTGGTTGTATGCTCCCAAGGCAGAGGCTTTGGCGCTCGTGCGCGTGGCGCCCTGGCTCGCGGGTGGAGCCCGACTGTTCGGCGCTAATGTGCTGCAAGGCCTGCTCGTAGCAAGCCTCGGGCTCAGCGCCGCGCAGCTGGCCATCCGGGCACCATGGCGCGCGGCAGGCGCGATCGCCGCAGGGCTCGGGCTCGTGGGCGCCAGCAGCCTATTGGGCCACCTGAGTGCCGAGTCGAGCGCTCGCCAGTTGAGCGCGGGGATCGTGCAGCTCAACGTGCCAGAGCGCTACTACATCGCGCGCATGGCCTCGCCCAGAGCCACCGAGCGGCTCAATGAACGCGTGGCACACCAGCTAGCGCAGTTGACGCGGTCGGAGCTCCTGGTGTTCAGCGAAAGCTACGAAGAACGCTACACGCTCTTGTTTCCAGCAATTCGCGCGGCGTTCGCTGAGCGGAGCCGGCAGCTGAAACAGGCCACGCTGCTCTCGTCTTATCTGGTCGACGATCGCGGCGATCGCACCAACGTTGTCGCGCTGTTGAACGCAAGCGGCAAACTGGTCGGAACGCACCAAAAGGTCGATTTGGTACCGCTCGGTGAGAAAGGCGTGACCCCGGGCACGGGCTACGAGCCCCTGCGCTTCGACGAGAAGCTGTCGATCGGTGTCATGATCTGCAACGAGGCAATTTTGCCTAAAGCCAGCCACGAGCTCGCGCGCAAAGGTGCAGGGCTGCTCGTGGTCAGCACCGACGACGGCAGCTTCTACGACTCTGTCGTGGTGTTCGAGCACCTGGCCAACGCACAACTGAGAGCCATCGAAGTGGGTCGGGACATCGTGTGGGCGAGCAACCGCGGACCGTCAGGCCGCATCACACGCTTTGGCGCTTTCGAAGCCACGACCGTGCTCGGCGCCGCCCAAGCCAGCCAGGTCACGGCTTCCGCATACGGCCTACTCACGCCTTTTTTGCGGACACGCGGGCTGTGGCCCGTACTGCAAGTCTTGGTCCTATTGACGTGCCTGCTGCTGCGCGGGCGCGTCCCCGTTTCCATTCCGAGCGTGACCCTTCGAGTCCCAGCCTGGCGCACCTTGCTGGCCGGGTGCGCAGGCGCAGTGCTGATCTGCCTCATCTCGCCGGCGCTGGTTCGAGCAAACTACGGGCACAGTGCCCAGACCTGGGCCGCCATCGGCGACGTATTGTGGCCAAAGCCTCCCAGCGGCGAACCAGGCGGCTACGCGCGCTTCACCACAGGCAAGACGGAGACGCTGCGCGGCGCCCTAGCCTACCTCTTGAGCTACTACGGACCCGATCGGGATGCCCAAAGCCTTCCAGAACCACTGCCGGACGGCGCCATGCCGCACGCCGTGCAGGCCTACCTAGCTCGACACTTCGGCCTGAAGAGCCACTACGTGCCACTCGACGATCGCGCACCCAGCGCCGCAGCATTGGTGCAGCGCAAGGACGGCAAGTACACCGTCATATCGGCCAACGAAAACCTCGTATTCTTCTTCTTTCCGGAGAACGGAGCCAGCGGTGTGGTCCCGTTCTCCGAGCTCGCCCCCCACCTACGAAGCCATGCCCTCGTGCCGCAGAAAGACTACTGAAGGCAAATAGCGTAAGCCGAAACCGTGCAGCTCGTGCCGCCGCAGCCGCAGGACCAGGAGTTGCCCGCCTTTCCCGCTATCGGATACGACCATTGCACCCAGTCACCCGAGCTCGCGAGACAACCACCGCTGACAATCAGCCCGCCGGAAGCGCACTGATTCGACGTGCTAGTGGCCACTGGCCCAGTCGGCGTACGTAGATCGACCAAGCTCGTGAAATCGATGTCGCCCACCCACGTGCCGGATGCATTGATCACCTGCGATCCGCCGACGTTGACGGCCCCACCGACGGTGAGGGCCCCGGAGAAGTTCCCGGTGCCCGTGCTGATCGACGTGGGGCTGATGTCGCCGGTGACGTTGGTGGCGGTGTCGGCAGTTGCCGCGTGGGTCGCCTCGTCTGCTGTTGCCGCGTGATCGGCACTCCCCGACTTCATGGCGAAGGGCACGCTCGTGATCGGTTGGCGCGGCGTCATTTCGTCGTCGCTGCCCACCTGCACACCCAAGAAGAGCGCGTTCGACCCATCGAACAGATCGGGCGGAAATGCGGAGACCTCACCCAGCCGCGCCGAAAAGAAGCCATCCTCAGTGCTGATATCCTGGGTCTCCGTCCACAGCTCGTTGCCATCTTCGGCAGCGTCGTAAATCGTGAACGTGAAGCTGACTTCAGCATCCGGCACGGGAGAGCCGCTGGAATCCAGCAGCCGCCCCTGCTGGGTCAGCGTGCCTGGAACGTCAGCCAAAGCCGAGCTCGTGAACGCGAACAATGCCAAAGCCACGTGGGCCAACACCAGCAAGCATTTTCTGTGAAAGGTCATCCTTCTTTAACTCCGTTGTGCCTTCGTTGAGTTAGGGCCACGCATTCTCAAAGTTTGCTTAGAACATCGCTCCGACTAGGCCGCCGCGAAGCTGATAATTTTCTGACGACATGCTCGCACCGGCCACGCTCTCGCCACCCACGAACACGAGAGTAAAGGTTTCGCTCGATGAAACATTGCCGTTGGAGCTGAGCCCCATGCCCGGCTTGGATTCGGTCGGCATGGGTGGCGCCCCTGCTCCTCCACCGGTGCCTCCGTCAGCGCCGGCACTACCACCCGAGCCGTCACCCCCGGTACCAGTGCCACCCGAGCCGTCACCCCCGGTACCAGTGCCACCCGAGCCATCGCCACCGGTACCACTGCCGCCGGTGCCGCCGGTAGCGCTGGTACCACCACTACCGCCGGTACCGCTTTCTCCGGCTCCGCCGCCGGCTCCCCCAGACTTTTTGCCGCCTCCGCTGCCGCCACCTCCGCACGCCGCGACGACTAGAGCAATACCTAACAGTAGACTAAGTTTGCGACTCAAAGCTCCTCCTCGGCAGCAGCTAAGCACCTATTCTTAACCTGTTTGGTGGCCGCCGAACAGCAGTCAATACAACCCTTCGCAAGTTTTCCCGCACTTCGTCGTACATGTGCCGCGGGCCAATCCAGTACTACTTCATATGACTTGCGGGTTTGTCAGATGTTGCACGCGCGGCGAGTCGTTGTTCGATGTCGCGCACTCGAGGATCTTCGGGGGTTACGATTTGCCGAAGCTTTCTCAGATGGTTTTCTGCTTCCGCCTTGGCGCCGATGGCCAGCGTCATCTGCGCCAATCGGTAGCGCGCCTCAGCGTGCTTGGGTTCGAGTCGAAGCGCTTTGAGAAACCCTTCACGAGCGCCGTGGTAGTGGTTGGCGCTTTGGCTGGCCATGGCCGCCCCAAATACGCTGCCCAAATCGGTAGGGTGCTCATCCAGCAGGCGCTTGAAACACGCCTTGGCACGCGCGTGCTCCGCGGCCCGGCTGTATACCAGGCATTGCGCGCGGCGTGCCGACAGCAACTTTGGATTCTTCGCGAGTGCGCGCTCCGCCAAGCTTTGTGCGCTGGCCGCTTGCCCCTCGAGCACCAGGAGCTCTGCCTCGGCCCCCCACCATGTGGCATCGTTCTCACAACCAGCGGGAGCGCGGTCCCACTCGACGCGCGCTTCACGCACCTTGCCCCGAGCCAAATGGCCTGCGACTTCTCGCACCACACCGCTGCAGCGTTCTGCGTCCCCTTGTGACTGCACAGCGTTCTGGTCCAGCGCCCGCTGGGGCTGAATCAAGGTGTACGCGAGCACTCCCACGGCGACGAGCACTGCCACTGGAATCACCGCTCGAATCCAGCGGTGCTTTGACGCGTCTAGTCGCATTCGATGGG
>CBFGRJ010000476.1:0-5438 GCA_965651135.1 uncultured Myxococcales bacterium
CGTGTATTTGGGGCACGAGATCGGCATTGATTTCACGAGCGCCAGCGAGGCCGACTTTCGCTCTTCTGGCCCGCTCGCGCTGCTCGGCACGGCCGTGCTCGTGGCATTTCCGATATCGGGCTACCTGATCGCGCGAGCCAGCGCGGCCCAGAGCGTGCTGGAGCCGGCTTTGGCCAGCGGGGTTGCCATCGTGGTCGCCATGCTGATGCTCAGCATTACCGAACCGGTGGCTTTGGTCGTTGCGCTGGTGATCGCTCCCTTGGCTTTCTCGCTGGCTTGCGGCGGCGCCTGGTTCGGCCTCGACCGGCTGTGAATCGAAGGCGCGTGTCCAGAAATTGACTCGCCGGTCGCCCGGGGGAAAATGCAACCTCATGGCTTGGGGAATGACTTCTGCCAGCGACCAAGGTTGGGCCGAGCTCGGCAAGGGGCGCTGGGCGTCGGCGCGCGCGGCATTCGAGCAAGCCGTCGCTACAGAAAACCACCCGCTGGTGTTCGAAGGTCTCAGCTGGGCTGCCTGGTGGCTCGACGATGCAGCCGCTGTACTTGCCGCTCGCGAGAACGCTTACAAGCTCTACATGAAGCGAGGCGACGTCGCCGGCGCCGCGCGCATGGCGACCTGGTTGGCCGCCGATCAGCTCGACTTTCACGGTGCGCTGGCAGTGGCCAACGGCTGGCTCGGTCGCGCCAAACGTTTGCTGGAGACTGTCGAGCTCGGACCCGAGCACGGTTGGCTCGCCTTTCACGAAGGCTACAGGGCCCAACTCGCCGGCGACGTGGTTCGAGCAGAAGCGTTGGCGCTCGAGGCCGTAGAGCTCGGCCGTCGCTTTGGAGTAGGCGACGTAGAGATGCTGGGGCTCGCTCTGGCCGGGGCATCGCTGGTGTCTCGGGCGCGCGTTACCGAAGGCATGGCCTACCTGGACGAGGCCACCGCCCTGGCGCTGGGCGGCGAGGCCACGATTCCGATCTCGAGCGCATGGGTCTGCTGCTTTCTGGTCTCGGCGTGCGTGAAGCTGCACGACTACGAGCGGGCGTTCCAGTGGTGCGATCGCATTGCCGAGTTCGCGGAGCGGTATGGCAGCCGCTACATGCTGGGCTTCTGTCGCACTGAATATGCCGCTGTTCATCTGTGGCGGGGCGAGTTTCGGGAGGCCGAACGACTGCTCGAGGCGGCCGCTGACGATTTGTCGCATTCGCGCCCGCCCTTGGCGCCCATGGCCCTGTCGCTTCTGGCAGAGCTGCGGCGCCGACAGGGGAGAACGCACGAGGCCGAACAGTTGCTGGAGCGTTCGGGCGCCTCTTCGGCTGGGCAGCTGTGCCGCGCACGTATGGCGCTCGATCGCGGTGACGCGCTGACGGCGATCGAGCTGTGCCAGAGGAACCTGCGCCAAACTCCCGACCATTGCCTCATCGACCGAGCGCCGGCGCTCGAGCTCTTGATCCGCGCCTATGCAGCACACGGCGAGCGCGATCCGGCGCAACGAGCGCTCGCCACGCTTCGAGAGATCGCGCAGCAGGTGGGGACCGACCGCCTCGAGGCCGGGGTGGAATCGTGCCGGGGATTGCTGGCGATGTCGGCCGGCGATCAAGCGAGCGCTCGAGCCTGCTTCGAAGACGCCGTCGATCGACTCGAGCGCGCGCAAGCGCCGTTCGACTGCGCCTGCGCTCGCCTCGATCTCGCCGAATGCCTAGCGGTTCTCAAGCGGCCTACCGACGCTGCACGAGAGGCAGAAAAGGCGCGGAGCGTGCTTCAGGAGCTGGGTGCCCCGGCCCAAGCCGAGCGCGCGAAGCGCCTGCAAGCACCGCCGGACGTGGTCTTGATGGCCGAGTCGCATTCCAACTTGACACGGCGCGAACGTGAGGTGCTCGCATGGGTTGCTCGAGGCCACAAGAACCGCGAGATCGCCCACGAGCTCGGCCTCAGCGGGCACACGATCCACCGGCACGTCGCCAACATTCTGCGCAAGCTCGATCTGCCCTCCCGGGCTGCAGCGGCAGCGCATGCGGCCAAGCTGGGGCTGCTCCCACCGACTCGATAGCGCGGCATTGCCCGATCGGGCCAGGCGCGCAAAACGCGCAAAATGGCCCTTTTAGGGGAAGCAGCCGGGAGGCGACCGTTGCAGATACTCCGGCGAGGAGGTACCGATGAACAAGCAAACCGACAGCAGCGATGACCCCAGCCCCACACGCGCCGATCTGCCGCGAGCATCGGCGCGGGCTATCTGGTCGCAAGGTGACTACCATCGCTTTGCCACCCAGCTGGTCTGGGAGCTGGGTGCTCTGCTCGTGCGCCGCGTGGCCGTAGCCAGGGGCGAGCGCGTGCTCGACGTCGCCGCGGGCACGGGCAACACCGCCATTCGAGCTGCGGAGGTGGGGGCCAACGTGACCGCGCTCGATATCACGCCCGAACACTTCGTTGCCGGTCGTCGAGAAGCAGCGTCTCGCGGTGTACAGCTCGAATGGGTCGAGGGCGACGCCGAGGCATTGCCCTTCGAGGACGCCCAATTCGACGTGGTCACGTCATCCGTGGGCGTCATCTTCGCTCCCCACCACCAGCAGGTGGCAGACGAAATGCTGCGTGTCTGTAAGCCTGGTGGGCGAATAGGTATGCTGAACTTCACAGCCGAGGGATTGGCAGGGGCCTTCTTCGAGCTCTTCGGGCCCTATGCTCCTGCGCCGCCTGCTGACGCACTACCGCCGGTTCTGTGGGGCGACGAGGCGCACGTTCGCCAGCTGTTCGGCGATCGACTGGTGTCCCTCGAGCTAGAGCGTGGCGTGTACACCGAACGCGCCGACAGCCCGCGCGCCTATCGCGACTTCTTTCTCGAGACGTTTGGGCCGGCCGTTGCCATTCACCGGAGCCTCGAACCCGAGCTAGCTGCAAAGTTCGCGCAAGATTTTCTAGATTTTGCCCTTCGCTCCGATCGCGGGAGCAGCGGTGCCTCCGAGTACCACTACGAGTACCTGCTCGTGCTCGGTCGTAAGCGGGCTGCCTGAAATTTTCACTGACCAGCGAGGTAACGACGCACCTCGGCGCTCTCGAGCGCCGGATCACTCGGCAGCGTCACAAGCTCCGCTATCGAGGAGTCGGGGCCCGTGAACAGATCTTCCAGATCGAACAACACGAAGCGCCCGAGTAGATGAGGGCCTTCGCTGACCCAGAGCTGACGCCTACGCGTATTCATCACGACTCCGTGCGTGGCGATCAAAGCATCGATGGCGTTGCGGTCGCCGAGCGACAGCGAACGGCCGCCGGCGCCCTTTCGATCGCGCAAGAACGCGATGGCGTCGGTGACACTGGCCGGCTTGCCCTGCGAGCGCTCCAAGAGGGCATCGGCTCGCTGCCGTCGCTGCCGCGTGGACGTTTCTTCCAGCACTCTCAAATTCTTTGGATCGGCAGCGAGCGGCCCTTCGAAATGATTGGTGATAGCAGCCCGGCTCCCTAGAGCGCTCACATGATCCGCGTGACCGGGAGCGCGTTCGACGACCTTGGCCGTACCGCTGCTATCCATGACCACCACGATATGCGACACCATCGCAGAGTTTAGGCCGAGCAGCTTGATCGCGTGCGCTGTATCGGTGGCATTCGACAACACCCGGCGCAGCGCATGCACCACGGGCTCGCCTACGTTGGTCGGTTCAGCAGCCCGCGCCCCGTGCACCACCACGGCCACACCGTGCGCGTTCATACCGGTGACGACACCTACCAGCCCGGGCCAAGCCACGGATGCGAAGGGCACCTTGCCCTGCTCGCGCACCACGAACACCGCCTTCTCACGGTCGAAAATCGGATCGACCTCGAAATCGAAATTGCGCGCCAAGAGCGGATCACCTTGGCCGTTCACCCCCGCATTCACCCCCGGATTGGGGCTGCCTGCATTGAGAACGAAACTAGTGCAGCCGATGAGCGGCGAATGCTCGAACGACAAAGCGATGTCGTACAGCGCGTTCAAATAGGTGAACCGCTGAAACGTCGCAAAAAAATCGCGAAAAGGGTCGGGGTCGAAGCCGCGGGCCGTAGCGGCAATCTCCCGCAAACGCTCACCGCTCATGCCCTGCTGCACCTTCCCATACTTGAGCAATGCCAAATCGAGCAATAGGGCCCTGGCCCAGCTGTTGGGAATGGACCGCTCGAAATGACCGAGCAGCACCCCCTCGTTCCTAACCATTTCATCGTGCAACAGGCGCGCGTGGGCAAACCCGATCTGCACGGGCGTCCCCGTCAAATGCACCTCCAAGATCTTGCCCCGGTGACGCACGCGCGACGCGCCAAACACACGCACGCCTCCCGGCTCGTGCCTCACCACGCCCGACGGAGCACCGATCTGCGGAGGCGTGGCGGTCGCAGCATGCCGAATCCACAAATGAGCTGCACCAAGACACACCACCAGGCCAAGCACCGGACTCAACCAGCGCACCAGTCTCAGCCAGCGCACCGAGCGCAAACGCGCGCCAAAACGCGAGCGCAAAAGCGAGCGCAAACGCCAGCGCAAACGCCAGCCGCTAGGCCTCACTGCCGACTCGCAGTAGCCGCGGTATACAGCACCCGCATGACAATCCGAAACGGATCGCGCACGCTGTGAAAATGCGTCGTCCGCAGCGATTCAGGCGGGTAAACCACAGTCACCGGCACTTGCTCGATGCGCCAACCAGCTCGAGCTGCCCGCAAAATCACCTCCGCCTCGAACCCGTAGCCATTGGCGCGAGCACCGAGTGCCAACGTCTCCCGCACTGGGTAGCGCCTGAGGCCACACTGCGTATCGCGCAGCCAATGGCCGGAAAAACCAGATAACCAAACATTCGAAAAAGCATTCGAAAAGCGATTCGCCCGCGGCGCCCCAGCCTCTACCAGATTCCTAATACCCAACACCAAAGCCGAGACCGCCGCTTCGTGATCCAAAATCCGCATCGCCTCGGCCGCAGGGTGTTGACCATCGGCATCCAGAGCCACGGCAACATCGGCCCCGAGCTCCCTTGCACGCCCAAGCCCACTCCTCAGCGCGGCCCCCTTGCCGAGATTCTTCGCATGCCTCACGACCTCGGCCCCAGCCCGAGCCGCCACGCCGGCCGTATCATCCGTCGACCCATCGTCGACCACAATCACGCGAGGCGCATCAACGCCCCGCTCCTGCCAAACGCGCGCCCAATCGTCAAGCACAGCCGCGATCGTAGCGGCAGCTTGATAAGCCGGGATCAGAGCAACTGCACTCGGCAACGGAGCCTCGGTTCAACCATCGACAACGACCCAACGATTCAATCGGAGCAGACGATACCTCAAGTACACCTCCCCGCAAGCCCCACGAACACGAGCGTTTTCCCATGCTTGCTGTGCATCGCCGGGGGCCGCCGCGTCCCGGGCAAGCCGGTGCACCGACGGCGGCGGGTTCATTGGGGCCGCTCACGTTCGTGAGCGGATGCCGGGCGTTCCTACCGACCAAAGT
>CBFGRJ010000477.1:0-5429 GCA_965651135.1 uncultured Myxococcales bacterium
GTTGCGGGTACCCCTGTTGTTGCGGGTACCCCTGTTGTTGCGGGTACCCCTGTTGCTGTGGATACCCCTGTTGTTGCGGGTACCCCTGTTGCTGCGATGCGTCCGTCGATCCACCGGGAGCTTCTTGCGCGATGGCCCCCCAGCACCAAGTCACGGTCACGAGAAGCGAAGCGACCAGAGCGGTCCGTGCCGCCGGAGAGCGCATGGGGTTCAAGCATAGACCGTCGGTTGACTCGATCCAACCGGGGGCGATCGGCGAGGGACCGGATAAAAGGCCGGGCACCCCTCTGCCTTGGCGCCCAGTCCGGCACGCCCTTTACGCGCATCTGGGCTAGGTGGCAGTATGCCCGGGAAATTGCGGACGATGCAGCGCCGATGACTGCACGGCGCTAGACCCGCCAGGAGACAAACATTGACCATGAAACTCTCGCTCCAGTTTTCCGCCGCGAATCCAGCCGCCGCCGAAGTCGATGCTCTTGCAGTCGGGATCGAAGCCGGTGACTTCACGAAGAGGCCGGACTTGGCTGCCCTCGACAAGGCCCTTCACGGCGGATTGTTCAAACTGGTCCGAAAGCAGGAGTTCGAGGCCAAGGCGGAACAGACGCTCGAAGTGACGACCCTGGGAGCCATCGAGGCGGCTCGCTTGCTGCTCGTGGGCATGGGCTCCAAAGGCACGACCGAACGCGCGCGCGTGCGGTCGACTGCCGCATTGGCCGCCCGCTGGGCACAAGGCAACCAGAGCAAACGGCTGGGCTTGTTGCTTCCCAACATGGACGACCTCAGAGGCATTGCTGAAGGAGTTGGTCTTGGCGCCTATCGTTTCTCCAAGTACTTGACGGGAGATCGCCGACCCAAATCCGAATTGTCGGAGGTCACACTGTTGACGAGCGCGCGCCCTAGCGCGGCGAACAAAAAGCAACTCAAGCTCGGTTTGGCGATCGCCGACGCGGTGGCCCTGGCAAGAGACGCGGTCAACGAACCGCCGAACGAGCTTTATCCCGAAATTCTGGCGCAAATGGCCCGCGGTTTGGGCAAACAGTACAAGTTCAAGGTCAAGGTGCTGGACAAGGCCGGCATCGCGCGCGCCGGCATGAAACTGCATTATGCCGTAGGTCAGGGCAGCGCTCATGAGCCTCGCTTCATTCACCTCACCTATTCACCCCCCACGAGCTCCCGCGAGAAGCTGGTGTTCGTGGGCAAAGGTCTAACCTTCGATTCGGGCGGCCTATGCATCAAGCCGGCACCGGGCATGGGGGAAATGAAGAGCGACATGGGCGGCGGCGCTGCCGTATTGGGTTTGATGAAAGCGATCGGAGAGCTCAAACCGCGCGTCGAAGTCCACGGCATCATCGGCGCTGCCGAGAACATGCCCGACGCAGCCGCTTATCGGCCCGGTGACATCTTCGGTTCACTCGATGGTAAAACCGTGGAGATCATCAACACCGACGCAGAGGGGCGCTTGGTGCTGGCGGATGCTCTCGCCTATGCGCGGCGCTTGAAGCCGTCGCTGATCGTGGATGCGGCGACACTCACCGGCGCTTGCCTGGTGGCGCTCGGCAAAACCTGTTCTGCTTATTACACGAGCAACGACGAGCTCGCTGAGCGATTTGGCCAGGCCGCGAAGCAAGCGGGCGAGAACTTTTGGCGCATGCCGCTGCTCGACGACCTCGCCGAACAGCTGAAAAGCGACGTAGCGGACCTCAAGCACACGGGGGATCGCTGGGGAGGCTCGATCACCGCTGCGCTCTTCTTGCGCGAATTCGTGGGAGACGTACCCTGGATTCATTGCGACGTGGCGGGTGCCGTGCTCGCCGATCGAGCCCAGGGTTCGTATCCGAAAGGCGGCACCGGGCACCCCGTGCTGACCTTCCTCGACTTCGTCGAGAACTTTGCTCGCCCATGAGTGCTCCGCGCCCACTGGAGAAGGCAATGTGAAGGCGCAAGCTCGCGCCATCCCGCTGCTCACACGCGCGCACCTGCTGATTCCCGGCGTGTACGCGTGGCTGGCAACGGTGGCCTCTCCCACTCTTGGGCCCGAGGCACCCCCTATCGCCAAACTGACGGCGTTTTGCGCACTGGTTGCGCTGGTCGCTGGGCCCTACCTCGCCGTCGACAGACCGCGGCTCGGTCGCGGCGTGGGCGTCTCTTTGTTCGTCGCCCTGTGTTCGGTCACGTGGTTGCTGTTGGCGGACGAGATCAGCGTCGACCGGCTCGAGCCCGTACAGGCAGCCCTAGGAGGCCTGGGCTGGGCCGCATTCACGTTCGGGTGGGGCTCGCTGCGCCAGCTGGGCGCAGTACCCGAAGATCACCCGAACGTGCTGGCGGGCGCTGCGTTGACGGCGCGCGCCAGCTTACCCAAAGGGGCGCTCCTGGTGCTGGGCCTGAGCATACTGGGTGCGATTTCGTGCTTGGCGCTAGCGTGGCGAGTGCCCACGCCGGACCATGCCCTGCTCGCCCACGCGGCCGCCGTGGCCTGTGCCATTGCGCTGCTCGGGGGCGGCGCCAAGGTGGCCACCTTGCGCGGTCCTCGCCAGCTTCAAGCCCCACAACGGCGAATCGGCGCTGCACAACGCTGGCTGGTGGCCTCAGGGTTACTTTTGCTGCTGGGCGGCTTCTGGCATTTCATCCATTAGCTCCACGAGCGCGGGAGTGTACTAAACTGGCGTCGTGTCGAAAGCAGTCGACATACTGAGCGTGCTCTTGCTTCTGGTGGCTACCGTTGCATTCGCCGCCGGAATCTTCGCGCTGGGCGAGCGAGAAGATCTCCGGGCACTCTACTTTTTGGTCTTGGGCGCGCTGTGCCTGAAAGCTGCAACCGAAATGCTGCGACCACGCAGCGGCTCACGCGGGTAGATGACCGCTCGAATCGTTCGTGTCTGTGGCGGCCTGTTTGCCGCGTTCTCCTCGGCGCTCGCGCTGGCTTGCTCGCCATCGGCCGATTCGCACAGCATCGACCGGACCCTCGGCGGGGGAATCGTGGCTCGCGTTGGACCAGAACCCATCAGCAGCACGTTCGTGGCGCGTATCGCCAGCACCCGACAGTGGTCACCCCGCGATGCCGGCGAGCGAGCCGTAGCGGACGCGCTGTTCGCCGAGGCCGCTCGCGAACGCTTCGCCACGACTGGCCTCATCGAGGTGAGCGAGCGCGCGGTCCTCGCGCGCATGCTTTTGGAGCAGCTTCTGGACGAAGCGAGGGCCGCAGGGCCCCCGACGGACGCGGAGCTCGAACGGCTGCGGGCCGAGCGCTGGATGGACCTCGACCGACCCGTCTCGGTGCGGACCGCTCACGCGGTCGTGATGCCCGAAAACGCGGATCAAGACGCCGCCGCGCGCGAGGCGGCCGAGCGCATTGCGGCCGCGACGAGCGGCGTGTCGGAGCTCGAAGCGTTCTTGAAAACGGCAGATTCGGTCGATACGGGTCAGCTGAAGACACGCGTCGAATCACTGCCGCTCATGACCGAAGACGGTCGTGCCGTCTATCTGGACCCTCTCGACCACAGGCGCAAGAAGCCACCGAGCTTCGATCGCGACTACGCCCGAGCCGCACATGCCATCGCGGGCGAGGGGCAGACCAGCCCCGTCGTTCGAACCAAATTCGGCTACCACGTCATTTTCTTGACCGAGCGCGTCGACGCGCAGCGCTACGAGCTGGCTGCTCTGCGCAGCAAGCTCACCGATGACGTACACCACGCGAGGGCTCGCCAGCAGCTCGATTCGCTGCTCGAGCGTCTCAAACGCGACACGCGAATCGAAATTGCCAGAAACGCGGATCAGCTCAGCGCACGAGTTTCCGAGCAGCGATGACGGTGAGGCGCAGGGAACTGCCCGTTCGTGATCAAGCCGCCAGCGCTTTCAGCGCGGCGTTGAACAAGCTGTGCGAAAATACCGGAGCACTGGCGGCCGCGCTGGTGGATGCCGAGGGAGAAACCGTCGACTATGCGGGTCAGCTCGATCCTTTCGACATCAAAGTCGCCGCCGCTGAATGGAGACTGGTGCTGACCCACTTGGTCCAAAGCGGCGTGCCTCATTGGGCCGAAACTCACGAGCTGTTCGTGCGCGCCGAACGTCAGAGCTATGCCTTGATCGGGCTAGAAGCCGGCTACGCGATCGTGCTTCAACTGGCCAAACACACAGCCAGCCTATCGACCCGAGCACTGCCCGAAGCGGTAATGGAAATCTCTCGGGAGGCCGGCTTGTCATTGCCGTCACGCTTCGCCGCACACGAACGTTGGAGGCGAGTCCGGGTGCGTGCCACCAGCGACGATCCGAAGAGACCGGCTTGGGTCTGGCACGAAGGAGCCTGGCGGGAGTTGACGGTCTTGGGTCTGTATCGCGAAAAAGGCTTCACGCGGCGCGACCGCGGTTTTCGCGCGCGCCTGGCCAACGGGGCGGAGTTCTTTTTGGTGCGCGAACCCCTAGGGCGCTGGTACGCGGACGGCGTGACCTGGCTGTGCGAGGGTCCGGCCAGCTCGGGTCCGCGCTGAGCAGACGCTTCACTCGCAGACGATGCGATTCCCGCGGACTTCGCGCGCCGTTCCGTTTCTACAGTTCACGTTGCAAGCGCCGACGCCGCCTTGGCAATCGACCTCGCACGGGCCGTTGCACGTGATGTCGCAGTTGCTCAGCTGGCGGCACGTCACGACGCTCTGGGCGCCGACCGACGCCCGACAATTGCTCACGTCATGACACTCGACGTTGCAGCCTCCACCGCAGCGGACCGAGCAATCGGCGGAGTTGTGGCAGGTATACTTGCAGCTGGGCCCACAGCTCGCGCTACAGAAGTCGACATCGTGGCATTCGGGCATGCAGCCCGCTTGGGGGCAATCGTAGACGCAGCCCCGACCCTGCGCACAATGACACGGTACGCCCGGGCGACAGCCGCCCTCGTCGTCCCCGCACTTCACGAGCGAGAGCGCCAGCAAAAACGTGAGGGCGAGCGCCGGCTTCGACGGTTTTTTGCGTGCGCGCAGCATGGCTGGCGATGCTAATCGTCGCTGTCGAAAGTGACAATTGCCAATCCGACCCCAGGCTTGGCACCCCGTCTCGAGGCGGGAGCAAGGGACATCCCTTGCCAGGCCCTACTCTCTGAGTTAGCAGACCTCGAAGTTCGGAGGTTATTGCCATGTTCGAAGACGTCCCCACAGCGCCCAGCGACCCGATTCTGGGCCTCACCGAAGAGTTCGTACGCGACCCGCGCGAACACAAGATCAATCTTTCGGTCGGCGTCTACAAGGACTCCAGCGGAGCCACCCCGATCTTGAGCACGGTAAAAGAAGCCGAGCGGAAGCTCCTCGAGACCGAGACGAGCAAGGGGTACAAACCCATCGCCGGAGATCCGACATATGGGCGGTTGGTTCGAGAGCTCCTGTTCGGGGGCGACAGCGAGCTAGTAGGCGGTGGGCGCGCGGCGACCGCCCACGCGCCCGGGG
>CBFGRJ010000478.1:0-5399 GCA_965651135.1 uncultured Myxococcales bacterium
GCAGACGAGCACAAGGGCGAGGTCCCCGAGGCGCTCGCGGAGGCCCTGGCGAGCGCTCGCAAGGTGGCCGGAGAGCTCGCGGGCGCCGGTAGCGCGAAGGAGGCGCGTCCCCACTTTGCCGAGCTGAGCCGCACCCTCGTGGCGCTGGCGTCGAGTGAGCCGCGTCTCGGTGAAGGACTGTACATTTTCGAATGTCCGATGACCGAAGGCTATGGAAAATGGTTTCAGCCAGGAGAGAAGCTCGAAAACCCGTACATGGGGCAGAGCATGCCCGCGTGCGGTGTGAAATCCGAGTGGTCGGAACCGGAGCACGATCACGCCAAGCACGACTCGACGCCGCCGCAGTCAGGTGAAGTTGCCTACTACACCTGCCCGATGCACCCCTCGGTCAAGCAGGCAGGTCCGGGGAAATGTCCCATTTGCGGCATGGACCTGACGCCGGTCACGCGAGCAGAGCTCGAATCCGGCACCATCGTCGTAGACGATGCTCGTCGCCAGCGCATCGGCGTGCGGACTGCGCCTGCCACTCGGCAGAAGGTCGAGTTACGCATCCGCGCCGTGGGCGAGGTGAAGGTCGACGAGACGAGGCTCGCGGACGTGAACTTGCGCATGAGCGGCTGGGTGCAGCGGCTCGCGGTGAACCAGACGGGGCAGCGCGTGGCACGAGGTCAGACGCTCTTCACCTTGTACAGTCCCGAGCTCTACACTGCCCAGCTCGAATACTTGGCCGCAGTGCGCAAGCAAAGCGGTGCCGCTTCTGAGCTGCTGGCGGGGCTCGCGCGCGCCTCACGTCAGCGCCTGCGACTCCTCGGTATGACGGAGGCGCAGGTCGAAGAACTCGAGAAAAGAGGAGAAGCCTGGGAGCATGTGCCCATCGCCGCACCCGCCACGGGTTACGTCATCGACAAAGACGTGGTCGAGGGCGCTCGGGTCGAAGCCGGCATGCGGGTCTATCGCATCGCCGACTTGAGCAAAGTGTGGATTGACGCTGAAGTTTACGAGTCGGACCTGCCGCACGTGCGCGTGGGCCAGCCGGTCATCGTTCGGCTCCCGTACGTGCCGGACAAGACCTACGAGGGGAAGGTCGACTTCGTTTATCCCACCTTGCAGAGCAAGACGCGCACCGGTCGGGCACGCGTCGTGTTGAAGAATCCCGATCTCGAGCTCAAGCCGGATATGTATGCAAACGTCGAGCTCTTGGTCGAGCTAGGGGAGCGCCTGACCATTCCCGATTCGGCCGTGATCTATACCGGGCCCCGCCGACTCGTGTTCGTCGATCTGGGTGAGGGGCGCTTGCAACCCAAAGCCGTCAAGCTCGGTGTTCACGCCGACGGGCTCTACGAGGTCACCGAGGGGCTGAAGCCAGGCGACATCGTCGTCACGTCGGGCAATTTCTTGATTGCCGCCGAGAGCCGGCTCCGGTCCGCGGCCGACTACTGGGAAGGAAGCTCGCATGCTTCCCACTAGCGACGGTGCCAGCAGCTCCGGTGGGTTTATCGCCCGGATCATCGCTGCGTGTGCACGCCGTCCGCTGGTCACCGTGATCTGCGCGCTGATGCTCGGCGCTTGGGGCTATTATTCGATTAGAAACGCGCCGCTCGACGCCATTCCGGATCTCTCCGACACGCAGGTCATCATCTTCACTGAATGGCCCGGTCGGAGTCCTGATCTGATCGAAGACCAGATCACGTACCCCATCTCGAGCTCGCTCTTGGCCGCACCGAAGGTCAAGTTCGTCCGGGGCCAATCCATGTTCGGGATGTCGTTCGTCTACGTGATCTTCGAAGATGGCACGGACATGTACTGGGCCCGTAGTCGCGTGCTCGAGTACCTGAGCTCGGCGGCGGCAGAGCTGCCGGAAGGCGTGAAGCCGACGTTGGGCCCCGATGCGACCGGCGTTGGCTGGGTCTTTCAGTATGCGGTGGTCGATCGGAGCGGCAAGCACGATCTGGCGCAGCTGCGTTCGCTGCAAGACTGGAACATCCGCTATGCGCTCGAAAGCGTGCCGGGAGTCGCGGAGGTCGCCTCGATAGGCGGCTTCGTCAAGGAATACCAGATTCAGGTCGACCCGGCGCGCCTCAGGGCCTACGACGTGACGATCGGCGAGGTGGTGCGGGCTGTGCGTCGCTCCAACGAAGACGTCGGGGGGCGGACGCTCGAAATCTCCGGGCACGAACACGTGATCCGTGGACGTGGCTACGTGAAATCGCTGGACGATCTTCGAAAGATTCCGCTCAAGCTCGGAGACGACGGCACTCCGGTGCTGCTCAAGGACGTGGCCGTAGCCAGCATTGGGCCTGCCATGCGACGTGGCATCGCCGAATTGAACGGGGAAGGGGAGGTGGTCGGCGGAATCGTGGTGATGCGCTACGGCGAGAACGCGCTTCGCGTCATCGATGCCGTCAAAGAGCGACTTCGCGAGGTCAAAAAGGGTCTACCCGAGGGAGTCGAGCTGGTCGTGACCTACGATCGCTCCGATCTCATCCGCGCCTCCATCGATACGCTCGAGGTGACGCTGATCGAGGAGATGATCGTGGTCAGCCTGGTCATCTTCTTGTTCTTGCTCCACGCCCGTAGCGCCGTGGTTCCCATCGTTACCTTGCCGCTGGCCGTGGTGCTCTCGTTCATTCCCATGCTTTACCAGGGGCTGACCGCGAACATCATGTCCCTTGGTGGCATCGTGGTGGCGATCGGAGCCATGGTCGACGCGTCGATCATCATCATCGAGAATATCCACAAAAAGCTCGAGGAGTGGGAGAGCGCCGGTCAGCCCGTGCCACGCTGGCAAGTCACGGTCGAGGCCATGCAAGAAGTGGGGCCCTCCATATTCTTTTCGCTCTTGGTGATCACCGTATCGTTCATTCCCGTTTTTACGTTGGAGGGAACCGAGGGACGTCTATTTTCTCCGCTGGCGTATACGAAGACTTACTCGATGGGCTTCGCTGCCCTGCTCGCCGTGACCGTAACCCCGGCGCTGGCCGTGTTGTTCATCCGCGGCAGGGTGCTGCGCGAAGACAAAAATCCCCTCAACCGCTGGCTCGTGGCGGGCTATGCGCCGGTCGTCCGCTTCGTGGTGCAGTATCGAAAGACGGTCATCGTGGCCGCCTTGCTAGCCATGGCGCTGACCGTGCCCATCTTTTTTCGCCTGGGCAGCGAGTTCATGCCACCGCTGAACGAGGGAGCCATCTTGTACATGCCCACGGCCCCTCCCGGTATGTCGGTGACCGAGGCCTCGAACGTGCTGAAGGCGATGGATCGACAGCTCAAGCAGATACCCGAAGTCGTCAGCGTATTCGGGAAGATGGGGCGAGCGCGTTCGGCGACCGACCCCGCGCCCATCGGCATGGCGGAGACGACCATCGTGCTCAAACCCCGTTCCGAATGGCGCCAAGGCCTGACCTGGGACGGCCTGATCCAAGAAATGGATCAAAAGCTCTCGTATCCGGGCATGCCCAACATTTGGTGGATGCCGATTCAGACCCGCACGGAGATGCTGGCAACCGGCGTGCGCAGTCCGCTCGGGATCCAAGTTTTTGGCGATGATCTTGCTACCATCGAGAAAACCGCGATCGCCATCGAGCAAGCCGTTTCGAACATTCCGGGTACGCGCAGCGCCTTCGCCGAGCGCTCTACCGGCGGGTTCTACGTGGATTTCGAGGTCAAGCGGGAAGAGGCAGCTAGGTACGGACTGAGCGTGGCCGACATCAACGAAGTGATCATGACCGCGCTGGGCGGGGTACCCGTCTCGGAGACAGTCGAAGGCCGGGAGCGCTACCCCATCAGCGTGCGCTACGCCCGCGAGTTTCGCGACGACCCGAGCCTGCTCGAGACCATTTTGGTCGCCACTCAGCAGGGAGCGCAGGTGCCCATCAACCAGGTGGCCGATATCCACTTCACCACTGGGCCACCCATGATCCGCAGCGAAGATGGCAAGCTGGTGGGCTTCGTTTTCGTCGATACCGACCGACCCATCGCCGATTACGTAGAGGATGCCCGGCGTGTCGTGGACGAGCAGGTCGACTTGCCCGCGGGCGTACGGCTGGGGTGGGCCGGACAATTCAAGTACTTCGAGCGCGCCAAGGCGAAGTTGAAGCTCGTCGTGCCGCTGACGCTGCTTCTGGTAGTGATGTTGCTCTACTGGAACACGCAATCCGCGACCGAAACGGCGATCGTCATGTTGGCCGTGCCCTTTTCGCTGATTGGCTCGCTGTGGCTCTTGTACCTGCTCGACTACAATATGAGCGTGGCCGTCTGGGTGGGGCTCATCGCGTTGGCGGGCTTGGACGCGGAAACGGGGATCGTGATGCTGCTGTACCTCACGCTCGCCCACAAACGCTGGTCGAGCGAAGGTCGTATTCGAAGCCGAGCCGACTTGAAGGAAGCCATCGTCGAAGGTGCCGCGAAGCGCGTGCGTCCCAAGCTCATGACGGTGATGACGACCATGATCGGGCTCCTGCCGGTCCTCTGGAGTACCGGGACTGGAGCCGATGTCATGAAACGCATCGCGGCGCCCATGGTCGGCGGCCTGGTCACGTCGTTTTTGCTCGAACTGACCGTTTACCCCGCGCTCTTCGCGATCTGGAAGGGGCGCGGTCTAGCGCCGGAAACGGCAAATCCCACCACCTCCAGCGAAGGAGCCCTCGTATGAGTATCTACGCCATCCCTATTTCCGTAGCGATTGCTGTCACCGCGCTGCTGGCAGCGTGCGACCGAGAGAGCGCCGACAAAGAGCCGAACGTACAATCCGCGACCTCGAACGAAGCAAGCCGGTCCGCGCTCGTGCAGTACGAGGCCGTTCGCGCCTCGCTGGCCAAAGATGATATCGGCTCGGCCACCACCCGGGCCAAGTCGCTCGAGTCTCAGGCGCGGGCGGCAGCCGCAACAGCGACCGGCACGTCGAAGCAACAGTGGACGGAGCTGGCGAAGGCCGCGGCTCATTTGAGCACGCTGCCGCAGCAAGACGCCGACGAAGTGCGCAAGGCGTTTGGCACCGTGAGTCAATCGCTCATCGCGCTGCTCGCGGGAGATCCAAAACTTGCCGAAGGCCTGTTCGTGTTCGAGTGCCCCATGGCTCAGGGATACAAAAAGTGGGTACAGCCCGCTCCAAAAATCGAAAACCCCTACATGGGCTCGAAGATGCTGAAGTGCGGTTCGAAGACCAGCCTATAGGCCTACAGTTGCGCTATCGCCTGACGTGACGGGCACCTTCGATGCTCGTGGGGTACGTCAGTAGTACTGACATGCCCTTTGATGCTCGCAGGCACGTTAGTTGTACTGACATGCCCTCTGAGCGCGGATCCCAAGCGGAGCCTCCATGAGTCCAGTGGCAGCGGACGAGCGGCTCATGTGTTGCGAACGAAGTGCGCAACTCGCGCTCTAGGGGCTCGAAGAGGGGAGCA
>CBFGRJ010000479.1:0-5381 GCA_965651135.1 uncultured Myxococcales bacterium
ATAGATGATCGCCATGGCAGCCATCACGATCGAAGTGGTGACGAATGTGCCGACGACGCAGGCGCAGACGCCCAACAGGGCCAGCGCTCCACCCACCAAGAAGAAGATGAAAAGGTCTAGCCGGTTGCCGCGGGTGACCTCCCAGCTGAGCTTCATGGATTCGAAGACGCCCTGCCGCTGATCGACGAGGTAGTACTGGCCCAGCGAAAGGCCGATGGCGAGGATCACGCCGGGCACGATCAACAGGACGAACCCGAACACGATGGCGAAACCCGAAACAATCGAGTAGCCAATCATCGGCAGGAAACGGTCGGCGCCCGAAAACAAGAGGCCGAGCGACGCTTCTTGACCTTTGGCGCCAGCGACGAACATGCGTATCAAACCGACCTGTAAGAACTGATTGATGACCAAAGCGACCAGGCTCGTCGACAGTCCGATGATCACCGAGAGCGCGGAGCCGGACTCCAGCAGGCCGGTGGCCTCCAAGATGCCGCTCCCAGCGCTGGCTAGGTTGGGCACGAGGTAGAGAATGAAAAGCCCTACGGCCAATATGGGTTGACGTTTCAGAGTCTCCCAGCCCGCCGTGAGCACCTCTCCAAGCTCCCAGGGTAGGGGGCCCCCGCTTGCGGGTGGTCCGCCCGGAGGCACGAATCCACCATCATCCATTCCGGGGGGAGCATAAGGGTTCGCCATTTTCAGGGTTCTCGCCGAGCATGGTAGGCAGGGTTCGGCGTGATTGGCAACCGGGACGGCGCGTCATGACCTACCCCCGCAGCTTCTGGCTAGCTCGTGCTAGACTGCGATGCGTGAGGATTGAATGCCCACTTTGCTCGAAGGTTCTGCAGGTACCTGACGATTACCCCCCGCGACCTTTTTGTTCGGCGCGCTGCAAGCTCGCTGACCTGAACAATTGGCTGAACGAACGCTATCGAATCGCGACCGAACGACAAAGCGACGACGAGCGAGATAGCTACCACTACGACTGAGCCGATGATGACTACAGGCAGCGATGCAGTGTTGCGGGCGATTACGGACGACGGGGCATTTCGGGTCATCACCGCCCGCACCACGCAGATGGTGAGCCAGGCCACGATGCTCCAACGCTGCACCGGGGGGACGGCCAAGACCTTTGCCGAGCTATTGACCGGGGCGGTGCTGTTTCGTGAAACGATGGCACCCGACTTGCGGGTTCAAGGCATCCTCAAAGGCGCCGGTGGCAAAGGCAGCTTGGTTGCCGATTCGCACCCTTCGGGCTCCACACGCGGGCTGGTGCAAATGCCGGAGGGCGTTCGAGACATTCAGCTGGGCGACGACGCGATGCTGCAAATGATGCGGACGCTGCCCAATGGTCGCATCAATCAAGGTGTGGTTCAGGTCCCGCGCGAAGGAGGCATCTCCGAAGCGCTCATGGCCTACATGCAGACATCTGAACAAGTCGACACCATGCTGGCGGTGAGTGCGCTGCTGGACGACACCGGAAACATTCGGGCGGCGGGGGGCTATATGGTCCAACTCTTGCCAGAGGTGGGTCGCGGGCCACTCATGGTGATGACCGAGCGCCTGGCTGATTTTCGCACCATCGAACAGCAGCTCGAAAATAGCAGCTTTTCGCCCGAATCGCTGATGTCCGAGTTGCTCTACGGCATGGCGTTCACCACGCTGGACAACGACGATGTTTCCTTCGGGTGTTGGTGTAGCGAGCTCCGATTGATTTCGGCGCTGGCTACGCTGTCGCGGCACGAGATCGAAAGCCTGGTGAAAGACGGGCAAGTCTTGGAAATCAGCTGCGACTATTGCGCCAAGCAGTATCGGATTTCTCCTGTGAAGTTGCAGGGCTTGCTCGACATGAGCTGAATTGGGCGCGCTCGTTGCTTGGGGAAGTGAGCTACCCAACCATGGCTCTTGCTCTTTGAGCTATTTGAGAAACGCGAGCCGACCGTGCCGTGGTACTCTTCCCGAGAGAAGGAGGGGATCATGCAGACCCGAAGCAACCCGCGAGATTCTCACCAGCCCAATACACCCTCAGCGCGCTATCCATCGAGCGTGCGGCCCAAGCTGGGCCCGCCAGGGGTATGGGACCGTGACCCGCTCGCCGATGCTACGGGAGCGTCACTGTTGATCGCGCTGCCTGAATCTCTCGCCAACGACGACTTGCTCGTGCGCGCCTGGATAGGCAGCACGGGGCGCATCGGAGCGCCGCTCGTCGCGGAGCTGGACTTGGGGGGCATCGACCCGTGGGAGCCCGACGTACGCGCCTGGCTCGGTCACGTCGGAGCCTGGACGCTCGCCCGCACCAGCGGCGGCGCCATCATGCACTGCTGGGTAGAAGAGCGCGATATTCGGCACCCTACGCGGCTGGTGAGCCAACTCGAAGACCTGATCACCATGGTGCGCAAGCGCATCATCGCTTACGAGGGGCTCGAACAAGCGGCCTCCGTTCCCAGTGATCACATGGCCGCGCATCAGCGGCTGGAGCAGCTTTGGAGCGACTACTGCAGCCGTGAACGCCGCGGAGAAGCGGCGCGGGTGTCTGCAGAGCTGGTAGAGCTCTCGATGCGGATCGCTCGACACGAGGCGCGTCGACTCAGGCCCAACATGCCCGAGCACTCCGATCAGACAGACATCGAGGCGCGCGCCGCCTTGTCGGTATTCGATAGCATCGACCAGGCATTTCGTGCCGATGACGGGCCGCTGGTACCGCGCATCCGGCGTGGAGTACGGCTCATCGTGATCGACGAGCTGCACGGCGAGGGTCAGCTGACTCAGGAAGAACGAGCCCTATTGGGTATCGATTCGCTCAAAGTATCACTCGAAGACATCGAGCTCGAAGAGGACGAAGGGGCGCTGGATTCGGTGCTCAGACCGTCCGAGCCTCCGGCGTCGAACCCGCGTTGGGCGCCGTGCGACCATTTGTCCAGTAGTACTAAGTGAAGCACGCAGGCCTCGAGCCCAGTTCCGGAGCGGATTTACCCCCAGCGCTCGAGGCCTACGAGGCCGGGGCTCTGCTGCGGGTGAGCGCAGCGTGCGGCGCTCTGGCGTGGCTGGGGCATCGATGGTTTGCCGACACGGAGCTGATCACGAGCACGCTCGCGTTCGCCCTGCTGGTGATCGTGCCGCTGGCCTTGTCGCTGTTCAGGCCGAGCCCGCGGGAGCTCGGCGTTTTCTCGTGGTCGACGCTGCTGCAACCGGTGGCGGCTATCGGCGCGCTCACGGCGCTGACACTCGAGCCCCGCTCGGCCACCGCTTTGTTCGCGCTACCCTGGCTCGTCTTCACTGGGCTCGTCGCGGCAGTTGGCAGCTTGCGCTTGGCGTCGCAGAGCGGACCGGCGGATCTAGCCCATGGGCTCGGTTGTCTGCTGCTGCCTGTCGGTGGACTTTGGTTTTGCATGAGCCGCGCCGGACTCGATCCGTTGGGCATGGGCAGGATGATGGTGCTCTTGACCGCGCTGCACTTCCACTTCGTCGCGTTTGCCGCTCTCGCGATCTTCGCCGCGGCCGCGGAGCGTTTGGCGCGACTTTCGACCCTAGAGCTCGTGCCGCAGCGAACGCTTGCCGTCACTCGGGTCGGCATCGTCGCGCAGGGCTTCGGGACATTCTTGGTCGCGGCCGCTGCTTCGGGGGTGCCGACCCTGGGGCTTGCGGGGGCAGTCCTGACTGCGCTCGCGCTCTTTGCCCACGCTTACACGAGTCTGCGTTACCTGTGGGCGCGTGTGCCCGGCGGGATGGCGCGGCTATGCCTGTCGATTTCGTCGCTGTCGGTTCTCGTATCGGTGCCGCTGGCGATCGCGTGGACCTGGGGGCAAATCACGGGGCGCGAGGTGCTCGATTTTACTTGGATGCTGCGGCTCCATGGCATGGTCAATGCGCATGGCTTCGTGCTGTGTGGACTTCTGGCATTCTGGCTCTGGCTGAGAAGCGAGGCGCGCGTGGCCGTGCCCCGCGAGCGCGGGCAAGCTCGGGTGAGGGTCGACGTTTCGGTCGAAGATTAGCCGTGCAATCGGCTATTCTATGCGCCCATGCGCTGTCGATTTGCCTCGCTGAATAGCCCGACAGAGCAAGAGTGTCTACGGCGCTTCGACGAACGGGCGCAGCGCTTCTACGAGCTCGTGTCGAGCAGAGCCTGGGGCAGGCTCCGCGATGCGCTGGCTGAGGTCGACGGCGAGTTCGAGCTGGTGACGGCGAGGGTAGATGGCGACGTGGCCGGGCTCGAGGTGCGCTCGAGCGTCGTCAAGCGCGCCTGGCTCGAGCGCTTCGCGGGCGCGCGGCCGCCCGGAGTCGAGGTGGTCACCGAGCGTGGGCCGCTCGATTTCGAGAGCGCCTGTGAACGCGTTGCCGAGCGCACGGGCTTCGACGTATCCGAAGCTCGGGTGCGTGCGGGCGTCACCCGGGGGCATTTGTTCGAGATCGTGCTCTATTTGCACGAGGCAAGCGCCGAGCAGGGTGCTGCTGCCGAGCTCGCTGCCGAGCTCGCGGTCGAGTCCTGCCTGGGCGAGCGCAGCGTCGAGACTTGGGTCCAGAGCATCGACGTGGCGGCGCTGCCTCGCAAAAGCCGCCTGAAAGTCGTGCAATCAGGGCCGCCTTCTGCAGAGAGCTTTCCCTTGGCGGAGCTAAAACCGACCATCGATCGAGCCGTGCAAGGCGTGCTGGACTCGCTGCCGGACGAACCTTTGTGCCGGCAGGCGCCGAAGAGCAACTGGGTCATGCTGGAAACGGAGCCTCTGGACGACTCGACCGAAGCGCAAGCGGACCTGATCATGGCCAGCACCTGCTTGCCCGAAATGCTGAAGTGCTATCTGCAACAATCGCCGTTCACGTCGGCGCGTTTCTCTCGGCACGGTGAACATTTCGTTTATGTGAAGTACCCGGCGCAGGGAGACCCGGCCGAGCGGGTTCGAGCACGCCAAGGGCTGGAAGACGCGCTCGATGTGGAGTTGCGTTCTCGCGGCCTGGGCTGCGTGGTCGGTAACGGGCTAGGGCGAAACCACTGCTACATCGACTTCGCGCTGACGAGCTTGAACGAGTCGTTGCCCTGGCTATGCGAGGCGGCACAGCGTGCGGGCTTTCCTCGACGAGCGACGCTCTTGTTTTGTGATAGCGAGCTGCAAGACGAGTGGATCGAGCTCTGGGACCCGCCGTTCCAGCTTGCCTGAGCGGGCCGGGGCGCTTGCGACGGGCGACGATGCGGGTGGCGCGCACCCAGTTATCTGCTAATTCAAGTGAGCGATGGGCAGAGCGCAGCGAGCGGGCAGTGGGAGTACCCGTACGGCGGGCAGTACACCGGCCGGCTTCGGTCACGGCGGGCGTCGTGTCGGGGCCGGGCGCAAACCAAACGGCCGTCGTGCGGGGGTCTCGCATCTGCGCCGGCCGGAGCTCAGCTGGAC
>CBFGRJ010000480.1:0-5378 GCA_965651135.1 uncultured Myxococcales bacterium
TGGCTTTTCGCTGCGCGGGCGCCAGCGCCCGAGGGCGGTTGTTCAGCGAGTGCAGCACCGCATCGGCTAGTGTTTCGGGCGAGTCTGCCAAACGCAGGTTCAAGCCGGTCAGCCCGAGCAGAGCAAGCCCGAAGGTCCCCTGTGGGCGAAAGCTGGGACTCCGAATCATGCGCCAACTGGTCACGTTACCAGGCGCCGCTCGGTCGGTCTAAGCTTCTGGGGGCCTCCCGGGGGCCTCCCTCTTCTTAGTGGACCTCTTCGTAGCGCGTCTCGCAGCCGAACAGCACGCCGATCTGGCCCGCTGGGTCGGCGGTGAGCACATCGCAAGTCGCGGGGCATGCCAACACCAGCGTCGGCTCGTCTTCGTCGTCGTAGTACCAGCCGCCGCTGTCGCCGCAGTCCTCGAGCGTCGGCACCTTCAGAATCGTCACCGGTGTGCCACCACCTCCCGGCCGATACTCGACGTTGACCTTGTTCTTGTCGAATACCTCGCCCCGGGGCGGATCGGGAATGGCCCACTCGCAGCTGAGCTTGGCCCCTTCGATGACGCCTTCGGCGATGGCATTGAACACGTCGTCGAAGTTGTCGTTGTAGCAGCTGGGGTAGCGCAAGGCGCCGGTCAGACGGCTGAGCTCCTGATAGCCTTCGCCCGCGCGGACGCCATCGCTCAGCGGAGCATTGTTGCTCCTGGGACAATCGACGGCGTCGCCATCGCCCTGACAGCACAGCGTCTCGACGGGCTCGTCGGGCCCGAGCGGCGTGGGCGACTCTGGGTCATTCCCGGCCATGCCGACAATGCTGTACCAGCTGTAGTTGCGGCCCTCGTCCGGCGCATCGTCGTCGAACGCCCCGAAGTGTTCGGGCGCCAACGTGCGCAGCGCTTCGTCGAACGCACGGGCTCCGTCCAAGTCGTCGCTGAAATTCGTGCCGGCACAGCTCGCGTCGCCGCTGGTCGTGGGGCTATCGTCGGTGATGGCAATGAACACCTTGAATGCGTCCGGGCGTAAGAACTCTTGCCACCCCTGCTCGGCGATGGGCACGAAGTCATCCCGCTCGTTGGGGTAAGGGTCCGAGGTGTCGTAGGCGTCGAGCAGGCGGCACCACAGATTGCGACTGCCGATGTCCGTGCTGTGGTGATAGAAGATGGGCGGATTGTGCGCCACCGGCGGTGTGGGGTCGTCTTCGGCTGCAGGGCACTCGAGAGAGCTGAGCGGCGAACCGATACACACCGAAAAGGCCGAATCGAAGGGACCGCCGCCGTCGAAGTTCTCGTCGAACACGTTGCCGTAGCGCGAGACCATGATGACTCGATAGTCGATGCCGCTGTTGTCGATGATGTCGGCAAACTCGCTGTTGATGCGCTCTTGAACCGCGACAATCTCACCTTCCATACTGGCGGAGTTGTCGATGACCACGACGATGTCCATGGGCCGCTTGACCTCGGTGGCCTCTTCGTAGACCGCCCCGCATTCGCCCCCACCTTCGCCGCCATCGCCTGCAGCACCGCTGCTGCCGGTGGTCATGATGATGCTGCCGGTTCCTCCACTGCCGGACCCACCGACGCCCGGCGTGGGCTCGCAGCGCCCGCGCTCGGTACACATCTCGCTTCCGCCGCAAGTGACCGTATCGCCGTCACACTCCGCGGTGCAGGTGCCATCCGAACCGCAGTGCAAGCCGCTGCTGCAGTCGGCGTCACGCCCGCACGACTTGTCGCAAGCGGCCCCGTACAGGGAGTGGCACACGCCGTCGAACCCATCGTCGCTCTCGACCAAAACCTCCGGCACGCTACCGCAGTGCAGAACGAGCGTGCACCCGCACACCACCGCCAACAGTACACCCACACGCGCACGAGGATACTTCGTCGTCTTCATGGCTTCCTGACTGTCCACCTGCTTAGACTGTAGAAGATTAGCACGCAAGCCAACCCGGTCGACCTCCCGCCCCGCCCGTACGAATGGCGGCGATGCAGCGACCTTTCTGGGCCGTGGGCCCCTCCCCTAGAGCCGATCGGAAACCTCAGGACGGGAAGATGAGCTCTTGTTTTCGAGTGAGACCAGACTTTAGAGCGACCGCGTCGAGAGTCAGCAACCCGAATGACACTTTCTAACGAACCGCAAAGCGAAAGAGGGCGCGAGACAGACCTCGCCGTTTCAGGGAGAAACACGCTGCCCCAATCGCAGGCTGGTTGGGTTTCAACAATTGAACATCCCGAACATCGAGTGAGAACCAGTTTTTCATAGACGGGTCGGGTCCAAATAAAAAATCTTCATGTCTTCCCGGCTTCCTGTGAAATAGAAAATCGAACCTCGCATCGGGTTACGTGTCCTAAGCGTTAGCGCACTGTGAGCGGCGACGTATCGCTTCGAGCACAGCCAGGCTTTCTCGAGTGAGTCGATTTTTACACACCTGCAGCGTGGTTTTTCTCCCCCCTGGCCGTCATCAACAGAATTGGCTCAGGTATGGCGGTCACCCGCGGCGGGCGATCAGAATTGCCTACGCCGGGAATTCCCATGGCGGTGCGAAGGATTCGTCGGGCAAGTACTCTCCCTCGGGTAAGAAGTATCCGATGGATGGCAACGACGCTCCTGCCCGTCATCGCGATTGCCTGCGGCGGAGCGGCGGAGCGATCGGGCAAACGAGATTCGGACGCAAACGCAGGGGGTAACAACTCCACTGGGGAGGCGGGCGCCGGAGGGGATTCGGGGGGGGCCTACGGGCACGGGGGGTCTTCCGGAGTGGGCGGGGGAACGGGCGGCACAGGCGGCTCGGAGCCTTCGGGCACGAGCTCGGTCGGCCTCGAAGGGACACCGATCTACACCCGCGTCCAGCGGCTCACGGTCTCACAGTGGAAGAACGCGGTCACCGATATCCTGCGCTTGGAATCGGCAGGAGAGCTCGGCGACGACTTCCAACCCCCGGTTCCCGTGGGAGAGTTCACGAACAACGAACGAGGCCTATACGTAGACGACGAGCGAGCCCTCGACTTCGAACGTGGCTCCGAAGAGGCCGCTGCGCTTGCTACCGGGTCGGCCGAAGCGCTCTCGCGCCTGTATGACGGAACCGACGCAAGCGGTTTCGTCGCCGCTCTGGGTCGCCGCGCGTTTCGTCGCCCCCTCAAGACCGACGAACAAGAGACATACGAAGCAGTCTTCGCTTTGGGCGAACAGCTCTACGGCCCCGGCTTCGCCAACGGCGCCGCGCTGGTGATCCGCGCGATGCTGGTTTCGCCATATTTTCTCTATCGCACCGAGCTCGGTCCCGCGGGCGAGCCGCTCAATGGCTACGAAGTGGCGTCGAAGTTGTCGTTTTGGCTGCTCGGCACCACGCCGAGCGATAGCCTGCTCGACAAAGCCGCCGAGGGCGACCTGGACTCGGTCGACGAGCTCGAGAGCGTCGCACGCGAGATGCTCGAACGGCCGGAGGCAGCGGCCGTGATGCGAGATTTTCACGCGCAAGCCTACCGGCTAGTCCGCTACGCGGCGGTCGAAAAGCCCAATGTGCCGGAGTACGACCCGAAAGCGACTGCCGAGCTCGCTGAAGCGTCGGCTTTGTTTTTCGACAGCGTCTTTACGCGAGGTGAAGGGCTACGCGAAATCCTCACGTCGTCTCGAGCCTTCATCGGGCCGGGGCTCGCCTCGCTTTACGGTGTGGATCCACCGGCAGCGATAGAAGAGCGAAAGCTCGACTCGACTCGCGTCGGCTACTTCATGCAGGTCCCGTTCCTCACACTGTTCAGCCCCAGTGAGCAGCCAGGCACGATTGGCCGCGGCATCGCGTTGAACTCCGAGGCGCTGTGCAGCCAACTGCCACCCGCCCCGTCGGACTCGCCACCCATTCCAGCGCCCCCTTCGGGCCAAACCAACCGGGAGCGTATCGAAGAGGTGACGGCCGGCTGTGGTGGCGCCTGCCACACCGTCTTCATCGACCCTCTCGGCTTTGCATTCGAGGCCTTCGATGGGCTCGGCAGACACCGCACTCGGGATAACGGCCAACCCGTGGATACGGCCGCCAGCTACCCCTTCGCCGAGGGCGAACGAGCCTTCGCGGACGCCCGAGAATTGATGCAGATCCTCGCGGAGACGACCCAGGCCCACACCTGCTACTCCAAGAAGGTCACCGGTTATGCGCTTCAGCGCGACCTCGTCGAAGACGATCGCGCATTGCTCGAGGAGCTCGCCAGCGTGAGTCGCGAGGAATCACTGAAGGAAACCATCGTTGCCCTGGTGCGGCACCCTGCGTTCCGCCTGCGCGCGGAGGACATGCCATGACGACCCGTCGCTGGCGCCCCGCGCCACATCGCGTGAACCGGCGCGCCTTTCTGCGAGGTGCGGCTAGCGTGAGCGTTGCGCTCCCCTTTCTCGAAAGCCTTCCCGAACGCTCCGCGTGGGCTGCCGACGAGAAACCCATCTTCAGCCTGTTCATCTGTGCGGCCTGTGGCGTCGTTCCAGAGCAGTTCTTTCCGGAGACCCCAGGCCCGCTCACCGGCAAAGACCTGGCGGCTGCCGGGAAGGCGACGAGCGAGCTGGCCAATCATGCAGAAAAGCTGCTGCTTCTGTCGGGCATCGATTGGCCCGGGTTGACCGTAGGCGAGCCGCATGCCGTCGGGTTCTGCGAGGCGTTGACCGCCATGCAGCCGCTCAGCACCGGCGCCAGTGCGCTCGCCGCCGGTCCGTCCGCCGATAGTGTGATCGCGTCCCTGGTTCATCCTGACAAAGAGCCTCTGGCGCTCTACGCAGGGCAGCAGTCAGGCTACATCGACGAGCGGCTGTCCTTCTCCGGCCCGGGCGAGTTACGGGGGGCCCAGCAGAACCCGTACCAGCTCTATCTAGAGCTCGTGGGACTGGCGAGTCCGGGGGGCGGCATGACACCGGACGCCGAGGCGACTGCTCGCCTGCTGGCCGAGAGCCGCAACAGCATCCACGACCTGGTGCGGGAGGACTTGACGGCGCTCATGAATCACCCACGCCTGAGCGCCGCGGACAAGCAGCGACTGCAACAGCATTTCGAGGCCATTCGCGACGTCGAGGTCACGATGGGCGAGATGGCCGATCGCTGCACCCTCCAGGGCCTCGACCTTGATCGCCTCGAGAGCTACCAAACCTATAAGTACGACCCCTCCACCACGACAGAAGAAACGCTGCGATTGCACATGAGCCTGGTTGCGCTCGCCTTCGCGTGCAACTATCGGCGTACGGCCACGATCCAATGGGGCGACGGCTACGACGGAACGATCTACGATGTGCCGTCGAATGCCGGTCGCTACAGATTCAGCTGGATCTGTCACCGAAACCAGAGCGATGGGGGCAGCGGACCGATGATTCCCTATGCAGAACAAGCCCACGCAGAAATCGACGGCGTGCGTATGCGGTCTTTGGCGG
>CBFGRJ010000481.1:0-5371 GCA_965651135.1 uncultured Myxococcales bacterium
TGCTTCGGGTGCGGCCGAATCTTTCCTGTACCGGTTGGAGCTCGAGCTCGAAGCCCCCTGAAATAAAAAAAACCCGACCACTTGGCGTCCCTGCGGCATTCACCCCTTGGGAATGCTCCCCGATCGAGTTAATTATAGTTCGAGTGAAATTGAGCAGGCCAGAATGGAACGTCGAGTCTCGTGGAAAGTCCATCGCTCAGCAGAGGAGCCGGCGCTTGAACCGATTGGGTAGACATTCAGCCAGGGCATGGGTGCTCGTGGCTTGCCAAGCCTCGCTGGGTTGTAGCGACGAATCGGGCACCACGAGCTCAGCCGTATCCACGGGCACCACCGCCGGAACCACAGGCGGCATGTCGATGAGCGCGCTAACTGCCAGTAGCACCGGCGCTTCCACGACCACTGCAGGAGGAGCTAGCTCGAGCAGCGCCGCGAGTAGTGACACCAGCGCTGGCGGAACCGGGACGATGGGCAGCACTGGTGGGCTAGATACGACGACCGGCACCACGACTGGGTTTGGGGGTGCCACGAGCAGCTCTGGCACTGACGCTGGGGGAAGCACATCGTCGGCTTCGGGCGGAGCGACCTCGACGACCGCCGGCACGACCACGGGTGGTGGAGGCCATGTCAGCGTGCCGTTCATCCTCGGCGCCGACATCTCTTTCGTTCAAGAAGAGGAGGACAAGGGCAACGTCTTTGCCGACGGTGGTCAGCAAAAAGACATTCTGCAAATCCTCACGGATCACGGCTTCAACTACGCTCGCCTCAGGCTCTTCCACACCCCTGGCAATCCGAATGGCTATCAATACGAATTCGTGACTCGCGCCGAGCCCTACTGCGATACCGCGCACACCATCGAAATGGCGCAACGGGTCAAAGCCGCCGGAATGGGCTTGATGCTCGATTTTCACTACAGCGACACTTGGGCCGATCCAGACGACCAGCACAAACCCGCCGCGTGGGAGAACCTCAATTTTCCGGCGCTGGTGACGGCGGTCTACGACTACACGCGCGACACGTTGTTGGCATTTCAGGCGGCGGGCGCGCTTCCCGATATGGTCCAAGTCGGCAACGAGATCACGCCCGGCATGCTCCACCCCGACGGTCATACGTACGATCCCGAAAACTGGGACCAACTGGCCGAGCTGCTTACAGCGGGCCTCTCGGCGGTCAAAGAGGTGGACCCAGCCATCCAGACCGTGCTGCACATCGATCGCGGTGGCGACAACGAGACAAGCCGGTGGTGGCTCGGCGAGGTGCTCGAGCGCGCCGTTCAGTTCGACGTCCTGGGGCAGTCCGCCTACAGCGCCTTTCATGGCGAGCCCTCGGTATGGGCTGCCAACTTCAATGATCTGATCGCCTTTACCGATCAGCTCGGGTACCCGAACATCAAGTTCGTCATCGCCGAGTACAACGGCGAGAAGCGCGCCGCCAATGACATCATGCGCGAACTGCCGAATGGCCGTGGCCTAGGTACTTTTTTCTGGGAGCCCACGGCATCCGGTGAGTGGGGCGACGGTCTGTTCACCTGGTCGGGAAGCACCGCGAACGCGAACCCGAGCGACTTCGCCATCTACGATCAGATTGTCCAGGACTACGGCCTGTAGCCCGAGGGCTCAGATCTTGATCCCTCGCCAATCGCCCCGGGCAAACTTGTAGATCATGATGGCGGCCAACAGCACCACGTAGATGACCGCGGCGCTCCAGATCCCCATCAGCCCGAACTCCAGCGTGACTCCCAAAAGCCAGGCCAGCGGTACCAGGCAAGTGAAGTGCAAGACGAGCTCGACGATCATCACGAAGCGCGTATTGCCGGCGCCGAACAGCGCTTGTGTAAGGATCATCGCCACCGCGATTAGGGGCGTGCAGAAGCCCATGACTTGCATCGGCAGCAGCGCCGCCTCGAGCACGGCAGGGCTGCTGGTAAAAATGGACAGCACTTGCCTTGGAAACACCACGCCCTCCAAAAAGCCGACAACCGCGAAGATGACCAAACCCAGCCGGACCGATGCCCAGCCGAAGCGGGCAGCCTTGTCTCCGTCTCCCTCACCCAGCGATTGGCTGACCAAGGTAGCGGTCGATGTCCCAAACGCGAGACAGGCGGTGAAGGTCAGCTTCAGGACGGCAACGATGACCATGGTGGCCGCTCCGTTGATGGGCTCTGCTTGTCCGCCCGGGCAACCGACGCTCACCGTTTGTGCACCGGTGATTTCGTCCAGCTTGCTCACGATGAACGAGAACAGGCCGAAACCGGTCATGACAGCCAACGTCGCCACACCGCTCGGAATCGACAGCCTGAGCAGCTCCTTGGTGACCGGCAGGCTCGTTTTCTTCAACTGGAACGGGCGGAAGATGCTGCGATAAGTGGGGAAAGCCGCCCAGCCTATCATGATGAACAGGCCGACCCAGGTCGACGCGAAGCCTGCCAGGCCCGCGCCCGCTATGCCCATGCGTGGCGCACCCCAGTTGCCGAAGATGAAGGCGATGCACAGCAAGATGTTGAGCACGTTCATGATGATGGCGCTGACCATGTGAACGTGGGTCTTGCCGATGCCGTCGAAGAAAGCCTTGAACGAGAACGTGACGACCATGGAGGTGATCCCGAGCAGGCGCCAATGCAGATAGTCGTAGGCCGCTTCGCGCACCGTTGGCACGGCAATCAGGCGCTCGAGTACCCAGGGTAGGGTGACGTAGCCGAGCACGGTCAACACGACGCTGGAAGCGGTGGCGAACAACCAGGAGTTGAGCAAAACGCCGCCCGCTTTTTCGCGGTCGCCCTCGGCAAACCTGCGGGCGGCGATGGCCTGTGTACCCACCGAAATCGCGCTGAGCGAGCCGCCGAACGCCCAGAGCAAGATCAACGACGGAAACAGCGCCGCCTGCGCGTTGGACGACTCCGGGCAAGGCAAGAGCGAGAAGAAGTAGATGTCTATCTCGTTGACGATGCTCTGGGTCAGCATCGCCAGCACCGTAGGCGTCGCAAGGCGCAGGATGACCTGATATGGGGAGCCTGCGGTGACGATACGGACGCCGGGACTGCCTAACGGGGGCGCCATGCTGCTGCGGGGCTTACTCGGGAACTAGGGGGGGCCTTCAAAGCTGGGTCCTTTCGGAGCTGCGCCCCCTGGTCGCAGGCGAATCAACCAGCCCTGTGTCTTAAGGACAAGCGGCCTGTCTCGCAAGCCCAAACCCGCAGGATCAGCGCGCCACGAGATGTCATCCTGACCCCGCGGCCGCTGGCCGCCGCTCCCGCACCTGTAAGGCTACTTCGCAGGATGCAGCGGCTTCCAGCCTGCTCGAGTCAGAAACTCAATCGTCCCGTTGTGCCACTGTTTTTTTGCCGTTGCCACCGAGCAGCGCACTGGCCTCTTCATGTTCCGGGTACTCGGCCAACAACTTTTCCAGCGTGCGGCGATAGTTGCCGCGACTCGTCGCGCGCTCGAGCTTGGCGAGCTGCAACCTGGCCTCTGGGCTCTTGTCAACCTCGGCCCAGTTGTACGCTGCTCGATAAGCTTCTCCCCAGGCTTTCATGGTCACTGCCGCTTCGGAGTAGGCGCGAAGCGCGCGCGGATCTTTCGGGTGCTTCCAGGCCAAGCGCTTGATGGTGTTGTAACCCTTGATGCGGTTACCCTCCGTCATTTGCTGCTCCGCTTGCACCAAGCGGGCTTCGAGAGTGTCGTGCGCGTCAGACGCCGCTTCGGGCGACTCGGCTGCCTCTTCGGATTCGGATTCGCTCGAGCTCACGGCGGAGGCCGCTGACAGCTCGGCCTCGCCGGCAGGCTCTTCGGCTTCTTCGGGCTCTGCCAACTGATCCAAGTCGATGTCTACTACGGGCTCGGCCTTGGCCATTTCCGAGTCTTGCGCGGGAGTGGCAGGAGCAGGCGATTCGACGGGCGACGGAGTCTTTGGTGTGACAGCAGCAGCCTTTGCCACCGGAGCCGGCTCGACCGCCGCGCTTCCCTGTCGGAGTACCTTGACGTAATTGACCATCGGCGAAAGCTTTGCGTTCGCGCGCTCGACCAACTCGGGTTGTTTCACAGCGAGTGCGCCCCCGGCTACGAGCGAAGCCATGACCGCTCCCAGCGCGGCGAACCCGAGCTTGCGCCGGCGCTGACGCCGGAGCTCTGGTTCTTTCAGCGCCGCCTCCAGGGCCTCTCGCATTTCAGCAGCGGTTTGAAAGCGCTGCTCGGGATCGGTTTTCAGGGAACGCATGATCACTTGGTCTACCATCTGCGGCAATCCTCGTTGTGGCGCCCGCTGGCGGGGCGACTCGGGTAAGGTTTTGGTTTTTGCATCGAGAAGACCCAACGTCGTGGTGGCCACGTGTGGGAGGCGTCCGGTGACGAGCTCGTAGAGCACGGCACCCAAAGCATAGATGTCACCGCGCTCGTCCGAGTCTCCGCCAAACGCTTGCTCGGGAGCCAGATACTCCGGCGTACCTATGATGGAGATCTTTGTCGATCGATCGGCGCTGCGTGGAGCTTCGCTCTTCAGCTTTGCGATTCCGAAGTCGAGGAGCTTGACGACGTTGTCTTTGGTGATGAACAAGTTGCCCGGCTTGATGTCCCGATGGATCACGCCGCGCTCATGAGCTGCTTCCAAGGCTCGGCAGGCTTGGATGCCAACCTGGAGCGCTTCGCGCCAGTCCATGCCCTTGTGGTGCTCCAGATGACGTTCGAGCGACTCGCCCTCGAGCAACTCCATGGCGTAAAAGGATCGCCCATCCGAAGCGACCCCGAAATCGTGCAGCTTCACGAGGTTCTCGTGATTCAGCGACGCAATCGCACGCGCCTCCATGCGAAACTGCTGCATACGCGCGACATTGCTGCAATGCTCGGCAGGCAGCACCTTGAGCGCCACTGCTCGCGCGAGATCGATGTGATAGGCTTCATAGACGACCCCCATGCCTCCCCGTCCGAGCTCGCGCACGATTCGGAAACGTGTGCCCGGCAGCAGCGAGTCGTCGCCCGGGTCGACGACCTGTGGTTCTGGTGAAGGCTCCGGCAAGCTGGTTGGTTTTCGTGGGGTGTGCCGCGCCTCGGCCACCAGGCGAGCGAACTCGGCGCGTGAGCGAGCGGGCTCGGAAGGATAGAGCCGCTGCATCAGCTGCGAAATGCGCCCCCGCACACTGCGGTCTCCGTTCGCCAGCGATGGCGCCTGTTTCAACACTTCGACCAAGTCGCTCGTCGCCTCGCGCGCCGAAGCGTAACGTTGGGAGATCTCCGGCGCCGTGAGCTTGCCGATCACTCGATCTAGCTCGCTTGGTGCCCCGGTCAGCTGGGCCAAGGGCGCCGGATTGCGCTTGCCGCTGGCCCCCAGTGCCAGGTGTTCCGAAGCGTCTCCAGAGAGACACCGTCGCCCGGCACCCAGTTCC
>CBFGRJ010000482.1:0-5247 GCA_965651135.1 uncultured Myxococcales bacterium
TGCTTCAGTCGGCACACCGTGCTTCAGTCGGCACACCGTGCTTCAGTCGATACACCGTGTGGCCAGGGTTCTGGAGGTAGCGCATCGCGAACCTCCATCCGGAGCCCTGAACCATGCCAACATTGGAAGAACTTGGTTATTTTCCCTATTTCTCAGCACAATTCGAAATGCTCGAGGACGCCCCGCGGCTCGTACCTGCGCGCGTTGCGGCCGAGAGCCATGGTCTCTACGAGCTGGTAGGCTGCGCGAGTGCGTTGGGCGAGCTCGCGGGTCGCCTTCATCGCCAAGCCTTGGCTCGCCCGACGACAGGCGATTGGGTAGCCGTCAGCCAGCACGGTGATCGAGCCATCATCCAGCACGTGTTGGATCGGCGCACCATTTTGAAGCGTCGCGCCGCGGACAGCGATGCCGCAGTGCAAGTCATTGCGGCCAACGTCGACACCACCTTCATCGTGACCAGCGCGAATCAGGAGCTCAGTCCGAGAAGACTGGAACGCTATCTGGTGGCGGTTTGGGAAAGCGGTGCTGATCCGATCGTGGTCCTGAACAAGATCGATCTGGTCGCTGATCCAGCGCCGCTTGTCGAAGAGATCGAAGCCATCGCCCAGGCGGTGCCCGTGGTTCGTGCGAGTGCGCACACGGGGGTTGGCATCGATGCCCTCGAAAGCCATTGGTCCCCGGGCAAAACCGTGGCTTTCATCGGCTCTTCCGGTGTGGGCAAGTCAAGTCTCACCAATCGTCTGCTGGGGCAAGAGGTGCAGGACACGCGGAGCATCGGGTTCGAAGCCAAGGGCAAGCACACCACCACGCGGCGCGCGCTCTTGGTCGTCCCCGGGCGAGGCGTTTTGATCGACACGCCGGGGATGCGTGAGCTGGGCATCGTCGATGCGGAGGTCGGCTTAGACGTAGCCTTCTCCGATATCGCTCGGCTGGCGGAGCGCTGTCGCTTTCGTGATTGCCAGCATGACACGGAGCCGCAGTGTGCGGTCTTGGCGGCAGTCGACGCGGGAGAGCTCGCGCGCACCAGGCTCGCGAGCTACCACAAGTTGAAGCGAGAGATGCTTGCCGCTCGCGCGCGGCAAGACCCTGTGCTGGCCTCCAACATCAAACGCCGCTGGAAGAGCATCTCGAAGAGCCAGCGGCAGCGCCCACGCTAGCCAGCGCCTGCTTCGCTCTTCTGGCGGAGCACGCGGGCAGCTTGCACCATGTTTCTCAGCGCCTGTTCGACTTCTGTCCAACCGCGCGTCTTCAGGCCACAGTCAGGGTTCACCCAGAGCCTGGACGCCGGTAGCACCCGCTGTGCGCGCTCCAATAACTCGACCATTTCTTCGACGGAAGGCACACGAGGAGAATGGATGTCGTAGACCCCGGGCCCGATTTCGTTCGGGTAGCTGAAGCGCGCGAAGTCTTCCAATAGCTCCATTTTCGAGCGCGACGTTTCGATGGACAAGACGTCGGCGTCCATCGCTGCTACCGCGCTCAAGATGTCTCCGAATTCGGAATAGCACATGTGCGTGTGGATCTGAGTGTCATCGCGCACGCCCGCCGTGGCCAGTCTGAAGGCCTCGACCGCCCACGCCAGGTAGCCGGTCCACTCGGACCGTTTCAGCGGCAACCCTTCGCGGATAGCCGGTTCGTCCACTTGAATCATGGCAATGCCTGCCGCTTCGAGGTCGCTGACTTCGTCCCGCAGCGCCAGGGCGATCTGCCGGCAGGTCTCGCTTCTGGGCTGATCGTCGCGGACGAAGGACCACTGAAGAATGGTGACCGGTCCGGTCAACATGCCTTTCATTGGCTTTTGCGTGAGCGATTGCGCGAAGCTGGCCCAGCTCACCGTCATCGGCTTGGGGCGCACGACGTCGCCGTACAAGATGGGCGGTTTGACGCAGCGCGACCCGTAGCTCTGCACCCAGCCGTTTTGAGTGAAGGCGAAACCCTCGAGTTGTTCTCCGAAGTACTCCACCATGTCGTTGCGCTCGAGCTCGCCATGGACCAGCACGTCGAGCCCGATGGCTTCTTGCTTTCGCACACACTGGCGCGTCGCTTCTTCGAGAAACCGCTGGTACTCGTCGTGACTCATGCGGCCCTTGCGCCACGCCGCTCGCGCAGCACGGACGTCGCCGGTTTGCGGAAACGACCCGATGGTGGTCGTGGGAAACTTGGGCAAAGCAAAGCGCTGGTGCTGGCGCACCGCCCGCTCCGGGTAGGGCGACCGGCGCTCGAGCATGGCTTCGGTCACAGCGGCCATGCGCGCCCTGACGCCGGCGTTTCGGGTGCGACCGGAGCTTCGCCGCGTCTCGATGGCCCTCCGAGCAGCCTCGAAAACGGCGCCTTGGGGCGTGTCGCTCGTGGCTGCGTCAGCCAAAGCCGCCAGCTCTTCGAGCTTCTGGGCGGCAAAGGCGAGCCAGCTTTTCAACTCCGGGTCGAGCCCGTCTTCGGCGGACGAATCGACCGGCACGTGCAGCAGCGAACACGAGGGCGCCACCAGCACACGTTCGGCACCGAGTCGAGCAACGGCCTGCCTCACCAGCTGGTGTGCCCGCGCGAGATCGGTGCGCCAGACATTGCGTCCGTCGACCACGCCCAACGACAGCAGCATCGAAGCGGGCAGCGCTGCCAGGGCTCGGTCGAGCTGCTCCGGAGCCCGCACCAGATCGAGGTGGAGCCCGTCCAACCCCGAGTCTACGGCGAATTGAAGATTGGGCCCGAGGTCGCCGAAATAGGTGGTCAACAGCACGCGGGGCCGCTTGCAATGCGAAAGGTGCCTGAACGCACGACGGTAGGCGTCGGTCACCGCTTGGTTTTGCTCCAACACCAGGCAAGGTTCGTCGAGCTGCACCCAAGTCGCTCCACGCTCTCTGAGCTCTTCGAGCAGTTGCCCGTAAACGGGCAATAGGTCGTCCAAAAAGTCGAGCGTGCTCGCGGACTCCGGCGAACCAGGCGCGAGCTTCGAGAGCAACAACAGCGTGACCGGCCCCACGAGCACGGGTCGCGTCTCGATACCTAGCGCGCGGGCTTCCGCCAATTCACCGGCGATCTTGGAGCTGTCGAGCTGAAAGAGCTGGCGCGGTGCCAGCTCGGGAACGATGTAGTGATAGTTCGTATCGAACCACTTCGTCATCTCGAGCGCAGGCAAATCGATGCCCCGCTCCGGCGCTTGCAGACCACGCGCCATGGCGAAATAGCGCAACGAAGGATCGGCAATCTCCCGATAGCGTGCGGGCACGGCCCCCACCGTGACGGCCATGTCGAGCACGTGGTCGTAAAGCGAGAAGTCGTTGCTTGGGATATGTCGAATGCCGGCTTGCTGCATGGCGCGCCAGTGGCGAGCTCGAAGCTCCATCGCCACCTTCGCGAGCTGCTCTCTAGAGCTCTGCTTTGCCCAGTAGGACTCCAGAGCCTTTTTTAGCTCACGCGCTGCGCCAATGCGTGGATAACCGAGGCACGTTGCTGGTACGGACATGTCGATCGCTTCCTTTCTTGGATCATGGCGCAAAACGAAGAACCATCTAGAGCGACGAGCACCCGGCCGCTGCACGCGGGCTGTGTGGTGCCGCCCCGGTGGGGCGAGCTGCCACGCTACGGGGTGGCTTGGGTGGATCGTACGCTGGCATGACGGGTCGACTTCTTGCGTTGGCCGCGGGAAAGAAGGCGGACCGAATGCCTTGACCACGCATCAACTCGTGGATCTTCGGGCCGAACCTTCGCCCCCGCGGGCGGTCGAGGGCCTTCGCGGAGGCGGATCGGCACCGAACAGTGCTGCTTCGGCTGGTCAGCAGCGCCGTCAGTCACCCATGCCGTCTCCCTCGAGACTCTCAGGTCGAGCTGACGCCGGCTGTCTCTCCGGTCGCCAGGTGCCGGCAGGTCTTCGGGCTCGTGAGCGCTTCGGCGATAACGCCGCGGTTCCTACTACCCATCGCTTCCCAGCCCCGAGGGCCAGTGCTTTTCGTGGGTTTCGCTCTCACTTACCGCTGCGGGGCAGCTCCGGAGTCGCACCGGATTCCCTTTTGAGCCCGAACCGAAGCCCAGGCACCAGCACACCCGGAGCTATAGGCCCTGCACACTGGAGCTGTCAAGAGGCATGAGCGGCTCGATAGCGCACACTAAAACGCGGCGTCGAGCACCACGTCGCCACTCACGCCTACCTGATAGGCCGATACCCGTCGCTCGAAGAAGTTCGTGACCTCTTGGACGTCCTGCAGCGCCATGAACGAAAAGGGATTCTTGGTCCCATACCTGGGCAAATATCCCAAGGTCTTGAGCCGGTGGTCCGCGCAGTACTCCAGATAGGCACGCACGTCCTTGATCGACATACCCGCCACTCCGCCTCCCAAGAGATCTTCGGCAAATTGTGTTTCGCAGGCGATGGCTTGCTCGATCATTTCAGCCACCTCACGCTCCAGCTCGGCGTCAAACAGCTCGGGTTCTTCGCGCCGGACGGTTCGAACCACTTCGAAGGCGAAGTCCATATGGCCGCTTTCATCGCGAAAAACCCAGTTGGTACCGGCCGCGAGCCCGTGAAGCAGCCCGCGAGAACGCAGGAAGTACACGTAGGCAAATGCTCCGAAAAAGAACAGCCCTTCTACGCAAGCGGCAAAACAAATCAGGTTCAACAAGAATTGTCGTCGGTCGGAGCGCGTGCTCAGCCGGACGATCGCGCCCGCCGAATCGAGCCAGCGCATACAAAACTGCGCCTTCTTTTGGATCGAGGGGATGGTTTCTACCGCTGCGAAGGCCCGGTGGCGTGCCTCCGGATCGGGCACGTAGGTGTCGAGCAGCGTCAGGTAGAACTGCACGTGCAGCGCTTCTTCGTAAAGCTGCCTCGACAGGTACATACGCGCTTCGGGCGCATTGATATGCCGATACAAGCTGAGCACCAGGTTGTTGGCGACAATGGAATCTCCGGTAGCAAAAAAGGCGACCAGGCGTTGTATCAGGTGCCGCTCGGCTGGCGTCAACTTCGACCGGAGATCGACCAAATCGGTGGCGAAATCTACCTCCTCGACGGTCCAAGTGTTTTTGATGGCGGCCCGGTACATCTCGAAGAAGCGCGGGTAGACCATGGGCCTCAGCGTGAGGCAGAGACCGGGATCCAGAATGCGAGCAGGGCGGACGACGGCGCTCATTGGCACGCCTCGCAGGTTTCGGGGTTTTCGAGTGAGCATGAGACGGCTCCAGTGTCGCTCGATGCCACCGCCGGCGGCGCCGCCGTCCAGCCCCGCTCCGCGCGCGGATCGCCTTCACTGG
>CBFGRJ010000483.1:0-5233 GCA_965651135.1 uncultured Myxococcales bacterium
CCGTGCCCGCCGGCCGTGCCCGACTTGCAACGGATGAAACGGCTGCGCGCGGGCAACCTTGGCTCGAGCGCCCACGCGCCTGCTCTTGTTGCCGAATTGATGCGCGTGCCTCATTTTGGCGATGCTTTGACGCGGCCTCGGTGGGGGTGTTGACGGGGGTGCGGCAGGTTCTTGCTCGAAGGAGCCCAAGCCATGTCTCTCACCCGAACTGATCTCTTTACCGCCACAGTCCAGAGCGAATCCGTCCCGGCACGCCTACCTGCCAGCGCACGACCCAGCGAGGTCGTCGCCAGTTTGCGCGCGTACGGCTATGCCATCGTCGAGAATCTGGCGCCCCGCGTCACGAATCGAGTGTCTAGCGAGCTCGAACCCTACTTCTTGCGGGTTCCCATGGGCACCGGAAGCTTCACGGGTGAAAGGACTCAGCGGGTGGCACGCCTGCTGGTCCGGTCATCGGGGTGTGCCGAGCTCGCGACGCATCCGCTCGTGCTGGAAGCCGCGAAGTCGCTGTTGGCGGGGCAGTGCTATCACCCTCAGCTGGCCATGACCCAGGCGGTGCGGGTGCATCCAGGCCAATCCGCGCAGGAGCTGCACCGTGACGACAACGTGTTTCCGTTTTTGCACCCCCGGCCTCCAACGGTGCTGTTCAGCATGTGGGCGCTTTCGGAGTTCACGGAGCGCAACGGCGCCACGCGATTGATTCCCTGTAGCCACACGTGGGGTGACGACGTTTCACCGCTGGAACGCGGTACAATCGCCGCCCAGATGGCTCCTGGCTCGGTGCTGCTTTGGGAAGGCGCCACCTTCCACGCGGCGGGAGCCAACACGTCGCACGACGCGCGAACCGGCGCGCTCATCGGTTATAGCGCAGCCTGGCTGAGGCAATACGAGAATCAGTATCTTGCGGTACCGCCGGAGCTCGCCCGCAAGCTCTCGCCCGAGCTGCAAGATCTGCTCGGCTACCGAAACCACGGCTACCTCGGAACCTACGAGAACAGGGATGCCCGTGAGCTCTTGCATTCACCGAGCCTCGAGCTACCGGCGCCCGTCGATCTCTTCACGCCCGAGCTGGAACAACTGCCTCGCGTGCGCAACTGAGCCTATGGTGTCAGCCCCAGGCTCTCCATCACACTGCGATCGCCAATCCGCTCGCAGAGCGCTTCGAGCTCTGCGAGCACCGGGCCGCGCCAACGTAGATCGTCGAGCTCCTCGCGCAGCGGCACGTCCGTGCGCAGCGTCGCGAGCCGCCGATACAAGAGGCTTTCGTCCCGCGCTTCTCGCAGGCTTGCGGCGAGCGCGGGAGCGCCACGCACGCGAACCCGCCAGCTGCGTTCGTCATCGGGGATCCGCTCGAGCGCTCCGTAGACCGACAACAGCGCGGCTGCTGATTTGGCCCCCCAGCGAGGCACGCCCGGCAGACCGTCGGCGCTATCGCCCACCAGGGCGAGAAAATCGGGAATCGAGCTGGGTGGCACGCCGAACTTTTCGAGCACGGCGGCTTCGTCGTAGGTGCGCTTGCGCATCCTGTCGTGGACGACGATGCGGTCTCGCCGCACGCATTGCATCAAGTCTTTGTCCGGGCTCAGTATCACCACCTGCTCCACGCCCTCGCGGTCGGCGAATCGATGTGCCGCGGTCGCCAGAGCGTCATCCGCTTCGAATTCGACCATGGGCCATGTCGTGATCCCCAGCGCTTGCGAGGCTTGTTCGGCCAAAGGAAACTGAGCGAGCAGGTCCGGGTCGATGCCTTCGCCCGTCTTGTAGCCCGCGAACAAGTCGTTGCGAAATGATTCGATGACGTGATCGTAGGCAACGGCAACGTGAGTGACCTGATTGTGGCGTACGAATCCGGCCAGGCTACGCAACAGCGAACGGGTCGCGCCCACTTCTTCGCCGCGCTCGTTGCGAGCGCCCGGCGCTCCGTAAAACGCCCTGAACAGCTCGTAGGTGCCGTCGAACAGGTAGATCTTCACGCGGCCTCACTCGCCAATCGGACACCCAAGAAAGCACGACGCATACCGGGGTGATACCAGTTTCGAAACGTGGGCCGCGCGATTTCTGCCGCGGTCACGAACGCGCCCCCACGCGCCACCCTGTGCGTCGCTCCGAACCACGGCAAGCTGTAGCCCTGGTAAGGCTGCGGCACGAACCCCGGATAGGGTTCGAACCAATCGCTGGTCCATTGCCACGCGCTGCCCGTCAATTGGCAGACACCCTTGGCGGCTCCCTTGGCGGCTCCCTTGCCGGCTCCCCCGTTGGCGACAGGTCCGCGAGCCACCCATTCCCACTCGGCTTCCGAAAGCAAACGCGCTCCAGAAAACCTGGCGAACGCCTGCGCCTCGAACCAAGACACGTGACGCACGGGCCTGTCGAGCACCAAGGGCTCGTCTCCAAACAGCGTGCGCTCCTGCCAAGCTCCCGTTGCGTCGCGGTGCCAATACAAGGGTGCTTCGATGCGGTGCTCGCGCAAAAATCGCCGCCCCGCGTCGCACCACCACCGTTGCTCTCGGTAAGCTCCAGCAGCCACGAACTCGAGCCATTCGGCATTGGTTATCAGCGTGCGCCTGCAAAGAAAGGGGGCCACCTCGACCCGATGCGGCGCTGCTTCGTTGTCCCAGCGCTCGGGATCTTGCGCAGTGCCCATCGAGAGGGAGCCGCCCGGAATGACGACGAGCTCTGGGGTTCGGGCTTCATCCTGCACCGGTGCGTTGCTCAATACGTCTCGCGCGAGGGGCAGCGCTCCAGCGAGCCTCATGCACAGCACCGTTTCGGTGTGCTGGCTCTCGTGGTTGGCCACGCAACGCAACAAGTTGGCTCCACGCATCAACGCGTTCGACTCGTCTTCTAGCAGGCGGTCCAGGCATCGAAGCACCTTGTCGCGCACCCGCGTACGATACCCGAGTAGCACCTGTTTCGGGGGAATGCGAGCACTCCGCTCTGCCTTGTGGGGCCGAAAGGCGTCGAACACCTCGTCGAACCTTGGCTCGAGCGGGGCATGCCCAGCAAAGCCCCGGAGCACCCAATTTTCTTCTTGCCAGGCCACGTGCCCCAGGTGCCAACCTATCGGCGAAAATTCGGGATCGAACTGAGCGCGCAGCTCGGCGTCGCTCAAGTCGTTTGTCACGGCTTGCATGAACGCCGATACACGGGTGAGCCGATCTACGAGCGCGTCAGCCAGGGCGGTCATCGCTGGCTTTCAGGTGAGGTCGTGGCGCTCGAGCGTGCCGTTGCGATGAGCGATCCAGAGCGTCTCGTCCGCGACCGGAACCCAGCTCGAAGCATCGGCGTCCAGCGGTTCCGAAGCAAACCAAGTTTGCCCGGCGGTCTTCGAATGCTTGGCATACAGGCTGGGGCTGCGGGCATTTTCGGCGCCTCGAGCGGCCACCAAGGATTCACCATCGCTGATGAGCAGCGTCAAGAGGGCCTGAGTCGACACCTGCCGAGCAAGCGTTCTCAGCTCGCCGACGCCTTGGCGCACGGCCAGCAGCAAGCGCTCGGCCGGTGGCAGCTCGGAAGCGGATTGCCAACGATCCGCAATCAGCGCGAACAGGTGCTCCGAATCCGTGTCTCCGGCCACGTTCCCGTAGAGCTCGTCCGACAAGCGTTCGCAGACGCGGCGACGCAACGCCTGGCGAAACCCTGCAACGTAGCCGTTGTGCACGAAGCTCAAGCTCCCGAAGCTGAAGGGTTGAGTATTCAGCGGAGCAATACTGACTGGGTCCGTCGCGCTGCGCACGGCCGCGAGCAGTAACCTGCTTGCCACGGTGCGTCCCAAATCGCCACGATTGACGTCGCCCCAAATCGGCAGGGTCGAGCGATAGACGCAGGGTTCGGGATCGTCCGTGAGATACCACGCGGCACCCCAGCCGTCGGCAGCCACGACGGAGGTCTCCAGCTCTTTTGCTGCATAGCTTTGCGCATGAAGCGAATGGGGTGGCCGATCGACCAGGTCGTGCAGGTGGAGCGTGGGCCCGGAATAGCCCGCCATGCGACACATGATGGCCATCAAACCCGAAGCACAGGCGAGGTCAAGCGAGGACGAGGTCTCTGACTCAGGCTCATCGCTCGCTTGCGGCCTATCGGCCCCCGCCCTATAGCGATGGGCCTCCATGACAGAGTACCCCGCAATACTCCGAAGTACCGTGCAGTCCGCACGTCCGCCGCGCTTCGACTTGCAGGTGTGCAGTCGTCGAGCTGCGCTCGACGGTCTTTCACGAGACGTGTTGCACGGCCTTGGCCGGCACCCCAAATCACTGCCCCCGAAGCATTTCTACGACGCCCGAGGCTCGGAGCTCTTCGAGCGAATCTGCAACACGCCGGAGTATTACCCCACGCGTACGGAGCAGGCGCTACTCGAGCGCCATGCCGAGAGTATCGTGCACCAAGCGCACCCCTCGTGCATCGTCGAGCTCGGAAGCGGATCGGAGCATAAAATCAGTATCTTGCTCGAAGCCGTCGAGAAGACTCGTGGTCACTGCTCGTATGTGCCGTTCGACGTGAGCCAGAGCGCGCTCGAGCAGAGTGGGCAAGCGCTGATCGACAAGTACCCGTGGCTCAGCGTGCACGCCATCGTAGGCGATTACGAGCGCGACCTGGAGTCGTTGCCCCGCCTCGGTCCCACTTTGTATGTCTTCTTGGGCGGTACGATTGGCAACTTCGAGCCCGACCAGGCTGCGCGGTTTCTCAGCGGCATCGCCAGGCAGATGCGAACGGGCGACTACCTGCTCTTGGGTACCGACCTGGTCAAGCACCCGAGCATTCTCAACCGAGCCTACAATGATTCGCAGGGAGTCACCGCAGCGTTCAACAAGAATGTGCTCAGGGTGATCAACCGGTGTCTTGACGCCAACTTCGATCTCGACGCATTCGAGCACGTGGCGTACTTCAATGCCGAACAGCAGCAGATCGAGATGTACCTCGAGTCGCGCCGACGTCAGGCGGTACGCATCGGCGCGCTCGATATGGTCGTCGAATTCGCCGCAGGCGAGCGCATTTTGACCGAGATCAGCAGGAAGTTCACGCAGGCCGGCGTCCGAAGCATGCTGGCGCACGGAGGCCTCCGGCTGCATTCCTGGTTTCAGCCCGACAGCGGCTACTTCGGGCTTTCGGTCGCCGAGCTCGACTGACGGAGCTACCCGGCTCGAACCAGCGCTCGGACCAGGTACCCGCAGGAGCCGCTTCGTCACAAAACCGCCTGGTTTTGCCGCTTTTCGTGAGTGGGCGCGTGGCCGAT
>CBFGRJ010000484.1:0-5225 GCA_965651135.1 uncultured Myxococcales bacterium
GTGCTCCGGCACGCATCGGGGGCGCCGCTCGTTGGCGCCCCCGCCGACCTGCTTCGGCCGGGTGGGTATCTGGTCAGCGTCACACGACGTGGCGCACGCTTGGCGCGCGCACTCGAGGAGAAAGGGTGCCGTGTCAGACCCGAGTCGCTGGATGACGATAAGCCGGAGCAGCTCTTGGTCAGCGGTGACGGCCTCGAGCTGGCGGCGCTCGTGGCCCGCGCCGCAGTCGAAGGCGAAGTCCCGGTCATCGAGTTGATCGCGTTGCCCGGGTAGGCAAAAAAGCAGGCGAGCGGCAGCGCCAAGGAACGTGCTATGTGAGCGCGGTGACCGACCCTCGTTCCGAACTTCGAGCGGCGCGCCGCATCGTGATCAAGATCGGCTCTGCCGCGCTATCGGCAGAAGCCGATTTGCCTCAGCACCTGGCGGCGGAAGTGGCGCAGGTCTGCAGAGGCCAGCGCAGCGCTGTGATTGTGTCGAGCGGCGCCATAGCCCTGGGCTGCGAGCGCTTGGGCTATCGAGAGCGGCCGAAAGACACCGGCCAGCTGCAGGCCGCCGCTGCCGCAGGGCAAAGCGTGCTGATGCATCGCTACGAAACCGCGCTTGCAGGGGTCGGGCTCGTGGCTGCTCAGGTACTGTTGACGCACGCGGACCTGGCCGACCGCAATCGTGTCAACAACGCTCGGCGCGCTCTGGCCGCGCTGCTGGAGGCAGGCGCCGTGCCGATCATCAACGAGAACGACACCATTGCGACGGACGAGCTCCGCTTCGGCGACAACGATCAGCTGGCGAGCATGGTGGCACCGCTCGTGAGTGCGGACGTGCTGGTGTTCCTTTCCACCGTAGAGGGTGTGCTCGACGCAGCGGGCCGGCGAGTCCCTGTCATGCCGCGCACCGCCGAGGTCACGATTCACGCGAGCTCCGCCAATGCGTTGGGTAGCGGGGGCATTCAAAGCAAGGTGGATGCTGCACGCAAGGTGCAGCTGGCCGGCGCCTCCGCCGTCGTGGCCAGCGCCGGCGAGCGCGGCGTGCTCGCCAGAGTGCTTGCCGGCGAAGACGTCGGGACGCTGTTCCCCGCGATTGGCGGGCGGCTGCGCGCTCGAAAGCACTGGATTGCCTACACGTTGCGGCCGCGCGGAGCCGTACTGCTCGACTCGGGTGCCGTGGAGGCGCTGCGCACAAAACATCGCAGTCTGCTGCCGGTCGGCGTGGTCGGCGTGCGCGGCGACTTTCACCCAGGAGACTCGGTGCGACTGATGGCGCCGGACGGCACCGAGGTCGGCCGCGGGCTCGCGCGCTTGACCGCGGCCGAGGTGGCTCGAGCCGCTGGCAAGCGAGCCCCCGAGCTCGAGGTGTTGTTCGGAACCGACCGTGACGTGATCGTCGTGCACCGAGACGACTTGGTGATTCACCCTGAGACATGACACACCCGCCTACATGAGGTGGGGTTCGTCGGACCCAAGGCATCCATCCTGATCGTGTCGGAACCAATCGGCGCGAGTGGTGTCAGCTGGAAAATCCCGAAAGGCGGACGATGGCTACGACGTTGGTGGATTTCAGGGTGGTCGGGTTGGGCGTCGTGGTGACGGTGTTGGGTTGCCTGATGCTACAGGCCCGCACGCCGGCCCGTAGCATCGTGGCCGGTGAACGGTTGGACGGTGCGCTCTCTGCGCTGGAGACGCAGGTGGGGCGTCATCCCGAGGATCCCGCCGCGTTGCACGCTTTGGTTGAGGCCTATCTTTCGAGAGAAGCAGCGGGGTTGGCCCAGTCGGCGCTCGACCGCGCTCCTGAATCGTTGCGACGCAGACCGGAGATCGCGGACCTTCGCGTCCGCACGTTGACCGAGCTCGGGCTGCCACAACTGGCGTTTGCCGTGCAAAATGCCGTGCTGGCGGCATGTTCACGCGCAGGCTGTACTCCGGAGCTGGTAGGGCGAGGTCGTCACCGCCTCGAATGGTTGCGCCGAATGCTGGAGCTCGACGTGGGCGATCCTCGACTCGAGCCCGAACGGGTGCTGCTCGCGTATCGGTTGGCATCGCGTCAGGTCAGGCTCGCGCTACACTAGGGCTTCCCCGCATGGCGCTTCGTTGGGTTTCCAGAATCTGCGCAGCTCTGGCGTCAGTCCATCTGGTTGGCTGTGCCTACAGCTCGATCGTCTTTGCTCCTGAAGAGCCGGAGCAGAAGAGCGTGCCCGCGGCCGGTCATGACGAGCCCAACCAGCCCGCTATCGAGGTCGTGTTTCCCGATGAACCGGTATTGCGAGTCGTCGCGGGCGACGTGTCGTGCACCGGCACATTGATCTACGAAAACCAAGTGCTCACCGCGCACCACTGTGTGTCGGCTCGCGACGAGCTCGGGCGCGTGCTCTCGCGCGACGTTTCCCCCGAAGAGGTCACGGTCGAGCTCGGGGGCGACTACTTGCCATGGGGCGAAGTCGGTGTACGAGCGGTCGTGGCGCCAAGCTGCGGTTACGCCGCAGGTCACGGAGACATCGCCATTTTGGTGCTCGATCAGAAGCTGCCCCAGGCCAAAACGGTGGTGCCGCGTCTGGATACGGAGCCACGGGTAGGCGAACGAGTGCGTGCGGTCGGGTTCGGACGCTGCGACACCGCGGAAGGGATTCGTCGGCATCAACGTTCCAGCGGCGCGATCGAAATCGTGAGCTCCGACAGGTTCAAGCTCGATGCGGTGATTTGTCCAGGCGACTCGGGAGGGCCCGCCTTGAGCGTCGAACACGACGATGTGGTGGGTGTGGTGTCTGCCAGTGTCATGGCGGGGACCGAAGGCAAGCTTGGCCGCTCCGAGTTCACGCGTCTCGATCAATGGCGGCCGGTCTTCGCCGCAGCCAAGCTGATTGCAGAAGGCGCGGAAGTGGCGGAGGTGCCGCCCGTCGATTGCCCGAAGTTAGAGGCGCCGCCGGGGCCCAAGGGCCCCTGATTCACCGTAAAATCGGCCAGCTTTGGGGAGTTCGGGTAGGCTGACCCCATGCGAGACCTCACACGCGCGCTGGTGTGGCTGCTCGTCCTGACCGGGATCGTGATCGGAGTGGCTCGTGCGACCGCCATCCGGTGGTGGCGCTTGCCCGATGACGACCCGTATTTGGAAGCTTCCGTGGCGCCTACCCTGCGCGGTGGTGACCTGTTGATCTTGTGGCGGCTCACCAAACCGCAGGTTGGAGATTTGGTCTTGTGCCCGGAGCCGGTAGAACCGTCCGAAGACGGTGAGGTCACCAGTAGTGGTCGCATCGTTATCGGTCGCATCGTGGCCGAGGGCGGCGACAGCGTTCACGTCAAAGCGGGCCGCGTCCATGTGAACGGTCATGCGCTCCCCACCGACTCCAACTGTGAAGAACCCACCTTTTCCGTCAACGACCCAGAGACCAAAAACGAGCTCACCCAGCGTTGCTCTCTGGAAAAGATCGGCACCAAGCTGCACGAGATTGGCGGCGCGGGTCCAGACACGCAGCTACCGCTCGACTACAGCCCCGTCGAGGTGAATCACGGCCAGGTATGGCTTGCCAGCGACAATCGCATGCTACCGTTCGACTCGCGCGACTATGGCGCGCTGAATCTCGATGACTGCAAAGAAACGGTTGTCTTCCGGCTGGTCAGTGCGCGGGGCTTCTTCGATGTCGAAAGTCGCCTGACCTTGATCCGTTAGCAGCCCTGTTGGGGTCCACGGTGAGCAAGTCTTGACCCGGTGCGTGCCTTGGAGCTTAGTTAAGCTTTCCCGATGCGGCGTTACGCTCAAGAAGTGGTCCTGGTTTGTGGGTACTGCGATAGCGCCAATCTTCTGAGCAAGCCGAGTTGTCGCATCTGTGGACAGCCTTTGACCTTATTCGAGAGGTCAGGGGCCCTGGTCACGGATGCGGGGATTCGCATCGAACCGGCGAATGTGTCTGGATCTCCCCGGCAAAGTGTAGAAAGCTCCGAGGTCTCTGGACGCGAAGCGACGGCGCCCGTGTCCTCGGAGGTAGCGATGGATCAAGCGAAGTACTACGTGTGTTCGTCCTGTATGACCCCCGTTCCGAGTGGTCACAAGTTTTGCGGCCGTTGCGGCGCCGGCGTGCCGGACGAGATTTTGAATATCCAAGCGCACTACTTCAGCGACATGCAGGACCCTTCCAAGGCGCGGCTCATCCTGATCCGCGGGGAAGGGCAAGACGGGCTGAGCTATCATCTAAAGGCCGCGCAGCACATCGTAGGGCGCCAGGGTCAGCTCGAGTTTCCGGACGACCCATTCATCTCACCGCGGCACGCCAACCTGTTCTATCGCGACGGGGGCTTGGTCGTGCGCGACGAAGGCTCGCTGAACGGCGTGTACTTTCGGGTTCGCGGCAGCGTCGAGATCTCACCGGGAGACACCTTCCTGGCGGGCGAGCAGCTGTTTCGGCTCGACCCCACACCCAAGGCCTCCGACGGAGCCGATCCGGAGGGGACCTACTTCTATTCGTCACCCAAGTATCCGAGCGCGTTTCGCATCAATCAGCTGCTCGAGGGCGGTGCGATCGGGATGACGGTCTGCGCGCGAGGCAGTAGGCTTCAAATCGGGCGCGAGGACGGGGACCTCAATTTTCCAGGCGATATCTACATGTCAGCCAAGCACGCGAGTGTGGAAGAGCGCGGCGACAAGTTCATCTTGACCGATCACGATAGCCGCAACGGTACGTACATTCGCATCAAGACCGAACGCGCGCTGACTCACGGCGACTATATTTTCATCGGTCGCAAGCTGCTCAGGGTCGAGCTGAACACCAATTAGCGACTAGCCGAGCTCGACCCGATCGCGTTCCGCCGCTTCGAGCAGCTTGTAGACGGCGAGCGCGTGCGGGTAGAGCGGGGTCTTGGCAAAGCGCCCCAGTCGACCGGCTTGCAGTCGCGGCATGATGCCTACGATCCGGCGCAAGGCATCGGCAATGCGCCGGGGCACGTTCAACCTATCTACGATGGGTTCCAAGAAATCGAAGGCGGCATCGACGCGATCGCGACTGCCGAGGCACACCTCCTGCATCGGCCAATAAAGCAGCACGGTCCATAGGACGATGTCGTCGAAGGTGCCGTTGTTGGCGCTCGTGACACGATCGAGCGCAGTCAATAGCCGCCAGACGCGCTCCGAGCCTGCCTCGAGATCGGAAAGGTAGGCCGAAAGCTCGGGCAGCAATACGTCGAGGACTCCCATTTCCCACGCTAACCAGATGGATCGGTGTGCAGCGCCGCCGCGAATCAGGC
>CBFGRJ010000485.1:0-5219 GCA_965651135.1 uncultured Myxococcales bacterium
CCCAATGCAAGTACCGAGAATTCTTCACTCGGGCAGGGCTAGTCAGCCACGAAAACTCACGACTGCAGATGAAAAGCGGACCGCTTCAGGCGTTTCGCACCCGGATCGACAACACCAGCCCACAAAATCGGGCCGGCCAGTCCACCGCAGGGCGAACTGGCCGGAGCATTGCCTAACAGAGTCTCAGTGAGCGCTCAGAATTCCCGCATCTGTTTGCGGATCTTCCCAATCGCCTGTTCTTGCAGTTGGCGAATGCGTTCGCGGGACAGATTGTACTTGTCGCCAATTTCTTTCAGCGTGAGCTCGTCCTCGTTATCCAAGCCGAAGCGCCAACGGATGATCCGCGACTCGATGGGTGTCAGCGTGCCGAGCAAGCGCCGCACCTCTTCCGCCCACTTCTGGTTCGCCAGACTGTCGTAGGGGGTCACCCCTTCGTCTTCGACGAGAAAGTCGATGAAACGGCGTCCATCTTCGTCCCCGACGGGGCGATCCAGCGAAAAGGGCGTGTCAGCGTAAAGGTCCTTGACCTTGTCGAGCTTTTCTTTGGGCACGCCCGTCTCTTTTTCCAGCTCTTCGGGCGTTGGCTCTCGACCGGTTCGCGCGATGATGGTCTGGGTGGCCCGCGATACCCTGTTATAGGTATCGAGCATGTGCACGGGAATGCGGACCGCTCGACCCTTGTCGGCGAGCGCGCGACTGATCGCGTGCCGAATCCACCATGATGCGTAGGTGGAGAACCGGTAGCCTCGATTGTGATCGAAGCGCTCCACCGCCTTCATCAGACCGATGTTGCCTTCCTGAATCAAGTCGATCAAAGGCAGGCGTCCACGGTTGTAGCGCCGAGCGATGCTGACCACGAGCCTTAGGTTCGCCTTGACAAACTTGTTCTTGGCCTCGCGCTGCGCGAGGTCGGCTCGTCGAACCTTTTGCATGAACCGCTTGTAGGCTGGGGTTTCGGGCAGCACCATGCGCGGCTCTTCACCGAGCGCTGGGGGCTTGACGATGTCCCGCACGACTCTGTAGCCGTTGGCGACCCACACGCGGTCGGTGTCTGGCAGGCGGATTTCCTTCGCCAACTCGACGCAGAGCCTGTTCCACTCGCGCATTTGGTCGGCGTGCAGCTTCGAACGCTGCTTGCGATACACCTGCATGAGCTCGCGCAATTGAGCGACCTGCGGAGCTTGGGGCCTATCTTCTTCATTGCAGTTGGCAATGTCGTTCGCGAGCGTATCGAGCACGGCCTCGGCGGCGGGCAGATACGACAGGAGCGTGCACCAGTACTCCACCTCCGCGTCCTCGACGCTTTGCGCCGCGGTGAGCTCCTCGTCGGGACCCATGACTTGATGGGTCGCCATGTCACGAAAATATCGCGAGAGGGTGGAGTCAGAGACCGGCTCGGTGGGCGGCGAGCTGGGGCGCGCCCTATCTCCCGAGGTCGGTGGAGACGACTGAAACCGGCCAATACTGGGTGGAGGCGCTTCGCTTTGAAGCATGGACGCGCGCGAATACCGCACGGCGGTATCTTCCGAATCGTCGAGCAGGTCCGAAACGCCATCGTAGGCGGCTTGATGTTTCTGAGACATGGCGGATGCCTAATGCTGTGCGCACGTTCGATGCGCGGGGTGGAGATGAATATTTGGGACTATTTGCGGGTCTTCGGGACCGCTGGATATGGACCGTGCCTCGCTAGCGGCCAACCGCGCACTCGGGGGATTGATTCCCTGAGGCTTTGGTTGGATTTCGTCGAGACTGAAACCCAGGAGGGCGCCTGAGCTCATCGAAGGTGTCTGTTCGGGTTGCGTATGGAAGAAGGTATGCACGAATTGTACCTCTGCCATTTACGTTCTGCGGGCAGCGCCAGTTACAGCGCTGCTACAAGCGGCAGCCCTGTCACGGCCACCGCGCCCATCCACCATGAAAGGGCTCTTTCATGCATTGAATGGGTCAGTTTTTCCTTCACAAAGAGGTCAAGTTCTTTTTTGGCGGATGGGGTGCCCGAGTCACTTAGTGTGTACGGGTGGCAGTAACGATCAGATCCTTTCTTGTGTATGGCCAAAAGCCCTGTTCCCTTTGTCGGTCACTCTCTTATTAACGTTCGTCAATCGCGATTCTTTCTATCGACACGCACCTACCGTGGGAGTACCTGAAGCCCGGTCTAGCCCGGCATTTGCGTCTATCTTCAAGGTACTAGAGATATTTACGGCACACTCGTCGACAACTTGCGCAAACACCCGCGGACAGCACTAGGTCTCGGGGTTGGTATCGGCGCCTACTCAGTGGCTCACGGGGCAACAGCCTTCGCCGCTGGCTTACTGGCGCGCGCGCTCGCAGCGAATCCCACGGGGGGCGAACGACACGCTGGGGACGAGCTTGGATCACTTATAGATCGGCTCGACCCCGCCGACCTCGTGTTTCTCGGGCTAATTGCTACCGGCGTCAAGGCTCTTGCAAGTGTTTCATTAACTTTTTTCGAGGCGCGGGCGGGGGGCTTGGTGGGTGATTGCATCCGCGACCGCACGATTGCAGCACTGCTTCAAAAGGGGGCCCGCTTCGACGCGTCGAAGACGCTCGCCACCGTATCGAGCCGCTGTCGAGACGTGGAGCAGGCGGCGATCTCGGGCGTGCTGCATGGTACTCGCGCAGTGGCCCAACTCGTGCCGCTGGCGCTTGCTCTGATCTTGATGTCACCCCGGCTCGCACTGGTTGGCACCGTGGCACTCTTGCCGTTCGCCTGGGCGCTCACCAAGCTTCGCAGCCTTTGGCGCGGGACCCTCTCGCGCGCCCAAACCCTGCATGATGAGCTCTTGATCGGAGTCGACGATCTCATCGCGAACTTGGATCTTTGGCGTAGTTACTCGGCGGGCACGCTGGCCAGAGCGGTGGTGGCCCGTGCCTCTCGCCTAGCGAACACCGCCAAAGCAAAGGCTGATGCGGGCCGCGCGGCGCTCAGCGGGTTCAATGAAATACTCGGGGTGCTGGCGCTGTTCGGCTGCATCGCGCTGGCCCCCCTTTTGGGCGGCGAGGCCATCGACGGGACCCTGCTCGGCTTCGCTGTCGTCTTCTTCATGGCTTATCGCCCACTCCGAGACCTTGGGGATGCCCGAGGCTGGTTGCTGAAAGGCACCCTCGCCCTAGAGGCGGTGGCTGGGCTGACCAAAACCACTGAGCCAGCCGTTAGAAGCTCGGGCCGTTTGGCACGGCCAGCGCCTCTCGACAGCAGCTCGAAACCCGACCTCCAGCTCCGGGAGTTCGGCGCTTGCCGAGTCCGCCAGCGGGTCACCCTCGAGGCGCCCTACGGTGAAATCGTCGCCATCGTCGGACCCACCGGGAGCGGCAAAACGAGCTTGCTGCGCGCGATGCTCGGCCTGGAGCCGGCGTACGGAGAGCTGCGTTTCGGCGGGCATGATCTTTCTGTGGCGGCAATCGGACCGCCAGAACGTCCGTTTGCCTGGGTGCCACAGGATGCGCCCCTCGTCGGCGACACCTTGCTCGGCAACGTGGCGCTGTTCTCCAACGAGGAGCGCGCCCGCGCGGCGCTGGCCTCGATTGGAGCGGACCAGCTAGTCGACGCGTTGGGCACCACCCGCGTCGGACCTGGGGGTCGCCCCCTGTCCGGAGGCGAACGGCGCCTCGTGTCGCTGGCGCGGGCACTGGCCAGCGGCCAGCCCGTGCTGTTGCTGGACGAACCGACGGCAGGGTTGGATCCGGCAACCCAAAAGCTCGTTCTGGAGGCTCTATGCCAGCTGCGCCGACAGCGTACGCTCTTGGTCGTGACTCACCGCATCGAAGTGCAGGCGATCGCAGACCGGGTCATCGAGCTCACTCGCGACGGTTCCAGCAACCCGCCCCTTCGCTCGCACGTAGCCTGAGATTGGGTTGCTGACGTTGCCCAGGCTGGTCAGGCTTGCGCCGCCAGGTCCGTGAGCTGCTTGAAGGCGGCTGCGTCGTTCATGGCCATGTCGGCCAAGACCTTGCGGTCCAGCTCGATGCCAGCGTCTTTCAGCTTGCCCATGAGCTGCGAGTAGGTCGTGCCGTTTTCGCGACAGGCAGCGTTGATGCGCACGATCCAGAGCGACCTGAAGTCGCGCTTGCGCAGCTTGCGCCCGATGTAGGCGTACTGCCACGACTTCCACAAAACGCGGATCGCCTGGCGATAGCGATTCTTGCGCCCGCCCCAAAAGCCCTTCGTCTGCTTGAGCACCCGCTTGTGCCGGCGCCTGGGATTGGGTCCTCTTTTTACGCGAGACATGTCGTTCTCCTGATTCCTGGTTAGCCTATCAACCGTAGGGAAGCAGATGCTTCACGCGCTTCTCCAACGCGGGCGCCACCATGTCATTGTCGCGAAGCCGGCGACGGCGCTTACGCGACTTGCCCATGAAGCAGTGCTGCCCACCCTGTTTGGGACGGCGCACCCTGCCCTTCCCGGTGATTTTGAATCGTTTCGCCGCCGCGCGGTTGGTTTTCATCTTGGCCATTGAGAGCTTCTCCGGAGCGTCCGGGCTGCCAGCGCCGCCGAAGACCGCGCTTGCGCCTTGGTCTCGTCGATTGCGGGCCGCTTTTCAGCGATTGGGCGGGGACTTATGACGGAAGCCGCCGCCCTCGTCAAGCAATCCCCCAAGGGCAGGCTGGAGAACCGCCCCGACCTGACGTCTGTTCAGGGCATCCAGCCCCTCGACGTCAGCGATCCGGCCATGGCGCCGGCGTGGGCGGCAACGCCTCGAGGGCTAGCTCAGGTCAGGTAGGGTCGGAGCTGTGCGGCGAGGGCCATGGCATCGAATGGTGCGCACAGCTTGTAGTCATTGTCGAAATACACGTAGACGTCGCGCTTGGCTCGACGACGCGGCGCGATTGGGCTGACTCTGACGCTGCCTGGTGGCTCGCGGCCCCGCAGCCATGCGCGGATGCGCCGTGCCCAGTGGGTCAGTGCCTGCGCGGAGTAACCGCTGGAGTAGAGCTCGACGTCGCCGTGCAACCTGACATAGACGAAGTCTGCGGTCACGTCTTCCATGAAGGGGAAGCGGCCAGCGGTGTCCGCAACCACCAGCGCCATTCCATAGCGGCGCAGCGACGCGATGAACTCGGGGCAGCAAAAAGACGGGCTCCTGACCTCGATGGCGTGTCTGAGCCGGCGTCGCCCCGGCAGCCTCGTCACACTTTGCCCACGCAAGCGCGCGTCGTGTCTCAGCGCCAGCTCAGAAGCTTCTACACTGTTTTTGGGC
>CBFGRJ010000486.1:0-5187 GCA_965651135.1 uncultured Myxococcales bacterium
CCTGCCCCCTGTCAAGATCCAGTGCTCCGTGCTGGCTGAAGATGCCATCAAGAGCGCGATCGAAGATTTCAAGCGGAAGAAGGCGGCTCGCGAGACCCTAGCGCCGACCGCAGAGCCTTCGGCTGGCGCGGAAGCGGCGATGTCGGATGGTTGAAAGCATGTCCGCGGCCACGCACGCGCCGGGAGCGCACGAGCAGGGCTCCGAGGCCCAGCCCAAAAGGGAGCCGCCCAAGAACGGGATTATCATCACGGATAGGGCGGCTGAGTTCGCCAAAAAGCGGCTTGTCAAACGGGGCACTCCGGATGCTTCGATTCGTTTGGGTGTCAAGGGCGGTAGTTGTTCCGGCTACAGCTATGTCATTCAATACGAAGACAAGCCTCCGCGCGATCGCGATTACGTCTACGAAAAGGACGGTGTCCGCTTCGTCGTCGACAAGAAGAGCTTCTTGTTCTTGGCGGGGTCGTCGCTCGACTTCGAGAACACGTTGATGTTCCAGGGTTTCAAGTTCAAAAACCCGCAAGAAACCCAGAAATGCGGTTGCGGCCATTCCTTCAACGTCCGCTAATGCCGTGGGTGTTCCGCCGACCGACCCCTTCGAGCTCTTGGGGCTACCCGTAAGCTTCGATTTGGACCAAGCGGTGCTCGAGGCGCGTCACCGCGAGCTCAGCCGAGCGTTGCATCCCGATCGCTATGTGGGACGCCCAGCATCGGAGCGTCGCCAAGCCCTCGGCAGGGCCATCGAGGTGAACGAAGCCTTTCGGCTGCTCAAAGATCCCGTACGCCGCGCGGAACGGCTGTTGGCGCGCCTGGGTGTCGCCACCGGCGAGCAAGCCGAACGCGACGTTGCTCCCGAGTTGTTGATGGAAATCATGGAGCTCCGTGAATCGCTGGCGGAGCTCAGGCGGGCCGGCGATGCCGAAGGCATCGAGAAGTTGTGCCAGCGTGTGGAGCATCAAAAAAACGAGGCTATGCGCAGGCTCGTGAAGGGCTTCGGCGAGGCGCTACGGCCGGGCGCGGCTCCGAATCTCGATGCACTACGCAAAGAGCTGCTTCCCATCGTGGTGGAGCTCCGCTACTACGCGCGTTTCGAAAGCGAAGCCCACGCGATTCTGGACGATCTCTCTTGACCGCCAAGATCGGCGCTTTAGGTCATTGTCGTGCTGCTCGATATCTACGATCCACTCGCACCGCCCACTCCCATTGGGATTGATCTGGGTACCACGCATTCCATTGTTGCGTACGTGGCTGACGAGCGCCCCGTGGCGCTCATCACTTGCGACGGGACTCCGCTGTTGCCCAGCGTGGTGCACTACGGAGCACACGATCACATCGTGGTGGGAAAGGCTGCTCTAAGCTATGCAACTCGCGAGCCCGAGCGCACAGTCAAGAGCGTCAAGCGGTTCATGGGTCGTGGCGCGGGGGACGCCGAGACGAAGCGGCTCGGGGCGCTCAAGTTCGTAGCGCCGAAAAACGACGAGGAAGCGAAGTCGGTGCGCTTCGATTTCGGCGAGGCTCAGGCCACGCCCGTGGAAGTCAGCGCGGAGATTCTCAAGAGCCTAAAAAAGAGTGCCGTCGATCAGCTCACCAAGGTGGGCGGCGCGGTGATCACCGTGCCGGCATACTTCGACGAGGCGCAGCGCCAGGCGACCAAGGACGCGGGTAGGCTGGCAGGTCTCGAGGTGTTGCGGCTGTTGAACGAGCCTACGGCGGCCGCGCTGGCCTATGGGCTCGACAAGAAGCGTGACGGCGTCTTTGCGGTCTACGACTTGGGGGGCGGTACCTTCGATATCACCATCTTGCTTTTGGACTCGGGCGTATTCCAGGTCAAGAGCACCGGTGGAGACAGCGCGCTCGGAGGCGACGATATGGATCGCCTGATCGCCGAAGGCATGCTCGAGACGATGGGCGTGGCCGACACAGCGCTGCGCACGCCGGAGCTCATCAGTTTGGCTCTGGAAGCGGCGCGCCAGGCCAAGCATCAGCTCACCGACGTGGAGCGCGTCGAGGTTGCGTTGCCCAAGCGGGGTGGAGGCGAGGGGCTTTACACGCTTGCCCGAAGCGAATTCGACCAGCTGATCGAGCCACTGCTGGAACGCACTGGGCGTGCCTGTCGCCGAGCGCTGCGCGACGCCGGTCTGTCGCCGGACCAAGTCGACGGGGTGATCTTGGTGGGTGGGTCGACACGCGTCCCGCGCGTACGAAGCTACGTGCAAGAGCTGTTTGGCAAACCGCCTCTCGGTGATATCGATCCCGAGCTGGTGGTGGCTTACGGCGCCGCCCTGCAGGCGAACCTGCTCGCTGAGTCGAGCGACGAGGTACTGCTGTTGGATGTGCTGCCTCTGTCGCTGGGGGTCGAGACAATGGGCGGAGGCGTTGACAAGATTCTGCCTCGAAATACCACCATCCCGGCGGGAGCCACGAGCGTATTCACGACTTATGCGGACAACCAAACGGGCTTCGAGCTTCACGTGGTGCAGGGTGAGCGGGAGCTCGCAGAAGATTGTCGCTCGCTGGCTCGCTTCAGTCTCAAGGGGATTCCTCCCATGCCGGCGGGCATGGCGCGGCTAGAAGTGAGTTTTTTCGTCGACGAGAACAACCTGCTCACGGTGACTGCCAAAGAGCTGACCACCGGGAACACTCAAAAGGTCGAAGTCAAACCGAGCTACGGCCTCACCGACGACGAGATCGAGCGCATGCTGATCGATGCGCTCGATCACGGCGAAGAAGACTTCGAACGTCGCGCGCTGGCGGACGCCAAGGTGGAGGCGCAGCGCATTCTGCTCTCGACCAAAAAGTCCTTGCTCACCGATGCCGATCTGCTCGCTCCAGAAGAACGACAACAGATCGATCGGGTCGTGTCAGAACTAGAAGCAACCCTGAAATCGGCTGACTCGGCAGCGCTCGTGCAGGCTCGGCTGGACGCGCTCGACGACGCCACGCACGCCTGGGCGGGGCGCCGCATGAATCGAGCGATTCAGCAGGCCATCGCCGGCAAAGAGGTGGGTGCCGTGGAGCAAAGCGTGGCGCATGCCGCCGGGGTCGACGCTCACGTGCAGGCCCATCATCAAGCCTCGAAGCGTTGAGGGAGACACGAGACTACGCATGGCCAAGGTGAAGTTCGTCGATCAAGACCTCGAAGTGGAGGTGCCCGTGGGAACATCCATCCTGCAGGCTTCCAAGCGAGTCGGGGCGCCAGAGGGTGACGCTTGCGGTGGTGTGTGTGCCTGTTCGACGTGCCACGTCTACGTCGAAGAAGGGGAAGAGCTGCTGACCGAAGCCGAGGAAGACGAGGAAGACATCTTGGACAAGGCGTTCGACGTGCGCATGAACTCGCGCCTCGGTTGTCAGGCAAAGATCACCGAAGAGGGCACGGTAGTGGTCAAGATCTCCCAGGAGAGCCTCGACGCTTACTACAACGAGCACCCCGACGTACCTCGACCTACCCGTTAGCGGGTCTGGTCCGAGCGGCCGACGGGCAGTGTTCTCTCCGGGTGGAATGGCCGTGCACCTGGGCGGCTATCAGGTTGCTGACATAACAGTTGACCCTCGGTTCGGGCACGCCTGAGCCAGGTTTCGGCAGCGTCGAAGCTCAGACTTAACGAAACGGGTCGAGATTGTTCAGACGCTGCAGCGTCGAAATGGGTTAGCTTTGGTGCGGCTGAGCCGTTTGAGGCTTCGACTGGGTGTTATGCGCTTACTTGTTGCTGTGATTGCAGTAGGCATCGTCATGGTTGCCTCGACCGCTCGAGCCGAGTCGTGGCGACTTCACGGGACGGCTGCGGGCGCACACGCCGTGAGCGGGCATCAGCAGACCGAGTACGGGCTGGGAGCGGCGGTGCTCGGCGCGGTCGAGTACGGCTTCACACCCGAGCTCGGGCTAGTTGGCGAGCTCGGTTGGGTATTTCTGAGCCGGGGTGATGCACCCGAAGATCCGAGTCTCGCACGACTCGATTCCGCGTCGGGGTTGAGTGGCGCACTCGGGCTGCGTGTCAGACCTTTTGCGCAGAGCTACGCGGGTGCTGCCGCCGGTGCCGAGGGGTTATGGTTGGGCGCCGGTCTCGGCCTCGCGAACAGCGACGGCCTGAACCGGTTATTCCTCGATGCCCACGCTGGGTACGACTTCTTTCTGTCGCCTGGACAGCTGGGGCTTGGTCCGACCATCGGTCTATGGCACATGTCGCAGCCCGACGATAACGTGCGCCCGTCCGACGCGAATCTGCTCCTGGTAGGGCTCCATGTCGTTTATGATTTTGCTGCACCGGTCAAGGCCGCTACTGCGAGCGACAGAGATCGAGACGGGCTGATCGACGAGCGCGACGCATGCCCCGACGATCCCGAAGACAAGGACGGCTTCGAGGATGGTGACGGTTGCCCCGACGACGACAACGACAAGGACGGTGTCGAGGACAAGCGGGATGATTGTCCGATGGTCCCCGAAGACAAGGACGGCTTCGAGGATGGTGACGGTTGCCCGGAGAACGACAACGACAAGGACGGCATCGTCGACAAGGAGGACCAGTGCCCCAAGGATCCCGAAGACAAGGATGGCTTCGAGGACGAGGACGGCTGCCCTGACGAGGACAACGATCAAGATGGCGTGCCCGATGCCAAGGATCTTTGCCCCGACGAACCAGAAACCAAGAACAATTACGCCGATCACGATGGCTGCCCCGATGAGGAGCAGGTGCGAGTCGTGGGCGACAAGATCGTGCTCGACGATCGCGTGCACTTCCAGACGAATAGTCACATCATTAGAGGGGTGAGCTACCCACTGCTGTCGCGCCTGAGCAAGCTAGTGTCGGAGCATCCGGAATACACCCACATCTCCATAGAAGGGCATGCCGATGTGCGTGGGCCCGAGCAGTTCAACAAAGAGTTGAGCCAGCGACGCGCTGAATCGGTGCTCGAATTCATGGTGAAACAAGGCGTAGCTCGTGAACGTCTGAGCGCGAAAGGCTTTGGCTCGGAGCGCCCGCTGGTTGAAGCCACGAGTGAGCACGCGCATCTGCTCAATCGGCGCGTCGAGTTTGTGGTCACGCGAAAGATCAAACAGCCCGTGCGCTTGGATACGGAGCCGCTGCCCACGGAACCTGCGGAGCCCTCTAGCGCAGAACCAGACTCAAGCGCAGAACCAGAAGGGAGCAGCGAATGAGCTTGAGCCGAGGCGCGAAGTGGAGCTGGCTCGT
>CBFGRJ010000487.1:0-5141 GCA_965651135.1 uncultured Myxococcales bacterium
ATGCCGGGAGCTCGTTCCTGCAGCGCCGCTTTCCAGGCGCTGACGCGCCGGGGAGAGCAACATGCTAAACGGGAAAAGCATTGGGATTTGGGGCTGGGTCACGAGTGCCGTGCTGGCGCTGGTAGGGTGCAGCGGGGATTCCTCTCTCACTGGGCCAGACAGCGAGGCAACCGCCATCGCTCGGCAAGCGCTGACCGCAGATCAACAGCGAATCCTCGGCTGGGAAGCACCTACCAGCGCTGACTGGTCGACCAATGCGGGCACGATCTCCGCGTCGGCCACCTTCTCGCAGGGGGTGACTGCACTCGCCATCGACCGGCCTCAAGCGTGGACCGAGATCTGCTCGACTCAAATGTCATCGCTCGGCTCCGTGGGCCATTCCGTGAGCTTTCAGCTCTACATGGAAGAGTCCACGCCCTCTTTCGGTGATGTGCGGGTCTTGCTCCGCGCACCGTCGCTCGGCTTGTGGAACGCCGAGCTCCCGCCAGTCTCCATCCAAAACAAGGCGCCTGGCGTCTTCCACACGATTACCTCAGCGCTGGGTGCCCACAGCGGACCGCTCTCGTCGACTTACAATGACCTGCGGATCTGCGTCGTGATCAACGCCGAATCCGGCCGCTATGTCCTCGACGACCTGCGCTTCTCCGGCCTCACTACTAGCGCAAGCGCGACCGCCAGCTCCACTGGATCGGGAGGCACTCAAGGCGCTACCAGCGGCGAGACGAGCACCAGCGCCGGAGGCGTCGGCGGCAACACCGGGAGCGGAGGAACGGACGGAGGTGAAGGTGGAACCGGGGGCGATGCCAGCACGGGCGGTAATGGCGGCACCAGTGGAAGTGGCGGCACCGGTGGCGATGGTGGGACTGGCGGCACCGGCGGCACTGGCGGCGCGACTAGTGGTGACCTCTCACAATGCATTCACGAACGCAGAGGCTGGGATCAGCTCGTGGCACGATTCCCCCGCGGTACCAGCATACACAATGTTGCCCTAGGCGCTCAGGGCGGCAAGCTGGAAATCCACGATGGCGTAGCGGTGCGCACTGCGGGCGGCAGCGCGTTCGGCAATGTCACGGCCCTCAGCGGCAGCGGACTCACCGAGCTCGGCGCCAACGCTGAAAGCGGCAACATCTTGAGCGGACTCCCGGTCAATCTGCGCTCGAACTCGATGGTGCACGGTTTCGTCAAGAGCGGCGGGACATTGACGATGCAAACCGGCGCCCAAGTGCAACAGGGCACCCTCGAGAACTTCGATCACGAACCCTACGTCGAGGTTGGCATCCCCTATCGCTTCCCCGAAACTTACGACTCCGACCCAGTAGTCATCACGAACGGCTCGAGCGTTTCACTACCCACTGGGGCTTACGGCAGCATCAGCGTCCAAGCGCAGAGCACGCTCGTACTAGGCCCGGGCGAATTCTATCTGGATGGTCTGAGCATCGAGCCCGGGAGCCACTTGCGCATCGACAACGCTCCAGCCGGTGTGAGCGTCTTCGTGCGGGGGCAGTTCAGCCTGAAGGTGACCCCCGAGTACACAGCGCCAGACAAGTTCAACGTGCTTTTTGGCATCATAGGCACCGGACCAGTAACCCTGGAGCAGAACTTCCGCGGCACCCTGGTGGCTCCCCAAGCCGACGTGGTGCTACCAACCGCGACCATCAGCGCCGGACACTACGGTAGCATCGTTGCCCGATCCATCGTCGCCCATCAGCACACGGACTTCTACTTTCGTCCCTACGAGCGCGATGCCCAAGATTGCAGCGAGATAGATCCCGAAGGCCTCGGTGGAATTCTAGGTTGCCCTGCCAAAGACACGGACGGCGATGGCATCCCCGACTGCGTCGAGGAGAACGACGACAACGATTGGACGGACTCCCAGGAATGCAATTCGGTACGCGTGCGGCTCGCCGAGCCGTGCCACCCGGATGAGGAGCTACTGCATGACGACGTGGACAGCCTCGACGAAGTGGAAGCGTGCCTCGAAAACGCCACCGAGGTCGAGCAGGGAAAGAGCCACGGTGGCGCCAAATGGCCACAGATCGCCGGCAGCGACATCTGCTCACTAGAATATGGTCTGGGTATCGACTGGGCTCAGTGCCGCACCGCCGGACAAATTCACGTCGACGGCGTAATCAAAATCGATGAGAGCGGCACCCAGTGCTTCCAATTGATTGATGGCAGCACGGCCGACGGCCCCAATCCCGTGATCGCCGCCCTCTTCGTGGGAGACAGTGGCGAAGGCATTACCGCATTGGATGGCGTCGTCTGTATGAGTCTGCCCATTGGCATCCACCCAGTGCGCTGGTTCTACGAATTCACGGGGCCCTCGGAGAGCGAGTTCCGCGTGGCCACCTGCACGACCGACCCGAGTACCACTTGCGATCCGCTCCTCGATACAGACTGGGGAGATCGACGTGGTCAGCTGTTCGACGAGATCGATGACACCCTCGCCATTGCGTGCCCCTGCAACTCGGGCCAGTGCAAGCGGCAGTGCCCTTGCGACAGCGGCGATGGGACTTGCGAGAACGACAGCGATTGCACTCCGCCAGCGGTTTGCGTCGAGGGCAACGGCCCAAAGCACGGCAAAAATCCTGGCGAAAGCGTCTGCGAAGATCCGCTGTGCAATACGATGGCTCCGTTCCTTGGTTGCGGATTCGAAGGGGCTCGCTGCGGCATGACGTGCTCACCGCGTACACCGTGCAGCCAAGGCTGCCCTGCTGGAGAGGTCTGCGGTGTCGGCAAGGGGCCCCTGTTTGGCGATACCGTCAGCGACGTCTGCTGGCCCGCTGCATGCGCGACCGATCCGGTGGCAACGGGCTGCGGCACGACCATGTCGCCCTGCGGGATCTGTGCTTGCGAACCCAGCTGCGAAGGCAAGGTCTGTGGGGACGACCCGAGCGACGGCTGCGGCGGCGTCTGCTACGGCCTCTGCGACGACCACGAGCCGGGGTGCACCCGAAACAGCGACTGCCCCGGAGGTTCACTGTGTGTCGAGGGCGGTGGTCCCCGGGTGGGGGAACCCGAGGGGACCAACGTTTGTATGGAGAAGGACTGCCAGGACAGCGAGCTGCAAGAGCCCGACTGCGGCAGCACCGATGCACGCTGCGGCACCTGCCCGGACTGCCTTCCGGATTGCTCAGGACGAGAGTGTGGCCTCGACCCAAACTGTGGCGTGGAGTGCGGCGGTTCTTGTGGCGCGGGTAGCTACTGCGACGACAGTGGACAGTGCCAGGCAGACAGCTCCGACAACGAAACGCCAATCACCGTGCCCGACGGAACGGGTGGCACGCGTGATATCACGCCGCTCGACCCACCCGTGGCCAACCAAGTAGGAGCGACACCGGGCACCTTCGCGGTGAACGAAAACGGCGATGCGACCTACACTGTGCCCATCGAAGTTCCTCCGGGCCGCGCAGGCATGATGCCAGAGCTCGCGATCGCCTACTCCAGCTCCGGCGGCAACGGACTATTGGGCAAGGGCTGGTCAATCCAGGGGCTTTCGGCCATCTCCCGCTGCCCCAGAACCTTCGCCCGCGACGGCGCTCCCAAAGCCATACAGAACGACGCAACGGACGCGTACTGCCTCGATGGCCAGCGCCTGGTTCCCCTGGGAGGCAGCGACACCGACCCGGTGCGCGAGTACCGTACCGATGTCGATAGCTTCTCGAAGATCGTCTCTTACGGCGGCAACCAATTGGGGCCGATCTCGTTCAAGGTCTGGACGCGCGACGGGCGCATTTTGAGTTACGGCAGCACGGCGAATAGTCGCTTGTATACTGCATTGCAAAACAGTGTGCGTCTATGGGCACTCGACCGCGTCGAGGATCGTGCAGGCAACAGCACCGACGTGCACTACGACAAGGTGGAACGCACCGTAGGCGGCACCCTGGAAATGGTCCCCGTGCGTCTCGCGTATGGGGGTAACGCTACGCTGGAACACGATCGCAGCGTGCGCCTCGTGTACGAGAAACGACCACCCGAGGACGTACGGGAAGGGTTCTCTCAGGGGGGCGACCCGTACAGCCTGTCCAAGCGGTTGCTACGCCTGGAGACAACCGTCCGTAGCGAGGTCGTGAGGAGCTACCACCTCGGCTACGACCAGGCCCCCAACGGCGTCAGTCGGCTCATCACGATACAAGAGTGTCTGCCACCGGCAAGCAGCCCCAGCTGCAAGCCAGCAACCCAATTTACCTATCACTGGGAGCCCTACGAGTTCACGAATGATGCTCCGGTAGATGGCTTTGAGGTGGCGCTGATGCCGGGCGTAGTTCTGGATGCTGATGGCGATGGGGACCACGACTTGAAGGGGAGCGGGCTTCACTACACCGGCGCCTACCACAATGCACTTTCGCCCGGTTGGACGTTCGCCACCAAGACGACCGCTACTGTAATACTAACTTACTACGGTTATGGAAGGTTCGCGCCCTACGCCAACGCAGCCATAGATTGGTACAACGCGAACTTCGGAGAGCATGATAAAAAATACATCCCTCCAGCCCTCTACAGAGCAACGCGCGACCCCTCTCAACCAGTGATCGTCGAGCGGGCAAACGACAACGAGACCTGTCTGGATGAAAGCCAGACCAGAGCCTTCGTGGAGCATGTCGTCCGAACACCCGTGGATGTCGATGGCAACGGAGTGGACGAGGTGCGCGCCCTGTGCAACTGGCATTCCCCGAAGGAATGTGAGCTTATTGAACCTGAGGTCCCCACATTTGGGATTGAAGAGAAGACACCATATCAGGAATGGGTTGCCGATCTCGACGGAGATGGCGTGAGCGACCACGTCCGTTGCGAACCCACCGTATCGTCGGTTTTCGGCAATGGGACGATGAGCGTCGCCCTTAGGAATCCAAGCACAGGAATGCTCAGCGCGCGCTCCTCTTTCGAAGTGCCACGCGGAATCTGCTTGCCCGGTTGCGCTCAAGCGCCGAAGAGAAATCCGACGATAGTGCTGGATATCAATGGTGATGGGATTCCTAATCTCGTCTTCTTCGATGGAGGGTATCCCATAGGAGGGCAACCAGCCACGGGGTGGCAGGCACTGATGTTCAAGAATGGGGTCGCGGACCTGCAAGGCATCCCCGATATTCCCGCTCCGTCCGATGACCACGAACTCGTGTTAGCTGACGTCAATGGGGACG
>CBFGRJ010000488.1:0-5112 GCA_965651135.1 uncultured Myxococcales bacterium
CGGCAGGGCGCCTCGACACGGCAGGGCGCCTCGACACGGCAGGGCGCCTCGACACGGCAGGGCGCCTCGACACAGCAGGGCGCCTCGACATGGCAGGGCGCCTCGACATGGCAGGGCGCCTTGAAACGGCAGGGCGCCTGGCGGCCGAGACGGGTACGGGAGCGCCTTGACGTCGTTCGAACGCGTCCTCGGGCAAGCCACTGCCGTGACGACGCTCCAGCGCGCGCTCGAGCGCGGCCAGGTGCATCACGCCTACCGCTTCGAAGGACCCGACGGGGTCGGCAAAACTCTGTGTGCGCTGGCACTCGCCCAAGCGCTCGTGTGCGAACGCCGCGTCGGCTGCGGCAACTGCAAGAGCTGCGAGCTCGCCCTGACCCTCTCCGAGACGCCGCCGCACGTGCCCATGCACCCCGACATCGTGATGATCGAGCGTGGTTTGTACCCGCCGCAGCTGATCGGTAGAACCAGCCCGGAAACCACGGGCATCAGCGTCCAACAGATTCGCAAGCTCGTGCTGGCGCGCATTGGCTACGCCCCCCACGAAGGCCGAGCTCTCTGCTTCATCATCAAAGAAGCGCACGAGCTGACCATATCGGCAGCCAACGCGCTCCTGAAAACCCTGGAAGAACCCACGCCCCTGACTCATTTCGTGTTGGTGACCGCTCGCCCGGGTCAGCTGCTCGATACGGTTCGCTCCCGCACGCTGGCGGTGAGGTTTGGGCCGCTGCCGGATGCGATCGTCGAACGCATCGGCGCTCCCCACGGAGTTACGGCAGACATCGCCGCGCTGGCCGAAGGCAGCGTGTCGACCGCTCTTGCGCTCGCCGACGAGGACACCCACAAACAAAGGCAAGCTTTCGTGGCGGCAGCCTTCGCAGCCATGAAGGCGCCCGATCTGGCCACGGCCCTCAGCTTCGCGGACCTGCGAGCCGAAGCACGCGACGAGCTACGCCAACAGCTTTTGTATCTTGCCCAATCGTTTGCCCAGCACGCGCGCCGTGCACTGGAGCAACGCCCACAAGCCGCCGAACGCTATGCCGAAAGCCACCGCATCGTGCTCGACACCTTGACCGAGCTCGAGTCCAACGCGCAACCGGCACTGATGCTCGAAGCCATGATCGCCGAGCTCAGAGTCCTGGTTTGACGCATCCCGACGCGCGGCCCCCGACTCGACTGCGACTACCGCCTCGACATCGTGCCTGGACACCTCGTGCCCTCGGCCTTGATGCGACATCCTTCAGGCGTACGAAGACCAACCGCGGAAACGCCAAAGCCGCAAAACAAGCCTGCTGCGCGTCACGAACCGACCTGGCAGTGAATGCAAAAACCAAATGCGCGGTTCGATTTTCTATTTCACTGGAAGTCGGGAAGACAGGAAGATTTTTTGTTTGGACCCGACCACACCGTCCTGCGCTGATGCGATCTTGCGAACCCGTTCTCACCCGCTGACCGGGAGCCAGAAATTTACTTCCCGTTCTTCTCGTCTCCCTGTTCAATTTCTCAACCCAACCAGCCCGCGACCACTATTTCACTGGAAGTCGGGAAGACAGGAAGATTTTTTTGTTTGGACCCGACCACACTGTCCTGCGCTGATGCGATAATGAGGAAACCGGTTCTCACCCGCTGACCGGGAGCCAGAAATTTACTTCCCGTCCTGTTCATACGAACCCCACTTAGCTGGGAGTTTCCCAGTACGTGATGTCGTGGGGGCTGACGCGTTCGGCGACGAGCGCCTCAGCGCGAAGGCTCGAGCTCAGGACCCATAGCATTTGCCCCGAGTCGGCGTGGTATTCGCCCCAGATGCAGCGGTGCTCCTCGAGGCCGGTGGGTGTACCGATGGCGTCGACCGTAACTGGGAGGCGGACGCGAAGGGAAAATGGGCTGCCGCCGAGCTCGAGCACCGACGGTAGATGCGCCGGCAGCTCGAGCGAAGCGTCTTGGCCCAGGTAGACGTTCGGCTGCTTCCCGGCGCTGACGATGAGTCGTTCGGTGTCGACGCGAAAGACGCAAACCAGCCCGTGCTGCCCCTCACGCACCGAATAGCCCTCCTCGAGGTAATACGCCCGACCGTTGATTTCGATCAGCGCATGGGGCTCGATGTGAAACCCAAAACGCGCGAGCGGGTTCGACGACCCGTCACCCGCGTCCATCCAGCAGCACCGAGTGGAGATGGACCGCCGCATCCGTCACGTCGTTCAGATCTCCGGAGGACGGCAGCAAGGCTCCAATCACGGCGCCGAGCTCGGCGAAGCGGGCCACGCTCATGGCGTTGTCATTCGAGATGCCTCCGATGGCGACCAAGGGGCAGCGGCCGGCCACTCTTCGTGCCGCGGCGGCAAGTCCTTCCAGGCCCACCACGGGCTCGGGAGCTCGTTTGGAGAGGGTTCGAAACACCGGTCCATACGCCACGTAGGCAGGGGCATGGGCCAATGCCCGATCGAGCTCAGGCAGCGAATGCGTCGACAGACCAATGGCAAGGCCGGGGAAGTCGCGCCGCACCAGGTCCGGAGCAAGGTCCGACTGGCCCAGATGCACGCCGTCCGCACCAGCCAAGAGCGCCAAGTCGGGGCGGTCGTTGGCGAACAATTGGCACCCCGCGGCGCTCGTCAGGGGCCTGAATGCGCGAAGCAGCGCCAAGGTCTCCTGCGCCGAAGCCCGCTTGGCCCTGAGCTGAACAACGGCCGGCTTGGCGCGCAAGACGGCCTTTAGAAACGCCACCGGGTCCAGCTTCACCGCGCCAAGCGCATCGATATCCACGATTGGGTAGAGGCCCAGCATCCCCGGATTCTAGAGCGTCGGGCGCGAAGGGGCGAGGCTCCATCGGAAGTATGCTACGTGTGTGGGCATGATGATCCGAAACTGGCCAAGCATCCTGCTGTGTGGTGCGCTGACAGCTGCCGGTTGCCGGACCCAACCCGTCGAAAGCCCAGCGGCCACCGGCGATGGGGAGCAAGGCGAGGGCGATTCCGAGGCCACCGACTCCGAGGCCACCGACTCCGAGACCGAGATCGCCGAGCTCGAGACCGACGGGAACTCAGACACCGGCCACGAGACAGCCGAGGACGAGGGGCCCAGCGTCGAAGAGCAGCTCGCGCTCGAAGCGGTGCGCGATGACCTGAAGAACAAGGCGGGTGAGGCCGAGGCAGAAGGCTCGAACCCTCTGAGGTTTGCGGTGGTTCAACGCGGTCCACATCAACCCTGGATCATGGGGGTGGTGAATCAGGGCGAAACGATGGTGTCGCTGGTCGCCGATCCGCGACTCATCGCATTCGATGTGAAGGTTCCTGGCAAAAGGCAGCTGGCTAAATGCGAGCTCCCCGACACGCTGAGGCCAGCGCGCGGGCACCGGCGCTATCGTGTCTTTCTCGCTCCCGGCGAGGGGGTCGTCAAAACCTTCGATCCCAGGCTCTACTGTTTCGCGTCGAGCGGCCAACGAGTGCTGGTGCCGGGAGCCATCGTGACCCCGCGCTTCGGATGGCCCCAAAAGACAAAAACCGTATGGAAAGCTGGCAAGAAGCAGCAGGTGCTGCTCGAGCAAAGCGAACCGTTCGTGGCCCGCGTCTTGCCCTCACGCGAGTCGGCCGACACCGCCTCTCAAGATGCCGAAGGTGAGCTCGACTCAGCGCCGGCCGGTCCCGAAGAGGAGAGCATACCAGGAGCGACGGGCATCAAGCAGCTGAAAGGCCACGCCATCGCCCTGGGCTCCGCCTACAAAGAATGGTCGTCGGTCGGCATTCAGCGCGAACGACGCGGGCGCTCTCCCATCGTCATCGATATGCAGCAAGGCTCCGACGCCGCATCTCAGCTGAGCGCCACGGTCGCCATCGCGCTCAGAAATCGCAGTAAACAGACCCGCTACGTGTACTTCCGCCGGGAGCTCTTGAGCTTCGAGGTGATGGGACCAGGAGGCATGGCTTCGTGCGATCCGCAGCCCGACACCCGCGCTCCGGACCGGCTGGCGTTCTTGCGGCTTGCCCCAGGTCAATCGATGACGATCACCAGCCGTCTCGTCGAGCTCTGCCCCAAGGGCACCTTCAGCCGCCCCGGCTTTTACCTGGTTCACGCGCGCTTTGACGCCGACCACTCCGGCGAAGACTTCGGCCTCGATGCCTATGTAGGGCGTGTCGCCTCGGAAAAACCGGCGAACGTGCGAGTTCGCTCCGGTGAGCTCGAACCCGAAGACCGACAAGCCATGCGGCCCTTCAAGATCATCGAGTGAGCTACTGCGATTGCGCTGCTTTGCGTGCGGCCCTGAGCTCCTCCAGATTCGCCTTCGCACGGGGGTCGCTCGGATCGATGCTCATCGCTTTCTGCAAAGCCTTCTCCGCTTCGTCGTATTTACCCTGTTCGGCGAGCGCCGTGCCGAGATTGATCCAGGCTGAGCCGAGCTTCGGATCTTTCGCAAGCGCCTGACGATAGGTCGTGATGGCCTCGTCCACCCTGCCGGACAGCTGATAGGCGTAGCCGAGATTCGAAAGGAACGTGGCTCGCTCGGGTGCGAGCTTTACGGCGCGCTCGAGATGCGGCAAGGCCTGGCCCACCTGATGCTGGGCAAGGTACGCGGTACCCAGATCGCCCTGGGCCCGCGCATCGTTGGGTGTCAGGCTAACGGCCTGCTTGTACGCGCGAATCGCTTCCGCAACGCGACCGCGCATCATGTACGCAGTGCCCAGATTCGTCAGGCGCTCGGCATTGGCCGGCTCGAGCTGCGAGGCGCGTTCGAAACGCGCCAAGGCGCGCTCGGCGTCCCCCGTCGCCAACAGTGCAACGCCGAGCGCGGACTGAGCCTCCGGATCGAGTGGTCTGCCAACGACGCCGCGCTCGAGCGCGAGCAACGCGTCTTCAGCGCGCCCCAGCATCAAAAGCAGCCGGCCCTGTTCGATCAAGGCAGGTGCGTAGCTCGCGTCGAGCTTGAGGGCCTTGTCGAGCTCGCGCAGCTGGCGCTTGACCTCGGGATGGTTGGGGCTAGCCGCATAATCGGCGGGAACGTCGGCCTTGAGCAAAGCGATGCGCACCAGCCCTACCAGGGGGGCCGGGTCCTTCGGAGCCAGACGCGCAGCCTCACGGTAGTGGCGCTCGGCGCTCTTCAGATCTTCGGCATCGAAGGCGCGG
>CBFGRJ010000489.1:0-5096 GCA_965651135.1 uncultured Myxococcales bacterium
ACCCGCAGCTATGACGATGTGTCGGCTGTCATGCTCCGGCAATACGTCGAGAAGGGGCAGCTGGCACCGTACCAGCTCATTGTCTGCTTTCGTGACGGCACCCGGTGGCGATCGATGTGGGACGGGTTGCACGACCCGGACCCCCGATGGCCGGCCCTCGCCTCCTTCATCGCGGAAAAGGCCGGCGTGCGCGGCGTCCGGTTGGTGAGCGGTCCGAACGGCGTGTGCTAGGGCGGCTGCTTGGCAGGACGAGAAATGTTGGCGGGCGACCGTAACGGTCTCGGCATTTCGGACACTTCTCACCCATGACCCTTTCAGAGAAGGATGCAGCCATGAATACCCCACAAATGTTCGATGCGTGCCGAGTGGCGCCCGAGACGAGCGTACTGCCAGCTTATCTACCAGTGCCTGGCCTGGGCGTTCTTCCCGTCAATAGTTTCTTGATTCAGGGTAGCGAACCCGTTCTGATCGATGTCGGCCTCGCAGCGCTTGCCGACGACTTCATGGCGTGCCTCGAACGCTGCATCGATCCCGCCGATCTCTGCTGGATCTGGATCACGCACACGGACGCGGACCATGTCGGTAACCTCGCTCGGGTGCTGGCTCGCGCGCCTCACGCTCGGATCATCACCACCTATCTGGGCATGGGCAAACTCAGCATGCTTCAACCCGTGGCGCTCGAACGAGTGTACCTGCTGAACCCTGGGCAGAGCCTGGTAGCCGGCGATCGAACGCTGACGGCCTTCAAGCCGCCGGTGTTTGACGCACCCGAAACGACGGGCTTGGTCGACCAGCACACGGGCGTGATGTTCAGCTCGGACGCATTCGGATCGGTACTGAGCGCTTCGCGCGAATCGGCGCGCGACGTTCCAGCCGATGAGCTCGAACAGGGCATGACGACCTGGGCTAGCGTGGACGCCCCTTGGTTGCATCACCTCTCGGACGAGGTGTTCGAGCAGTTGCTGAGCGCCGTGACGACCCATGACCCAGAGCTGGTCTTGAGTGCCCATCTGCCGCCGGCTGCCGGCATGACCCAAGTGCTGCTACGGCATCTGCGGGCCGCGCGTCTTGCGCGCCCGTTTGTGGGCCCGGACCAGCAGGCGCTCCTGGCAACGCTTTCGGCGGCCTGAAAACAAGGCCCAGCTCGAAGACCGTGTGGGGCAGCCCTCAGGCGGTGAGCACGACGGGGGGGATCGCGACGGGCTGGCCCTTGATCATGATGGCGCCCTCGAATTGAACGAGCAGGCGCTCGCCGGGTTGCACCCCGCTGAGGTCGAACTTGACGTAGACTTCGTGAGCGCCATAGGGCGGCACGTTGTAGATGCTGCTGAGACCCCCGGGTTCGCGGTACAGGGTTCCACGGGGTGTCTGTAAGCGCACCTGATCGCGCAAGATGACCATCTGCTCGCCCGACAAGTTCATGACGTCGAACATCAAGATATCGCCGTCGACGCCCTTCAACATGACCCGTGCCGCGCCCGCGGTCTCCACGACCGGCTGATCCGCGATCAGCGCCAGGCGCGGGGCAGACGAGCTGCCGCAGGCAAGGCCTAGCACCGCGAGCCACAAAAGCAGCCCGAGCAGAAAGATACGAGAGGGCAACCGTTGCGTACTCACGGCGAGCCCATAGCAGGGCGCGATGTGGGCGCCAAACGAAAATAGCCTGCGCCGATCGAGCGCCGACCGGAGCTCACTGGACACGTTCTCGCGGCCCGCTGTATTAAGGACTGGCATGGCACTCAGGACCGATGGCGACCCAAAGCTTGCGATCGCGCGGGCTGGCATCGGGGCCCGTGCCCGCTTTCGTAGGCGGGGCCTGGCGCAGGCGAAGGACAAGCCCACCATTAGCGAGGTGGCTCAACGCGCGCAGGTCGCGATCAGCACCGTCTCGCGGGTCCTGAATGGGGGGTCGGTGAGCGAGCTGATCAAGAGTCGCGTGGAGCAGGCAATCCGCGAGTTGGGGTATGCGCCCTCGGTGGCGGCGCAGAGCCTGGTCTCACGGCGCACGGGGTGCATTGGGTTGGCCGTGAACTCGACCGAAGGCCCGTGGTTTTCGCAAGTCATAGCCGGCGTGGAAGAAGCGTTGGCCCCCACGCGCCACAGCTTGCTGCTCGGTAGCATGCGGCTCGACGGCAAGTACGACCCGGCCGCCGTCAGCGCTTGGATCAAAGAAGGGCGGGTCGATGGCATCATTTTCGTGCGTTATGCCCGAAGGCACAAACCGCTATTCATGGAGGCTGCACGCGCCGGCTTGCCGGTAGCGCTGCTCGCGCCCGATACGTCGGCGCCCGCTGATTATACGGCACGCTGCAACAACATCGAAGCCGGGGTCCTCATTGCCGACCACCTGCTGGCACTCGGCCACCGCCGCGTGGCCTTTGCCGGCGGACCAGAAGGCTCGCAAGATACCCGCGATCGACTCCAGGGGTTGTGCCAGGCCATGGCTGCCTTCAGCCAAGGCGCTCGACCCGCCGACGTGTGGTTCGGGGCGAGCTACTATGCCGACGCGGGTATCGAGTATGCGCAGCAGTTCTTGCGGATGCCGCGCGACGCACGCCCGAGCGCCGTCGTGCTCGGCTGCGATGCCATGGCGCTGGGGTTCATGGGTGCGCTGCTCAGAGCCGGAGTGCGGGTGCCCGACGAGGTGTCGGTCGCAGGGTTCGACGGAGTGCCAGAAGGCGAATTGATCTGGCCGAGCTTGACGACGGTGGTGCAGCCCACCCGAAGCATGGCCGCGAGTGCTTGCCGAACGCTGCTCGAGCGGATCAAGCACCCGCACAACGATCACGTCGCCGTGGCCGAGTTCGGGGCCAAACTGCTGGTGCGCGAGAGCACTACCCGGCTGAGCCGTGACATGAGCACTGACAGCATGAGCACTGACAAATAGTGCTTGCCGAAAGCCGGGACAGGACTCATAGTTTACCCCGCCATGAAGAGCGTACGGTTGCGGTAAGCCCTCAGACTGACTGACTGACCCGGAAGCGGGAGCGGCCCAGCAGGCCTGCATCCGCCCGAGTCGAATCGAGTCGAATCGAGTCAGTTGAGTTGGTCGCATTGTCGTGTTCGCTACCGCCCCAACCTCATGCCCATCGGTTTGCGCGCCGAGTCCTAGTCGTACTCGCCGTGTGGCGCAGCTGGTGAAACCGTACCGTTCAGCCAATCCAAAGAGGTTTTATGACCCGATCCGCTTCTCCCATTTCTACCGGGGCACCGGCGCCCCGTGCCCTCATGCTCGCCATTCAAACACCCGATCTCAGTGACGACGACGTCGAGCTATCGCTCGCCGAGCTACGCCACCTCTTGGCCGGGCTTGGGATCTCCGTTCGAGAGACAAAGGTTCAGAAGCGCCCGAACCGCGACGACGTTCACGTGCTCGGGCGCGGCAAGCTCGACGAGCTGAAACAGCTCTTGGCGGACGAGCCGCAAGGCAAGAGAGAAGCCGAGTCCGAGCGAGCGCCCTGGCTCTTGGTCTACGACGGCGATCTGACTCCGGGACAGCAGCGGTTCTTGAACCGCGAGCTTTCGGTGCAGGTCGTGGACCGCACGCAGGTCATTCTCAACGTGTTCCAAGAGCGGGCGCGCACGCGTATCGCCCAGCTCGAAATTGAGCTGGCGCGTCTAGAGTACGAGGCGCCGCGCGTTCGGGACGACGAGAATCTGTTGGCGCGGCAGGCTGGTGGAGGCGGTCGTGGCGAACGGGGCCACACCAGCGCAGAGCTCAGAAAGCAACAGCTCCGCCGGCGCATGAGCGCGCTCAGGTCGGAGCTGGAGCAAGCGCAGCGCTCGCAAGAGGTGAGGCGCGCGCGGCGCCAGCAGGTCGCCCGCGCGGCATTGGTCGGCTACACCAACGCCGGCAAGTCGAGCTGGATGCGCGCGCTGACCGGAAGCGAGGTCAAGGTCGAAAATGCCCTGTTCGCGACGCTGGACACGACGGTGCGCACGCTCCAACCGGTGACTTCACCCCGGGTGGTGATCGCGGATACGGTCGGCTTTTTGCGGCGGCTGCCCAACCACTTGTTGGCGTCTTTTCGGTCGACGTTGGCCGAGGCGCTCGACGCCGAGCTGTTGGTGTTGGTCGTCGATGCCGCCGATCCAGAGTGGCAAGCGCAGCTCGAAGTCACGCGCCAGGTGCTGGCCGATGTCCACGCTGACGAGACACCATGCCTGGTTCTGCTCAACAAGTGCGACAGGTTGGCGCCGCATCAGAAAGAGCTGTTGGTCGAGCTGATGCCCGAAGCGCTTCAGGTCAGCGCGCTGTCCCCCGCCGACGTGTCTCGGGTGCGCCTTGCCATCGTCCGCGCGCTGGAGACTGGTAGGGAGCTCGCGGCGCTGTTGGTGCCCTACCGGGACGGGGCGCTGCTGAGCTCGATCCGGCGCGATGCTCACGTGCTATCGGAGTCGTTCGACGAGCTCGGCGTGAACCTCGAGCTGCGAGCGCGCCCCGAGCAGCTCGAGGCATGGCGTAAGAAGCTCTCCGCTAGCAACTGAATCACTGCCAAGGGTTTTTCGCATCCAACTGCCGCTCACGCCGCAGCAAGAAGCGCAAGGCTTCGCTCTCTTCGTACGAAAGTCCATCGACACGCCAGGGCGAGCGCTCGCCTCGCAGCCGCAGCACCAGTTGTCGGATCTTTTCCTCGGTGCTCAACCCGACGTTGCATTCGGGGGCGGCTGCGCTGGCGAGGCTAGAGGGCTGCTCGCTGCTCTGAATGATCTGAGCCGGGGGGCTGGTCAGCGGCGTGGCGTGCTCGGAAAGGAGCCGCTGGTTCAGAGCGATGAGCATGTCCAGCTTGTCGAGCAGCATCCGCTGGTCGCGGGTCGCTGCGGCGTGCTGATCGAACTCCCGGGTTTTCTGTTCGAGCCAGGCGAGCCGCGCTTCGAGCTCGAGCACGCGTGTCCGTTCCAGCTCGGCCTGCTGTTTGGTGGCTCGTAGCTCGTCCGCCAGGCCGCGATCGGCTCCCCCGTAATGGGCACAGCCAACAGTGGCCCAGAGCAGCGCGCCACACGCGACCGTCCAGATTTTGCGCGAATTGCCCATGCTGGAAGGCTACAGCGTGTTGACAGTTTCGTACAACACCGCCCTTCTCGGGCGTTGGACC
>CBFGRJ010000490.1:0-5083 GCA_965651135.1 uncultured Myxococcales bacterium
CCGTCCCAATGTCCGTCCCAATGTGGACCTCGAACCGGACACGCTCGAAAACCCCGGTGCCGCGTGTCGGCACAAAGACCACCTTCACAAGGCGCGCGTATCGAGCTATCTTTACCAGGATCCCTACCCTCACCCCAAGCTCAGGATCTCATTCGCATGCGTATCAAAGGTATGGTGTTGGTCGAAGGTAAGACCTACCGAATCGCCCGAGTCAGCTCGGGTGTTTACGACATCACTCGCATCTTGGATGATGCGCTGGTCGGCACGTTTCAAGTCGGCCCCCCACTCGTGGTACTGAAGGCACATGGCATCGATGAGAGTCTCGTCAGGGATATTGGTCGCGCAGCGGTGCAGGCCGCCAAGACGAGTTGGATGGGGCGCGTCACGACTCCTTAACCCGCGGCCACGTTTCGGCACGGTACCGGTTCGCCAACCGCGTCGATCGCGACGGGATGCAGTTAGCGATCGGCGCGTGCTTGTCATGCGAGTCAGCGTGAAGAGGTCCTATTGGTGAGCGCATCAGGACCGCAAAGCCCTGCCGAGGCTTCACGCACCGAGCCCGCGTTTTACAAGCGGCGCAAACGGCGTGGTGACGAGTTGGGGCAGCTTTTGCTCAAGGGCGAACACATTAAGCCCGAGCAGCTGCGGGAAGCGTTGCGGCGTCAGCGCGAAACAGGGGGCCACATTGGTGCGATCCTGCGCGAGATGGGCGCGTGTGCCACGCGCGAGATCGCTGATGCCCTCGTCGAGCAAGCCAAGCTTCGCGCTACGGATCCGATGCGCGACAGCCTTGCCGAGCGCGCGAGAGAAAACCCATCCAATCTGGGTTTGGAGCTCGCTTGTCGCCCGAGGTTGGTCACCACACTGTTGATTCTCTCTGATGTGTTGGCGTTGTCCCTCGGCTCGGTGTTGGTGGGGTTGTTCGCGTCGACGGAGACCTTACAATCGACGCGCATTTTCGGGGTGATCGCGCTCATGCCGGTGTGCGTTGCGGCGTTTGGTGCGGTCCACTTGTACGGCATCCCCCCGCTGAGTCCTCCAGAAGAGCTGAGGCGTACAACGCTCACCACGTCCTTCGTTTACGTGGGGTTTTGGCTGGTTACCGGCATCATGGGAGGCTCGCTTCGTCCCTTGATGCACGGCGCTTGGGCATTGGGTTGGGTCACCAGCTTGTTCGGCGTGCCATTGCTGCGTGGCCTCACGCGTGCGGTGTTCGGCAAGCGAAAGTGGTGGGGTTATCCGGTCGTGGTCATGGGCGCCGGCAAGGTGGGTCGCGAAGTAGTGGCCAATCTGAGGCGCCGCCCAGAGCTCGGGCTGCGCCCCGTTGCCATTTTGGATGACAATCCTGCTCGCCACGGCACGCTCCGAGCAGCGTGGGGTGAGGACGATATCAAGGTCGAAGGTGTCGACAATGGCCCGCCCTCGGTTGCCCTAGAAGTGGCCAACTCGTCACGGCGCGCCACCTGGGAGCAATTCAGCGAAGTCGAAGGAGTTCCGATTCTCGGCGGGATGGAACTGGCGCCCATTTTGGCACAGCGCTTGGGTATAGAGATTGCGGTGCTCGCAGATCCGGAACTCGACTCCACGCACGTGCTCAACATCATCGAAGCCTACGCCGACGGGTATACCAACGTGCTCGTGATTCCCGATTTGTTCGATCTGTCCCAGTTTGGAGCCCCTACCAAGAACCTGGGCGGCATTATGGGCATCGAGGTTCGGCGTCAGCTGCTGCTGCGCGGACCGCGCTTCGCGAAGCGCCTGATGGATGTCACGTTCACCATTACGGGTGGGCTTTTGATCCTTCCGCTCTTGGTGCTGATTGGTATTCTGGTTCGCTTGGATTCGCCTGGCTCGGCCTTCTATCGACAGAAGCGTCTAGGCCAAGACGGCGTACGGTTCGAGGCACTCAAGTTCAGGACGATGTACGGGGACGGAGAGCGCCGGCTGCAGGAGGTTTTGGATCAAGATCCGAAGCTGAAAGCCGAATACGAGGAGTTTCACAAGCTCGCCGACGATCCGCGCGTGACCCGCATGGGCCGCCTGCTGCGGAAGTATAGCCTGGACGAGTTGCCGCAGATTTGGAACGTCCTGGTGGGCGAAATGAGCTTGGTAGGGCCCCGCCCCTACCTCGCGCGTGAAATTCCCGAGATGAAACAGCAGGAGTGTATGGTGCTTCGGGTCAAGCCGGGTATCACGGGCTATTGGCAGGTGACCGAGCGAAACTCGTCGAGCTTCGAAAGGCGCGTGCGTATCGATGTCGAGTACGTGCGCAACTGGTCGCCATGGCTCGACCTCTACGTATTGGGTAGGACGATTCCTGTAGTGCTTGGAGGTACCGGATCATGAGCTCGCCGGTGACCGAACCCGCCACTGCCCGCTCCACTAATCGCATCAGCATTGGCCCGGTGCCCATCGATGTCACCGACTTCGACGGGGCACTCGAGAGGGTGGAACAGCTGGTGGATGCCAAGTTGGGTGGCACTGTGTTCACCCCGAACGTCGATCACATAGTGATGGCCGATGCCGACCCGAGATTCCGCCGTGCTTATGAGCATGCCAGCCTGTCCCTGGTCGACGGCATGCCGGTACTCTGGGCTTCGCGGCTGCTGAAGACACCCCTTCCGGAGAAAATCTCCGGCTCGGATCTGGTTTGGCCGCTCATGCGGCTCGCGGCGCGACGGGGCTACCGGGTCTTCTTGCTGGGGGGCGATGAAGGAGTCGCGGAGCTGGCGAAGCGGCGCTTCGAAGCCGAGCTGCCGGGCCTCATGATCGTGGGTACCGATGGTTCGCACATTTCTGTCGATGCAGTGGACGAAGCTCTGATCGCTCGCATTCGAGCAGCCAAGCCCGATATCGTGTTGCTTGCGCTCGGCGCACCGAAGCAAGAGTTGTTTGCCCACGAGCAGAGGGACAAACTGGCACCAGCCGTTTGTATCGGTATAGGTGCCTCGTTGGATTTCGTGGCCGGCACGAAGAGTCGCGCCCCGCGCTGGATGTCACGATCGGGGCTGGAATGGCTATTTCGCCTGGCTCAGGAGCCCGGCCGGCTCGGGCCCCGCTACTTGCTGCGAGGGCCGCGTTTCCTCGGCATTCTGGCGCGCCAGGCCATAGGTGCCGCGCATTAGGATCACTGTCCCAAGCCGGCTTGTACGTGCGGGGGCGGCCGTTCGCTGGCGTTTTTGGAAATGTCGCGGCCCTCGATGATGCCACCGTCTGCAGTCATCGCGACGATCACTCCGGTATCCGCCATCAAGCTGACGAACGGCGTTTGCCAGCGGGTGTCACGCCAGACAGGTCGCCAGGTGGGGTCAGTGTCTGGACTGCGTGACCACAAGCAGCCCACGCTCGCCGCCCACTCGCGATCCAAAATGTCCAAGGCGGTCGCCGTCAAGTCCGGAGCGCCATCGATGGTCACGGCGGAGGACGACTCTTTTGCCGCTCGCCAGATGACGCCGTGGCTACCGACGACGAGCCCCACCTGCCGTTCCGGCGAACCCGCCCCAGCCACGAACGAGCGGTTGTAGGGTGTCGGCAGCACCCGCGCCATGCGCTTTCTGGGCATGTAGTCGGCGACGAATCCGCCTCCTGTCTCCAGCCGTCCACCGATCAGCCAATGCTCTTCGTCGTAGCGCACCAAGGTCGAAAGGTGTGCGACTCCGTCGAGCGGCAGCGGCTCTAGCCACTGCCCCTCTGCCAGGCAGAGCAACAGCGGAGGTCCTTGCGATCGCACGCCTACGGCGGCGAAAATGCCATCGATGCGACCGCTGGCGCACGAAATGTCCGTGTCGGGATCGGGCGCTTGGACCGCAACGTGAACGCCGCTGGCGCTGCACAGAGCCACCCAACCGTGTCGCCCGCCCAGCAACCACCCACCCGCATCGTAGCGTTGCGCAAACAACACTCCGGTCGGCAGTCCGAAAGGAGCCGCAATCCTCCAGCTATCGCCGTTCCAAAACGAGAGACCCTGGTTCGTCACGGTGAAGCAGCGCCCGTCGGTGTCCCAAGCGGCGCTCTTGATGACCAGATTCTCCTGCGGCAGGCGGCGCACGGTCCAGCTCCAGCCTGAAGGATCACTGACTTGTTTGACTCCGAGCATCGCGCTCATGAGGCGCCGGCTCGAGCGCGGTGCCGACGGCTCGTCGGTGAGCCAACCGAGGATCTCCGCAGCGAATCGCTCCGCAGTGGGAGGGCGTTGCTTCACATCGGCCGCGGTGGACCGTGACAGTAGTCGATCGATGGCAGCGCATGCCTCGGGCCGTTCCCTGAGCTCGGGACTCAGGACTTCGCTATCCAGGATGGAGGCTCGTTCGTCGCCGAGCATCGCCTGGTACACCACCAAGGGGTTGGCACCCTCGAAGTAATGAGCGCCGGTGAGCAAGTAGTAGGCGACGCAAGCCAACGCGAACACGTCGGTGTAGGGTCGAATGGGCGTGTCTCCCGGCTTCGCCTGCTCGGGTGCGGCATAACCTACTGTTCCCACGCCCATATCTCCGAACGTGCGATCCAATCCTTCTGAACGCGCCGTACCGAAATCGGAAATCTTGAAGATCTCCGTTTCGCCGAAGCCGCAACAGAGCACGTTGCCCGGGGTCAAATCGCGATGGATCACGTCGACGGTGTGGATTGCCGTGAGACCTGCAGCCAAGCAGCGAACTGCGTGAGAAGCCCTCAGAGGGTCGAACGCGTAACCCGTTTTGTGGATTGAATAGGTCACTCGATCGTCGAGCGTGGTTCCCTCCACACCGCCATGCACGTACTCGATGGCTAGCCATGGGGTCGGCTTAGTGCCGAATACCGGAGCGGTGCCTGTATCGATGAAGCGAACCACGAACGGGCTTGGTGGGATCCGATCGTTCAGCCTCCCCAGTGCAACGGCTTCTTTGCGCGCCAATAGCTCGGGAGGGATCTCGGTAGAAAGCTGATTCGGGCGCACTGCTTTGACCACTACCGGCGACGTGCCACTCTTCGTCACGCGATCAGCTAGATAGGCGACGCCCATGGCGCCCTCGCCCAGGTGGCGTATCAGTCGATAGTAGACGTCCGAGTGCACCTCCGATCGTATCGCAATACCCCGTAGTGACTC
>CBFGRJ010000491.1:0-5040 GCA_965651135.1 uncultured Myxococcales bacterium
CTATCAAAGCCGCCAGCTCGACAGTGATGTTCGCGCGGAGCTCGGGAGTGAGGTCGTCCTTGTCCAGGCGCGCCTGCAGCAAGGCCTCAAGCTGGGAGTGATGGCCAGCCGCACGATAGGCCTCGGCCAGGTGCTCTTGAACGAGGCTGTGTTCTTCGCTGCTCAGGCCCTCTATTTCAAGAGCGCGGCGCAAGGCGTCTATGGCTTGGGCCAGCTGCCCCGCTTTCTGACATTGCGAGGCGATCTCGAACAAGCCCGCCAAGCGCTCGCGCGCTGGAACCGCCTGCAACACTTGATCGAGGAGCCCTTGGTCGCCGACTCGATGCGCCAGCCGCTCGGCCTTTCGGACCAAGTCGGTGTCGTCGGGGCGGCGTTCGGCTGCAGCCACGAAAAGCCGCGCGGAATCTTGTTCGCGGCCCAGCTCGGCGGCGAGCTCCGCCCCCAGCTCGAGCAGCGCAGAGCCAACACCCGAGAACTCTTCGTCGGCGAGGCGCAACGTTTCGCCGACTAGCTCGTTCGCCAGCTCCGGATGCGTCGCGAGCTCACGGGTGTACGGTAAGAGCTCGGTGTAGTCGGGTAGGCTCGGTTCGCAACCGAGCGCCCTATGCAAAGCCGCGAGCGCCGGCCGAACCGCTGCTACCTGTCCGACCGCGATGCGAGCGCCGTGGATCAACAGCAATGCACCCTGATAGCCCTGTGCCTTCGAGAGCATGCTATCGAGCGCACGCGCGTAGCGCAGCTCCAGGATTTCTCTATCTTCGGGCGCGCTTTGGAGCGCTGCTGACAGCGCCTCGCCCAACGCTTGCAGGGTTTCGAGATCGGCGCTGATGGCGAGCGCTCTGAGCAGCACATCGAGCCGCTGGCGGGCTCCTTGCGCACTGTCGTCCGCGAACATGGCGGCGCGCTTGAGCCAGCGAGAGCGGAGCACCTTGTCATCACTTTCCTGCGCCACCCGCTCGAGCACGCGCACGAGCTCCGAGGTTTTACCGAGGCTCTGAACCAACCTGACCAGCATGACGAAGGCGACGCCTTCGGTAGGCACTGCCTCGAATGCTTTGAGCGCGTGCACGAAGGCTCGCTCGGGCTCTTTGCGCTGCTCCATTTGTCGGGCTGCGCGATAATGAGCTGACCGGACCCCGTAATTGCCGAGCGCGCGCTCCGCCAGGCGGTGATACACCTGGTCCAGGGTAGCGATGTCGTCGGAGCGCGCGCTGCGCTCGACAATCGCCAGCACGTCCGTTCGGCTCGGATCGATGGCGAGCGCACGGGCTCCAAGGCTCAGGGCGTCGCGCAGCCGACCGGCTTCGAGAGCCACGCCAGCGGCCACAGCCAAAATGTGCGCCTGCTCGTCGAGCTCCTGGCGGGTTTCGGCGAGGCGTTCGAGCTCCTGCAACGCGGCATCGGGCCCCGCAAACTCCAAGAGGTCAGCGGCAAGCTTGGGATAGCCGGTTTCGGGCATCAGGGTGGCCGCCCGCTCCCACGCCTCGAAGGCGCCGGCGCGATCCTGCGCCAAATCCCAACGCGCCGCGCCCACGCGGCGCCACGCCAAACTCACCTCGGCGAGATCGTGCGCGGCGGTGGCGCTGAGCACCTCTGCGCGCACCTCCAAGAGCGCGAGGATGCCGTCGGAACCACGAGGTTCGGGCGACTGGTCGAGCTCGCGTTGCACCTGCTCGGGTTCGACTCCCTCGCGCAGCGCTCGCCCCAGCGCACGCGCTGCGCCGTCGGCATCACCGGCAGCTCGGCGACGACGGGCCACATTGAGCAGGACTTCACCTCGGAACTCCCCTGGAGCCCCCGAGGCGAGCCAGCGTTCGATGACGGCTATCGCCAGCCCTCGCTCACCCACGGCATCCGCTATTTCCAAAATCGTCTCGCGCAGGTCATCGACACGAGGACCAAGAACATCCAGTGTGCGCCGCGCCAGCGCCGCTCCGCGCTCCGGATCGAGGTCTGCCAGCGCACGCAGCGCTCGCGCAATAGGAGCTGCTAAACGCTCCAGCGGTTCAGGCTGGGAAAGCAGCCAGGCCAGCGCATCGCTCAAGCGTGCCGCATCGCCCGCACGTGTGACTCGGCGCAGGAGCACTTCGGCGATCCTGAGATCGCCAGGTCTTAGGGCCAGCTGGCGCTGCGTCCATGCCAAAGCCATCGAATCGGCGCCTTCGGCCTCGTATGCGTCGGCAATCGCCGTGCAAATGCTGGTTCGCGGCACCACGACCCCCACCGCGCGCTCCAGCGCAACCTGATCGGGCTTACCCAGGTCGGCTACCGCGAGCGCCCTGGCAGCAACGGGCCGGGTGCGCGACGGATCGGCGTGACACGCCTGTTCGGCGAGTTGAGCGGCTTGCTCGCGATCTCCAGCAGCCAACAGCGCCTCGACGGCAATACTCATCAAGGTAGCTCGCAGCGGCGGGGTGAGCGGTGCCGATACTTTGACCAGGGCCTGAGCACGTGCGCGGTCGTCACCCACTCGCGTCGCCAGCACGAGCGCCAGTGCGCTCACTTCGGAATGAGTGTGACCTTCGGACAGCCAGGGCCGCAGGTGCTTGAGCGCCAGCACAAAGTCTTGACGCTCGCGCGCCAGCCGAGCACGCTCCAATAGCAGCGCCTCCTTTTCTGGAGTGTGGGCCCCGGAGATCAAGCGTGACAGCAATTGATCGAGCTGATCGAGTCGTCCGAGCCGCTCGAGGATCAGGCGGTGCTGCTGACGCCAGCGAAGCTGCCCGGGCGCGTGCTGATCGAGCTCAGCAAGAATGGGTATGAGCTCCTCGGCCTCGTCGGGGCGCCCAACGAGAATGCTAGCCAGCCGCACCAGCGCCTGCGTGCGGTCCTCGCCTTTTTCCACTTGGGCGCGCGCCGCCCTCAGAGCTTCGTTCTGCAAGCGCACTCGCGGTGCCAGCCGCTCGAGCGCCTGCCGCGCCAGGGAATGACCCGCATCTTCATCGACCAGCCGTCGCGCCGCCCAGGCGGCCAGGCCCGGGTCAGATAAGCGTTCCTCGGCGAGCCGCACCAGCTCTTCCGCAGCCGAGCTCCATGCCTCGCCTGTGCGCGGACCCTGGATCACCCGAATCAATCCCTCGACCAACGGAGCCACATCCATGGTCTGCTGCGCGTGGACTCTGAGCGCTTCGCGAGCATCCGCTCGAGTCGGATCGCTGAGCAACGCGTCGAGCCACGCCTGAACCGCCCGCGTAGGACGCGCGAGCTTGCCGGCGTAGATGCGCGCGGCAGCAGCTCTTGCGGCAGCGCGCGCGGCTCCCTCCAACGTGTCAGCCGCCACATCCAAGCGAACCGCGAGCAAATCATGCAGCCCGACTTCGTCGAGCAAAGCTTCGAAGCTCAGCTCGCGCTCTCGAGTAGCTGAAGAAGGTTCGACCACCGCCAAGGTGGCCCTTTCCACATCGAACTGGCTCTCCAAGCGCGCATCCAGCCCGGCGCCCACGGCGCGGTGATACTCGCCCTGCTTCGCCGCCAAGCTCATGCGTTTCAGGTGTACCTGGTCGGCTTGTTCGTCGAGCAGCGCTCGAGCGTGCTCTCTCAGCACCTCGTCCGCAGCCCCCGAGCGGCCCCGATCCGTGAGTGCTTTGTGTAACGCTTGGGCAGCTTCTGCGCATTGTGGAGCCGCTTCGAAGGCTCGCAGCAAATCTTCGAAAGCCGCAGCTTTCTCGCCGCTGCGCTCTCGGCGCCGGCTCCCCTCGACGTACGACAGAGCAGCGCTTTCGGCGGAAAGGGAGTCCGGTGCCCAGGCGCCGACTGCACCCAATAGCTCCGGCGGCAACGGATCGGCGTCCGCGTGCTTGGTGGCTTCGCGCAGCGCCTCCGCCGCGCCCTTGGCATCACCTGCGCGCGCCAAGAGCACGGCAATGCGCGTGAGCACTCGGCTCAGGGCGAGACCGGTACGCTGCGCTAGCACTGGCCTGAGCGTGGCTGCCGCCAGCGCCGGTTCACCCAAACCCGCGAACCAGGTCGACAGCTCCGTGCGCAGTTGCTGATCTTCGCCCAAGACAAGAGCCCGCCGCGCCAGCTTGGTCGCCGTATCGAGCTCGGCACCACGCGCGGCCAGCGCACGACTCAAGGCCATCGCGGCGAGGCGCTCGCCGTCGAGATCGCCTGAGGCCGCTGCTGCGCGCAGCTGTGCCTCGAAGGTGGCAAGCTCGGCATGCGGCCCCTTGCGTCGCGACACCGGTGCGCCCGGCCGCTGCTGCTCTAGAGTCAGCGTGGTTACCGATAGCGGACCCGAACCGCCACCCCAGGGCGGTGGAAGCGTGCGCCCCTTCAGCTCACCGGTCCGAGCGTCCGAGGGTTGGCCGCCCCCGTGGCCCTCGTTAGGCGGGTCACTGGGATTCGACGATTGCGAGGACATTTGGCCTGAATGAAGCGGCGCTGACGAACACGAGCCAGTCTAGTATCGCCCGAATTCAGGCGAGCTCACCTTTTGTGACAACACATTAACGAAACCAGGGCTTGTCCCCGGAGTGGAGCCCGGTCTAGCCTTTGCCCCAAGCTGTGGTCTAGTTCCCGACCCCAGGAGTCCAGTATGCGCCGAAAGTCCTTTATTTCCTCACTCATTGGCCCAGCGACCGTACTCACCTGCTTTTCTCTCACGGTCCTCGGCGGCCCGTCCAGCGCGCACGCCCAAGAGGCCGCTGGGTCTGCCGCACCCGCAAAGCCAGCCAAACAGCCGGACGCCAAAACCAAGAAAGCCGCACGAACGGCCTACGGTGACGGGCAAAAGGAATTCGAGGCGGGCAACTTCGAAGCCGCCTACGAAAAGTTCAAGGAAGCTAATGAACTCATCCCAGCACCGCATGCAGAGTACTGGATGGCTCTATCGCTCGATCGCCAGCAAAAGCTCGACGAAAGCATCGCAGCCTACGAGGCATTTCTGCAAAACCCTGAAGCGAGCAAGGTCGGTGAGGAACAAGTAGCCTCGGCGCGAACCCGTCTCGACGAGCTGAAAGCGAAGTTGCCGGGCAAGCTCAGCATCATCACCGAACCCCCCGGGGCCACCATCCTGATTGACGGCGCACCCGTCCAGGG
>CBFGRJ010000492.1:0-5036 GCA_965651135.1 uncultured Myxococcales bacterium
CACGCTCGGCCGGCACACGCTCGTGTTCGTCTACGAGTTAGCCGCATCCAGCCAGATCGAAGTTAACTGAAACCAAAGGGCCCAAACGCTAACACACGGCCGTCGGGCGCGTCTAGACAACAGTGATCAGGGCCGAACGGTGTTCAAAACCCGCAGGCTATGCCGATCCAGTGCAGAGAACAGCACACGCATGCGATGATCCACGCCGACGACGTCCCCGTCTTGCAGCTCTTCCCAGACGTTATCGCCTTGCAGTGGTTCGCTCGAAATAATCAGGTGATTGACGTACCCGGTGCGTGTCGGTGCTTCACATTCGGGTGCCAGACTCGGGCAAGACTCTCGCTCCGAGCACTTGGTTTTGTAGGTGGACCAATACAGCTCCTTGCCACCCTGCGTAGCAACGAACGTGACGCCGTCGGTGAGCATGAACGTGAGCAGGCAGGGTTTCTGACCGGGTCGGTCGCAGGTTGAACGCACCAGCGCCACGGTCTTCCTCAGAGCATCGACGATTTCTTCGAGGGCCAAGGTTTTCGATAGCGGTCCGTGTCGCGACATATGCGAGAGCAAAATGAAAAACACGACCTCGCTATCGGTGTCGCCGAGCACGAACCGGCGGAGCGCGGGTGAAACGTAGTCGAGCAACTTCGAGCGATGCTCGGCAAAGTTCGGAATGTCCCCGTTGTGCGCGAAGGTCCAGCGCCCGTACTGAAATGGATGGCAGTTGAGCACCGTGTTCTTGCCCTGCGTGGCTTTGCGCACGTGTGCGAGAACGGTTTCGGATGAAACCACGCCGCTCAAGCGGTGAAACAGTGAATCCCCTAGCGCCGTCGTGGGGTTGCGCGTGATGTGGGGACTACCGTCTATATAGAAGGCGACTCCCCAACCGTCGGGGTGCTGGTTGCTCTGGACACCCAGGGCATTTTCCGCGGCTAGCAGCGAGCGGTGCACTTGGCTCGGGATGACCGAGCGGAATCCAAAAAGCCGGCACATTTCGGTGAATTGCACCAACTCAAGTCGGCGCAATTCAGCAATGATGCCACAGTCGAGCCCGCTGAACCAGAGGCTCTATCGCTTCGGGCATGCTTAGCGGGGCCGCCGGCGACGGCGCCGGGAAGGTGGGGGTAGCGGCGACACCAGCGGCGGGCTCGGTACTTCCGGGCGGAAACCGACCGCTGCCAGATCGCTGGCGCGCAGCGTTTGTCCGCTCGATTTTTGAACCGCGAGCGTGAGCACGGACCCGAGCTCCTGTTCGTTGCCCGGCCAGGTATGCTCCGTGAGGATTCTGAGCGCCGCTGGCTCGATGCCCATGGGCTCGCCCGTATGGCGAAGCCCGAGTCGGGTCAGTTGAGCCAAGACCAGCGACCGCAGATCTTCTGCGCGATCCCGGAGTGGTGGAATGGTCACGATCACGTCCCCCAACCAGCGGCTGAGCGCCTTGCTCAACTTCCCGCTGGAGACCAGTGCGTCCGGTCTCTGTTCGAGCACGGCGCAGAGCGAAACCGGGAACACGTTGGAGCTATGTTTGCTGGACGACCGAGCCGAGAGCGTCTGCGCGATGCTGTCTTGGACCTCCAGTGGCAAGGCGGCCAGCTCGAGTGCCACCAGCGTGCCTCCGTCGGCCAGCGCCAGCGGTGAGGTCTCGGGTGACTTCCAGCGAGACAGGTCGTGTTCGAGCGCACTGGTGCCGTCGAGCACCAGAAAGGGACCGTCGCAGCGGGGACTCGCCAGGTGGGCGACCGCCGCCCAACTCAGGGCCTCCACTCCGAGCTCGGCCTGAAGGATCAGCGGGCCATTCAGGCGCCCGATGCGTTCGAGCTGTTCGAGCGTGCTGCGCGCACTGGGTCCGTGCGCAGTGGCTGTCAGTCGGCGCGCCAGCAGCTCGGGTGCGGCGCGATTGCGAGTCGCCGACGTCAAAATGATGTGCTCGAGCCTTTGGCGTTCGTCATCGATGGCGTCGGCGCGCGCAGTGGCTGCAAGCTCGCGCTCTCGCGAGCGTGCCAGGGCCGACGACACCGAAAGCAGGGCGCTGAGGCGATCGGCAAGATTCCGAGCCGCCCGCGCTTCCTCGAGTGTCATGGGCGAGCGCCGGCTGCCTTTGGGCAGCAAAATAAAACCTATGGGGCCATCGTCGTCCGAAACCACGGTAGCGCAGAAGGCCGCTCGACTATCGAACCAGCCGAGCAGCGAGCGGACGTCGGGTCGTCGCACCTGGACGGCCCTGAGCACTTCGGCGCGCACGGTGCGTTCGGGTTCCGATAGCGCCAGCTCGTAAAGCTTCGCGGGGGCTTCGACTTTATCGACGTGGAGGTAGCCGGCCACGTCGACGCTGAGGACTTCGGGCGGGTCGTTTCGCCATAGCTCGGGCTTGGCGTTCGGCGTGGGTGCGGCTCGGGTCAGTGCGACGAGCGCACTGCGAATCGCTTCGTCGGGTTCGGGTAGCAGCGCGTCCTGGGTGGCGGTGTGAATGGCGCTGAGCCATCGAGATTGTTCGGGGCCGAGTGGTCTGGCCACCGCGCGCGCCACGAGCCCCACGACGATGCACAGCAAGCTCGCTCCCAGCACGATGGGGCCACCTTGATCGGGAACCGCCCGTACCAAGAGCCCCGCGATCAGAAGGGTCGGGACCCCGAGTAGTAGCACCGCCAAAATACCGCGTAGCGCCGCGGAGACCGTGGTGGGCTCCGGGGTGGTAGCGGTCCACGAGCAAAGCACCGCTGCGACGACCACTGCCACAGGCAAGATTCGATCGGGTGGGGCTACGTCGAACACGGCAGCGGGCACTGCGATGGCCAGCGCCGTATGCGCCAGCGCCAGGGCACCGGCCGCGCGATCACCAACGCCGAGCTCCAGGCGGCGCAGCACGCGCAAACGCCAGGTGGCGGCGACCAGTACCAATAGTCCTGCAATGCCTGCTGCAGTCGTGGCGTAGTCGATGGCCAGTGGATCGAGCCTGAGCCATTGCGGCGGCAACAGCGCTCGGGTTGCCGGGATGGCTGTGGCAATGCCGAACAAGAACGCAGTGAAAATGACGGCATCCAGCGATTCCGTTGCCGGCGACGGCTTGAGGATCCCGCTGGTCTTGTCGATGCGCGCGAGGGCGAACAAGCATCCGACGAGAGCCGTTCCGGTTCCCAAATTGGCGATGGCATCGAAGGCTGGGCTTCCGACCGGACCTGAACGAGCCGAAAGCCATAGCGCGGCGCCCCAAGCTACCGCGCGCAGCGCCGTGCGAGAGGCCTGATTCAACACGAGCTGTGCGCCGCCCCTTGGCTTCAGAGTTCGCCGCCACACTTCGGCCAGGGCCAGGGGAAGCAAGAACAGGCATAGCCAGGGCAGCCAGCCTTGTTCGCTGCGCAGACCGCCCAGAGCGACGTAGCCCACGGTGCCCGCGGCGGCCCAGTAGCTGCGAAACTCTCGGTTCACTCGGCTACTCTACTTCTGGGGCACGGGTGGGACCAGAGACCGGCGTCGGAGTCCCGCCTGCCGCCTCGATGAAGCGTTGCTCCGGGCCTGCAGGCGTGTAGAGCTGCAGCGCGACCAGCGGTTCCGCTCCGAAGGCGCGATAGGCGTGCCGGACGCCGGCAGGAATGTGAATGACCTCGCCACCCACCAATGGATAGGGGCGCCCTCTCATCTCGAGCTCGCCGCGACTGCTCAGGACCAAGAGATTCTCCCATGACGAGTCATGACTGTGTGGCGGAATGGAGACACTGGGTGCGGCGCTCAACAAGCTGAGGCTGAAGGGCGAATCGCCAGTGAATACGATGCGGGCGTGATTCTTCCCGTCGTTCCAAAAATACGTGGGCGCACTGGCGAGCTCGCGCGTCTCGAGTGTGCCGGGCCGCTTGTTGGCCGCCCTTTGCGAGCGAGCGGGCTCGATCACGGCCGCGTCGAGCGTGCCCTTGGTTGCGATGAGGGCCACCATCAGCTGGCAGCGTTCCGCGGTGCAGTCGAGCGCCAAACCGGCGCCCGGGGCCCGGAGCGCCACCCACTCACCGAGCTCTTTGTTTTCGAGCTGTTCCGAGTAGCCCTGTGCTTTGAGCTGCAACGCGCCCGCGAGCGTCACCACCACCAATTCGAGAGTGGGGTGCGGCGGCAGCGCCAAGGTCATGTTCCTATCGAGCTCGTGCATCCAGAGCGCGGCGGGCGCGGGGACTTGCTCGTAGGTCGAGAAGGCATACGACGTATCGGGGAGCCATTGGCCGAGCAAGCAGGGGCTTTGGGCGCAGCGCTGCTGGCGCGAAAACGAAGCTGGCAGGTGGCGCGGCAATTCCGCTGCAGCAGGGCTTGGCTTCTGGGGCTCCACCTTCGAGGCACTCGAGCCGTGTGCTGCGCCCTCGTCGGGCGAGGCAGGCGGCGTTCGTTCCTCGACCGGGATGGGCATGCTGCCCGCGGGTGCGCCAGCTGGCTCGCTGATGCGACACGATGCCAGACACGAGGCTAGGCTCGTTGCGAGGACCATACCCAGGCAGCGCCTGCCAAGGGCCATGAACGAAGCTTCGGGCCGCTTCATGGCGTGTAAGAGACGGGCGAGCCGGTGCGAAGTCAACCCGGGCCGGGCGAAAGTTCACGAGCCACGGGTTTTTCATGCGATATTCGCAGCATGGCTTCCCGGGGGCGGCGCCCAAGCCGCAGCCAAGACCGACCATGAAGAAGAACTACATCCTCGACACGAACGTCCTGTTGCACGATCCGCACGCTTTCTACAAGTTCGAGGACAATGACGTCATCTTACCCATTTACGTGATCGAAGAGATCGATCAGTTCAAAAGGGAACCGAACGAACGAGGGCGCAATGCGCGAACCGTGTCGCGCTTGCTGGACGGGCTCAGGGAAAAGAACGGCTCCTTGTCGGAGGGAGTCTCGCTGGGCGAGGAAGGAACCCTTAGGGTTCACGTGCCGCTCAAGCGACCGGAGCTCGCCATTGCGCTCAATCCACGCTCGGGTGACCACGCTATTTTGCAGACAGCCATCGACTATCGAGATGCCTTTCCCGACAAGCCCACCATCTTCGTGACGATGGATGTCAACCTCCG
>CBFGRJ010000493.1:0-5029 GCA_965651135.1 uncultured Myxococcales bacterium
GTTCTAGCGACAATGACTGACCCAGATCCCGAAAGCTCGCCTGCGCCGCAAAAACCGCGTCAAAAAAAGCGCAAGCGTTCCGGCGTCGAGCGGCCTGGGCTCGACGCTCAGGGTCGCGAACGACCTGCCTTTCTGGCGACCTTTCCGGACCATCCGGAGCTCAACGAATTGGCGCGCGCGTTCGAAGTGGGTAACTACGCCTACGTGCGTGAGCACGCGCCGCAATTGGCGGAGCGCACCGACGATCCAGCCGTGCGCAGTGCCGCGATGGAGCTTTCCGAGCGCATCAAGCCCGACCCGCTGATGAAGTACCTACTGCTCGTCAGCGTGTTGCTGTTGCTGTATCTGGTTTTTTACGTCTACACGAGCCATGGTCACTGATACGACTCGCTCACCGGCATTTCACCTCGTCTGCTGGATGCTGACAGGCGTTGCCGTCGCGTGCCAACCGGAGCCGCCGGCCAAAGCGGCGCCCGCCGCGCGCCCAGTCCAGGGGCTAGAGGTCTACATGCCGCTCTACGACGGATTCGTCTACCAATACGACGTGGAGACGGACACGGGAGAGACGGGACGCATGATGGTGCAGGTATCTCGCCCTCGGCCCGGTCTCGCCGAGCTGAACGTTGCGGGCAAGGTTCAACGTCTGGAAGTCTCGCCGGCTGCGGTGGTGCACGCCACCGGCGGCTACTTGTTGCGTGCCCCCTTGCAAGAAGGTGCCGAGTACAAGGGGCAGTTCGGCACGGTACGCGTCGTCAGCGTGTCGCGTACCATACGCACCCCCGCGGGAGATTTCGCCGGCTGTATAGAAACCGTCGAGGAAGCGAGCCTGCCGACACCCAAGCGTGCCACGAGCATCTTCTGCCCCAAGGTCGGTCTGGTGGCCCTGGACATCGAGGGGGCGCTCGAAGGTGAATCGGCGAGCGTCGCAACGCGACTGCGTTCTTATGGGCCCATGGCCACGGGCAACGAGTAGCGCGTCTAGGGCTTTGTTTCGGGCTCCATGGTGCCGAGCACCAGATCTTCTTCTACCGTTTCAGGTCCGCATTCGTTCGATTCGCCTTTGAGCTCCGCTTCTATTTCGGGGTAGTCGCCACCGCTGATCCAGATGGTTGCAGAGCCCTCGATCCATACTTCGCACACCAGTCTGACGACATGAAGCAGAGCGCCTGCTGACGCGCCACCCTCGCCACCTGCTCCGGCGCTGGCTCGCTCAGGGGTACAAAACATGACAGAGGGCTGGCCGCCGTTGCCGGCCAAGGAGTACTCCTCGTCACCGCCGCCGTAAGCCAGGCGCACCGCGGTGTCCTGGGGTAGAGGCCCTTCCGCCGCGGTGATGTTGACGGCGAAGGCAGGTGACGGCGTGCCCGGACACGCATTCGTGCCGTCGTCATCGTCGTCGCTCGAGCAGCCTGCCAGTAGCGCAACCGCTGACAGCACCCACGCCCTGCGCAATGCTCGCAAGGACACTCCGCCGATTTCTCCCGTCATGTTCGAGCACCCAGTCAATTTCTCGTGCAGCGAATAGTACATTCGCACTGGAGTGCAAGCGTTTGCACTCCGCCCGGTAGGCGAAAGGCGCGCTGCACCGAGAATCAGGACGCTGACTCAGGCGAAGGTGCCCGAGCTGCGGCCCCAAAGGTGCCGTTCAATTTCACTGAAGCGCACGTAGATGCGATCCACCGGCACTGAAAGCGCTTGTCCGAGTCTCTGGCACAGTTCCCTGCTCATGCGTTCGGTGAGCTCGGGACTGAGCGCCCCGATATTGGCCAGCTCCACCAGGCAAGCCGGCTCGGCGCTGCCGGCAAACGTCATCGCTGCCTGGGTCGTCAAACACGTGGCTACGTAGCGTTCGGGCTTACCGAGTGCTTCGGCGACCCACTTGGAGAGATCGCGCAGCACTTGTTGGGCTTTTTCGCGCTCGACAGGCTCGGAACAGACCACGGTGAGCTGGGGCATGGCGGAATTCTGCGATGCCGGGCCCGGGCTTGGCAAGGCAGGGCGGTCATAATCGGCCCGTTTTTGAATTCCTGTTGACTGACAGGCAAAAGCGTCCAGATACACGCCCAAATGTTCTCGCGCACCGACGACCTGAGGATCCAAAACCTGCGTCCCCTCTTGCCACCGGCCATCTTGATGGAAGAGATCCCGGTATCGGAGGCACAGTCCGGCACGATTGCCAAGGCGCGCCTCGCCGCGGGCAAGATCATCGATGGTGAGGACGATCGCTTGCTGGTCGTCGTGGGCCCCTGCTCCGTGCATCACCCAGCCGCGGCGCTCGAGTACGCTCGGAGGTTGAAGGCGGCAGCCGACGAGTTGGCTGGAGAGCTGTTCGTCGTGATGCGAACCTACTTCGAGAAGCCGCGCACGACAGTGGGTTGGAAGGGGCTCATCAACGACCCGGATCTCGACGGTCAATTCGCGATCAACAAGGGTCTGCGTGTGGCTCGCACATTCCTGCGAGACGTGGTGGAGCTCGGGCTGCCCACCGGAACCGAGTTCTTGGATCCGATAACCCCTCAGTTCGTCGCCGATCTGGTAGCGTGGGGCGCGATTGGAGCTCGGACCACGGAGAGCCAGGTACATCGCGAGCTCGCCAGCGGTCTATCGATGCCGGTGGGCTTCAAGAATGGTACCGGTGGCAGCGTGCAGATCGCAGTCGACGCGATCCGCTCGGCGGCTCATCCGCATCATTTCCTATCGGTCACCAAGCAGGGCCTCGCCGCGATCGTGACGACACGTGGCAATCAGCAATGCCACCTGATCTTGCGCGGTGGCAACAGCGGCCCGAACTACGACGCTGCCAGCGTCGAGGCGGCCGTCGCAGCGCTCGACAAGGCCGAGCTCAGGCCCGCCATCATGGTGGATTGCAGTCACGCCAACAGCCGCAAAGATCACCAGAATCAACCCAAGGTCGCCGAAGTCGTGGCGGATCAGATAGCTCGTGGCACCCGAGCCATTGTCGGCGTCATGCTGGAAAGCTTTTTGGTGGGTGGGCGGCAAGAGCCGGCGCCGGGGCGAACGCTGACTTATGGACAAAGCATTACAGACGCCTGCCTCGATTGGGATTCCACGCTGCCGGTCATGAAACTGCTCGCCCAGGCAGTCAAAAAGCGCCGTCACTTGATCTCGGGTGACGGTAGCTGAAACCAGTCCCAAGCCGGCGTGAGATTCGTCGTGTTGGTGGTTTGGTTGTACAGGTAAATCGCTGGATAGGTCTCTACGATCTCGTCACCATCGGCCACCACTGCGGCCATGTACAACTGGGACGACTGCGTCTCGGTAGGGCTGTAGTCGTCCTTGGGCAGCACGAATTGGCCGAGGTGAGCTCGCGCGGACGAGAAGATCAACCAGTAGTACGTCTTTCCCTCGACTTGCATGACCTGCGGTGACCACTTGGGCCAGCTGTTCGTCACGCCTGGGCTGCTCTGTCCGGTGCAAGCGGGCGGGTCGTTGGCTGCCAGCCGCGTCGGCGTACCACCCTTCGCTGGCACCACCCAGATTTCCCCGTCTGGACGATAGTAGACTTGACCCAACGTGGACGCAGTTCTGGTGAACGCGATGAAGCGGTCGTCAGCCGAATAGTCCGGGTAGTATTCGCCTACATTGGGTTGTGACGCTCCCATCAGCGGGGTCGAGTCTCCACCTGCGCCGTCGTTGTATGGAACCAAGTGAATATCGGTCTCGATTCGAGTGGTCGTGTCGCGGGGCCGTCCACCGGGGTGCCCATCCAAAGTAGCGCTGGCAGACACGTAGGCGATAGTATTGCCGTCGTGGCTCCAATCGGGGTTGACCGCGCCCCCAGCATCCCCGCGGCGTTCGATGAAACCGAACGCGACGCCCTCGAGCTCCCGTACCGCCTGGTCCAGTTCGGAGCCTGAATCCGGAAGCGTGTCGCCGTAGGTCAAGTCGAACCAAATCAGGCGATCGAGACCGGTCGAGTTCAGGTCGGTGTTGGACCAGCCGACGCCGTTCGGGTTGCCGAACGACTGGATCATGATACGCGCGCCGGTTTCCCAGTGATCTCGTGAGAACGTTGGCGCGCCTTGCCATGGCTGTTGCAAGATGCGGCTTGCCGCTTGGGTCACGTAGTCCGGGCGCTTGCCCACGCTGTCTTCGGTGATGGACGCGATCACCGAATTCCATGGCCAGTTGTCGACGAAGGCAACGGCGTCGCCATCGGGCGTGGACGTATGGCAGCCGATACAGCGCACTTCACCCTCCCTGCCGAACGAGTCGTCCTCCTTGATGGCGCCGCTGCTGCCGAGGGCAGGGTACTCCTCGACTTGATCGACGAGCAGCGCATCGACGGTTTTCGTGTCTCCCACGGAGAACCCGACCAGCTTCGTTTCACCATCGGCGTTGTAGAAGCCGTCAGCCGCCCAATAGACGACCGTGCCGCTGGCGCTCACCGGCGCGATGGTGAAGCTGGACTTGCTCAGCGAGGGGGCTTCCGGTCGTCTGGAGTTCACGCCCCGTACCCGAACTTCAACCGTTTCTCCGCCGGCATGCATGGCGAGCCTTTCCCAGGTGTCGCGATCCATGGTCCAGCTGGGCCGAGTCGAGTACACGACCAGGTCATGTCGCTCGACCCGAGAGCTCAGCGTGATTTGCCACAGGTCTTCGCTGGGCAGCGGAATGAAGCGAATGCGCGGTGGTAGCCAATTGTTGGGAAGCATGGCGCCGTCAGGCGGCTCGACCACGCATACCCCCGCGTCGCCAGAGCTCGAGCGCCCGAACAGTTGCGCGACGTTCTGGGGGATGGGACCCTGCATCACGGGTTCGTTCGGAAAGTTGACGCACTGGGCTTCTTCGCAAGTGCCTATCACCACGGGCGGCTCGCCAAGGTCCTCGGTGAACGTAGAACGGCCGCTGGTGCATCCATGACCGAACGCCACCGACGCGAGCACGCCGAACGGCGCCCCGTATGCGCGAAGAGTGCGCCAACCAGCCCAATCGGACAACACGCTCGGCGAGTGTAGCACCCTCGCAGCGAGAGCCCGAAACGCCCCCCAGACTCTCAGGTCCAAAT
>CBFGRJ010000494.1:0-5013 GCA_965651135.1 uncultured Myxococcales bacterium
ACTACGAGCTGCAAGCACGCAAGGTGGCAAGATAATTTCGATCACTGCCCTTAGGCTGCTGCTTAGGGTGCAAAGCTCAGCGCGAGATCGGTGCTCGGGTAGACGAGCAGGGCCGCTGTAGGGAGCCAGCTGGCAGGTTTTTGGACCGGCTCTCGGCCTCAACGGTCTGGAGCTGTGTCCACGTGATGGGTGGGGTCCGTCTTCCGGTACTTCGCCGGCGGCAATCCGAATTCTCGCTTGAATGCACGTATGAAGCCGGCTTCGGATTCGTATCCGACCTCCAGCGCGACTTGAAGAACGGTCTCACGTGATGTCTGGAGCCGTCTTGCGGCGAGCTGCATGCGCCACTTCGCCAGATACGCGAGCGGCGACTCGCCGAGAAAGCGCGCGAACCGCTCGGTCAATACAGAGCGCGAGGTCGCGACTTCTTCGGCCAGAGTGTCGAGTGTCCATTGGCGCCCAGGCGCGCGATGCATCGCGGCGATTGCCGCGCCAACAATTTCATCGCGAGCGGCAGCGAGCCAACCGGTCTGCTCCGCAGGCAGCTGCTCCATGAAGTGGCGCAGCGCCTCGATGAAGAGAGCTTCAGCCATTTTCGACAGAAGCACGGAGCGACCGGGCCGCCCACCGCCGGCTTCGGTGACCAGGTGGCGGATCGAATGCTCCAGCCACTGGCCGGCCACATCGTCGCGCAAGTTGATCTTGATGGCTATCGGGAGACCAGAAAGAAAAAGGCGATCGGCATGACGCTCGCACCCGAAGAATCCGCACACCAGCCGCGTCGCCTCACCACCGCCGCCGATCTGCATTGTCGAGAGATCGCCAGCCAGGTAACGACCCAATGTCCCATTCGCGTCGACAATCCGTGGTGCGCGGCCACTTGAAATCACATGCGGATCGCCATGGGGAACAATCAGCACGTCGCCTGCCGTAATCGGTATCTCCTGTTTGCTTGCGAAACGCGCCATCGCATGACCCTCGGACACGAGGTGGTAGCTGACTATGCGTTCCGTGCCCGGCGCCAGCAAATGTGCGTACTCGCGCAGAGGCGGTATCGCAAGGCCCCAGGGGCTGGTGCATTCCGCATGATAGAATATGGCACCGGTCATGCGCACCGAGCTGAGCGCTTCGGATAAGGCATCCATCGCCTTCTTCTGGGCCTCGTCGTTGTATCCCTGCAAGGAAATTCGGCCTCGCGGCAAACTATCACGCTGCTCTTGCATGTAGACCCGTGCGTGTTGGCAGAAAGGTTCTGCAAATCTCGAGAGGAAACGAGATCATGAAGACGGTCGATGAGGCGAAACTCAATCAATTCGTAGGGCAAATGCTCGGCGATCTCGGCGGAGCACTGAGCGTACCGCTCGTGCGCATCGGTGATAGGCTGGGTTTCTACGAGGTGCTCCACGCTGACGGTCCGATGACGCCAGCGGAGCTGGCGACAAGAACGAATGTTGCTGAGCGCTACGCGCGTGAATGGCTGTCGCATCAGGCAGCGTCGGGCTATCTGACTTACGACTCCAACACGGGAAAGTTCACGTTGCCGCCCGAGCAGGCGATGGTGTTCGCCGAGCCCGACAGCCCCGTCTACCTGCAGGGCGGTTTCGATCTCGCGGTGACCATGATGGAAAACCAGGCGCTGCTGGAACCGGCGTTTCGTTCGGGCAAAGGTGTCGGCTGGGGTGAGCAGTCGCAGTGCCTTTTTTGCGCTGCGGGACGCTTCTTCCGTCCCGGCTATCACAACAGCCTCGTTGAATCCTGGCTACCGGCGCTGGGCGGCGTCGTTCCAAAGCTCGAGCACGGCGCAACGGTCGCGGATGTTGGCTGTGGGCACGGCTTCTCGACGGTCATCATGGCAAAGGCGTTCCCGAACTCGAGCTTCATCGGCTACGATTTCCACCCAGGTTCGGTCGAACAAGCCCGAAGGCATGCCGAACAGCACGGCGTCACGGCGAACACGCGCTTCGAAGTCGCCCTAGCGAGCGAGTTCCCCGGTAAGAACCTCGATCTCGTGACGTTCTTCGATTGCCTGCACGACATGGGCGATCCCGTCGGAGTGGCGCGGCATGTCCGTCAGGCGCTGAAGCCTGACGGAAGTTGGATGATCGTGGAACCCGCCGCTGGTGACCGGTTGAGGACAATCTCAATCCCGTGAGCCGTCTGTACTACGCCGCCTCGACGATGATCTGCGTGCCGACCTCGCTCGATCAGCCGGTGGGTGCGGCTCTAGGCGCTCAAGCAGGCCTGAAGTTGCTGTCGTCCGTGATCTCCGAGGGTGGTTTCGGCGAGGTCCGCAAAGCCACCGAGACTGCTTTCAACATGATTCTGGAGGCTCGGCCCTAGGCAGGAGCGGGACGAAAAGATTCACAGCGGCAGCTCGACGAGAAAGCATGCGCCCGCTCGCCCCGGGGGTTCTTCCAAGGCTACCCGGCCACCGTGAGCTTCGATGACGCTCTTCACGATGGCTAGGCCGAGCCCGGTGCCGTGATCGGCGTCGGTGGTGAAGAAGCGTTGAAATAGGCGGGGCCGTACATTGCTGGGCACGCCCGGGCCGGCATCCGTGATGCGCACTTGGGCGTGCCGGGTCGTGGCGCTGAGCTCGACGTCGACCGTGGTTTTCGGGGGCGAAAACTTGACCGCGTTGTCCATCAGGTTGGCGAAGGCCGTGGCGAGGTCGGTCTTGCGGCCACGCAAACTGGTCCGATCGGTGCCGCGCACGGCAATGGCGACGTCCGGGGTAGAGGAGCGGTGGGCGACCTCCTCGAGCAAGGCTCTCAGGTCAATCGCGTGCATGGGTTCGGTGGACGCCTCGATTCGGCTCAAGGTGAGCAGGCGTGTGACGAGACGGTCGAGGCGTTCGCTATCGAGCTCGATGTTGCGCAAAAAGCGTTGCCGTGCCGCGGGGTCGTCGGCTGCCCCTTGTGCCAAAAGCTCGGCCGCTCCGCGAATCGAGGTGAGCGGCGATTTGAAGCCGTGGGCCACGTCACTGGCGAACTCGGCAATCTGCGCCATGCGCTGCTGAATGCGTTCGGTCATGGCTCTGAGCGCGAGCCCCAGCTCTCGGAGCTCACCGCTGCCGCTCACCGGAATCGTGAGGTCGTGTTCTCCACCAGCGATGCGGGTGGCGACCTTCGATAGGCGCTCCAAGGGCCGGGTGATCGAGTACGCGAGCCACAGGGTGATGCCTACGGTGAACGCCAGCGCTATCAGCAACACCTGCTGCAAGCCGCTGCGGATTCGGTAGAGCTCCGCCATGACGGGTAGCGTCGAGCGTGTGACGTAAACCACGCCCACCACTTTGCGGGCTACGAAGATGGGTTCGGCAACGAAGAGAAATACGCTGGGCTCGCGGGCGCGCACGCGTGTGTAGGCGCTGCGTTCGCCGGTGAGCGCGGCTCGGATCTCGCTGCGTTTTTCCAAAGGCTGCCAGGGTTGTCCCGAGCCTGCCGACGCGCGGCTCAGGAGCGTGCTCGGTGCTGCCGGTTCCTCACCTTCGGGGGGGCCATGCCGGTGTGAATCGAGCCTCAGGCTTGGCGTGCGGTCGAGCACGCGCACGCGCGTGCGAGTGCCTTGTGCTGCCTTGATCAGTACGGCTTCGTGGCGCAGTGCGAAGGGGTCGCTGTCTTCCAAAAATCGCCGCACGGTGATGGCTTGGTTGCGCATGTCGCGCTCGAGCGAGCGCAACAGCTCCCGCTCGAAAAGCCTGGCGAACTCGAGTCCCGCGATGGGCACAAGCAGCACCACTGCGTTGACGACGATCAGGCGGACATGAAGCCGCCCCCAGTGTTGCCTCAGGCGCTGGAGCACGCCTCTAGATCCAGCTTGTATCCGACGCCGTGCACGGTCACGATGGGCGCGAGGCCGTGTTCGCGCAGCTTGGCTCGGATGCGCCGAATGTGCGTGTCTATCGTGCGCTCGGTAATGTGCGTATCGTCGGCGCGGGACTCGACGATGAGCTGGCCGCGCTCGAACACCACTCCGGGTCGCTGCATCAAACACTTGAGCAGCAAGAACTCCATGTGCGTGAGCATCACGGGGTGGCCGCCTACCCGCACCTCGTGCCGCTCTATATCCAGAGCCAAAAGCCCAAGGGTCAAGCGATCGACACCGCGCTTCGTGCCGGGCTCCGGGGCAGCCGGGCCGGCACGCCTGAGCACGGCCTTGATGCGCGCGACCAGCTCACGGGTGCCGAAAGGCTTGCTGAGATAGTCGTCGGCACCCATTTCCAACCCCAACACGCGGTCCATTTCTTCGCTACGCGCGGACAGAAAGACGATCGGCACGTCGTGTTTGGCTCTATACCGCCGGCACAGGTCGAGGCCATTTTCGTCCGGTAGCATGATGTCGAGCACGATCAGGTCGATGCTTTGATTCGACAGCGCATGTGCGGCATCTCTGGCATTGGAGGCAAGCGTGACCTTCGAACCCTCGCGCTCCAGGGCGTACTGAACGACCTCGCGGATGTGCGGTTCGTCGTCGACCACGAGGATGTGCTTGTTCAGCATCTACGTTGCGTTGAAGTATCCATCGACCCCGCAGGGCTGTCGAGCTCGAACAAGACGCCCAGCGATTCGACGCGTGCGGCCAGGTCGGTAGCCAACTCCCTGACACCGTAGCCTTCGCCGGTCGCTCCTTGTACATCGTCCCCGCGACCGCTGAAGTGGGCCAAAAGCAGTTGCGCCCGCAGCCCTTCGGCCAGCTCGGCCAGTTCTTGCAGGGTGGCGCGGTCCCGCTCCAACAGTTGCCTGAGCCTGAGCACGCTTTGATGCTGCAGCGGTGACGCACCTTCGAGTTGAAAATCGGAGCGAGCGAGCAACCGGGCCAGCTCTTGGTAGCGCGCTTCGAGCCGCGCCAGGCTGGCAAACAGCTGCGAGAGCAGCGACTCGGGCAAGAGCGAGTGGAGCGGCGTTGCCGCGATCGCCGCGCGGGCCTCCAGCAAAGCTCGTTTGATGCGCTGGCTTGCCGAGCCTTCTTCGGATTCCCGTTGGTGATGACTCTGCAGGGCCACCAGCGGCA
>CBFGRJ010000495.1:0-4998 GCA_965651135.1 uncultured Myxococcales bacterium
CGATTCGGCCCGATGCGTTCATCCGGGCGGTAGCGGTCGCGATTCGGACGCGATGCGTTCATTCGGGCGCTAGCGGACACGATTCGGACGCGATGCGGTCGCGATTTGGACGCGATGCGTTCATTCGGGCGGTAGCGGTCGCGATTCGGACGCGATTCGGGCGGTAGCGGCCGCGATGCGGACGCGATGCGTTCATTCGGGCGCTAGCGGTCGCGATTCGGACGCGTTTCGGCCACGATGCGTTCATTTGGGCGCTAGGGGGCGCTCGGCCACGATGCGGAACAAGCGCTCGCGCCGCATCGGGGTCCAGGTGTAAAGGGCAATGCGGTCGAGCCGCAGCCGCACTTCTCTCAGATCGAGACCGCGCGCCCAGGCAAGGCCCGCCTCGAAGCGCCCCTCGGCGGCACGCCCGCGTACGCGGGCCAGGCTCACGTGGGGAGTGGGCACGCGCTTGCTACGGCGACCGCTAGCGGCCATCGTCAAATCGCCTTCTCTCGCCAGCGCTGCCACGGCTTGCTCGCGCCCTTCGACGATCGTCGCCGACAAGGTGGAATATGGTCGCCGCGAACCGAAGCCCTTGACCTCTCCCAACGTGGCGTCGAACGGTCTGAGTCCCGCGTTGGGCAACTCGCTCTCTAACGCATGCCACGCGCGCTCTGCGCCCACTTCACCGCACGCGCCCAGAAAGGCTAGCGTGAGGTGCACGTCTTCGGGGGCGTAGCGCAAAAAGCCGGGCGGCAACGCGGGAAGCGACAGCATGAAACCCGCGTCGAGCGGAAACGCGATGAACCAGTTCGGACGAGGCATCAGTGCGAGGCGCGGCGCCTACGAGCCATCGCCAACCAAACCGCGAACAAAACCGTGAGGGCTGCAGGCTCACCAGCGAGCCCAGCGAGCCCACCGGGTACCGAAATGCTGCACCCTCCCGACTCGCTGCCTCCACCACCGCCGCTCGTGGACTGGTTTGCTGCCGGAGGACCCGCCGTAGTCGAAGGGCCGACGCAAACGCCCCCTTGGCACGTCTCGCCACGCTGGCAAACCAGGCCGCACGAACCACAGCTGATGAAGCTGGTCTTCAGATCGATGCAGGAATGACCGCACTGCGTAAGCCCCGCACTGCACTTGGCCGCGCAAGTTCCGTTGGAGCACACCTGGCCCGCCTCGCAGCCAAGGTCGCAACCACCGCAGTGGGCCGGATCTGACAGGAGATCGATGCAGAACTCACCGCACAACTTGAAGCCCGCGGGGCATATGCTCGTGCATACCCCTTCGCTGCAGCTATGCTCGGCCGGACAGGACGCACCGCAACCCCCGCAATGCTGAGGGTGCGTCATGATGTCGAAACACTGATCGCCACACGGCGTGAGCGTCGGGTCGGAGCACGACACCGGCAGTTTGGCGCAAGCGCCCCCCATACAAACCTCACCCGCAGCACAAGCATTGCCGCAACGCCCGCAGTGCAGGGTGCTCATGGTCAGGTCGAAACACTGCTCGTCGCAAACCGAAAGCGTCGGATCGATGCACGTCAGTTCCTGCTCCATGCAAACGCCGCCCACGCAGACTTGGCCAACACCGCACACGTTGTCGCAAAGACCACAGTTGTTCGAGCTGGTAGTCAGGTCGTAGCAAGTGTCTCCGCAGAGGGTGAGCGCGGGATCCGGACAGACCAAATCGGGAACTGCGCACACGCGGTTGTTGCAGATCTCCCCCTCAGCACAGGCGTTGCCGCAGCTGCCGCAATGGCTCACGCTCGACGCCAAATCAGCGCATTCAGTGTCGCAAAGCGTCGGCGCTTCTGCGGGACACGTCATGCCGGTGGTGCCAGTGGCGGTGCCAGTGGCGGTGCTAGTGGGAGTCCCAGTGGCAGTGTTGGTGGGAGTCCCAGTCGCGGTGTTCATTGCAGGGCCACCCGTATTTCCGCCTGCGCCCATTTGGGCGTAGACCGGCGGCGCAACCACCACGAGCGCGACCACGGCCAGCGCGAGCACCGTGAACGCGAGCCCCAGCCGTCCCCTCGAGGCAAGTTGCAGAGCCATGACCAGACAGATATCACACGCCGCTCGGGGGGCTTCTCATGAAAGCGCGTTCCCCAGCGCCTTGCTCACGGGCTACTCGAAAACTCGGGTGGTACCGATGAAATGCTGTGCCGCTGGGAGAATCTTCTACGCGGCGACAATCTCCACTAGCTCGATATCGAACTCCAGGTCTCGGCCCGCAAGGGGATGATTCCCATCGACCATCACTTCCTGATCACTGACGTCGACGACGGTGAGCGAGATCTCGCGGCCGTCAAAAGTCTTGGCCTGCAAGCGTTGCCCTTGGCTGAGATCCATACCATCAGGAATCCTGGAGCGGGGGATGGTTTGGACCTGTGCTGGATTGTGTTCACCGTACGCTTCGGCCGCGGGTATCTTCACGGTCGTCTTGGTCCCCACTTCCATGCCTTCTATTTCACGATCGAGGCCGGGTAAGATCTCCCCTGCCCCAAGCGTAAACTGAAGAGGCTCCCGTTCATGGGAGGAGTCGAACTCCGTACCGTCGGAGAGCCTTCCCACGTAGTGGATACGTACCATATCGCCGTTCTTCGCCTGTGTCATGAGTCGTCCTGACGCTTGGGTGAGTCGAATGCCCGCCGGCAGCAGTACCGGCGAGTGCAGTCACCGCAGCGCGAGCCTGCGGATCTCACTCACCGTACCCATGCACGAACCGATGTAAACCTCCGGCCTTCTCGCACGACACCGAGCGCGTGCCAGCAAGCCACGTGCCGCCACAGAACCCTTGAAACACAGCCAAGAACGGCTGCAAGCTTCAATGCACCTCGACTGAGGCAAACTTGTCCTGACTTGGCCCAAGCCACTTTTCGATGCGTATGACTCTTGCACGGACATTTGCACGGACATTTGCACGGACTCCTGCACAACGCTGGGGTGCACGGTGACCCTTGCTCACGAGTACGAGGCGCAATTCAACTGGCGCCATTGGTCCACGCTGCTTGCCGCGGCTCCACTGAGACCGGGTCAGCTCGTCCTCGACCTGGGCTCGGGCGTCGGGGATCAAGCGCGCGCTCTCGTCGAGCGTGGCGCTCGAGTCCTGGGCATCGAGGCCGATCCGAGGCTCCTGAGCCACGCGAAGGCTAGGCCGATCGTGGGCGCGGAGTTTCGCGCACACGACCTGCGTAACCTTCCCGATCTGGGCGTCTTAGCTGACGGGATCTGGTGCAGCTTCACGGCCGCCTATTTTCCAGCTCTGCCCGCCGCTCTGCAACGATGGCAGCGCCATCTCAAGCCGCGCGGCTGGGTCGTGTTCGTCGAAGTCGACGATCTCTTCGGGCACCATCCGCTTTCTGACCGAACGAAAGCCGCACTCGACGCCTTTGCACGCGAAGCGCTCGAGCTAGGCCACTACGACTTCTGCATGGGTCGCAAGCTCAGGGCATACGTCGAGGAGTGCGGATTCACTGTACACAACGAATTCACGGTACCCGATCAGGAGCTATCGTTTACAGGCAGCGCCACACCTGACATCGTGAGCGCCTGGCGCGCCAGATTCGATCGGCTCTTGCGCTTGCAAACCCGGCTGGGAGAAGACTTCGCCGAAGTGCGCGACGAATTCTTGCACTGCTTGCGCCAGCCCGATCACCGCTCGACCGCCAAAGTCTACTGCGTGGTGGCGACAACCGGCGCCACTGATCCATTCACTCATCCACACACTCATCCGTGATACACGGCTTCGATGTTGTGCCCGTCCGGGTCCAACACGAACGCGCCGTAATACCTTTCGTGATAGTGCGGGCGTGGACCCGGGGGACCATTGTCTTTACCGCCGGCTGCCAACGCGGCCCGATAGAACTCATCCACCTGCTGGCGGCTCTCCGCACGAAATGCCACGTGCACACGCGGCTGGTTGGGGGCACCCTCTGCCAGCCAAAAGTCAGCCTTCGGCGCGACCCCCATGCCCAGCACCACCTTGCCTTCCGTATATTCCGGGGGCACCACCATGAGCACGCTGTAGCCGAGCGGCGCGAGAGCGCTCTCGTAGAAGCGACGGCTCGTTTCAGGGTTGCTCACCTGCAGACCTGTATGATCAATCATGCATGACTTCCTTTCTGACCTGTGGAGAAAGACCGGCTGCGCTCGACATAGCTCGTACGCGTGGATCGTCAATCAGGAACAGGCTCAAGACGATGAGCCACGTGGGGTTGTAAGTCACTTCCTGCAGGCGAAGTGAAACGGCCGCGCATCACAGCCCCTGAACCGCGCTAGCGCGGGCACGAGTTCCGTTCGGGTGGCCGTGCGATAGCTGCGCGCCGGCATGCCTCTGTGTGCGATCGTAAATCAGGAGTCGGATTTGGCCGTGTATGGGGGCAAATCCGTGACCGGATTTGGCTTGGGTTCCGGTGCCCTCTCGTATCGATTGCACGGCCGCGGGTCGCAGCGACAGCAGCTAAAATCACGCCAATGTCTTCAAGCCATGCGCTTGCTGGTCGCAGAGCTCAGGAAGCGCCCTTGTGGCGAGGTGAAACGGCCACGCATCACAGCACCTGAACCGCGCCAGCGAGTATGGGGTGGCCTGTCAGTCAAGGACAAAGGTGTGCGCGAAGCCAGAGCGCTGGCCTTAGGGGTAGTTTTTGTTTCGTGTGGCGGCAATTCGAAGTGAGCGGGCAGCTGTCTTGAATCGAGTATTCGCGTTCGGGACGCATAGGTGGAAATCCATCGGTGGGCCGCAATCGCGAGGACGGAGTGCATCGACCAGTAGGGCTGGGCGAGCCTCAAACGCTGACGCGCGCGGTCACCACCTTTGGACAGCTTTCGCTCGTCAGTCGTAATGACGCCCGGGGCGCTAAAAGCGCCCAGAGTTGTTATGCTGTGGTGTGAGGACGAAGCTTTGACGGTTCGTAGCGTGTACCGTCTCGCCACATAGCGTACATCACGCCAGCAAGACGCCGCGCAAGTGCGGTAACGGCGATCTTGCTGCCGCGGCGCTTTTCGACCTCCAGAC
>CBFGRJ010000496.1:0-4972 GCA_965651135.1 uncultured Myxococcales bacterium
CCGTTCGCCCCTGCGTGCGGGGCGGGGCTGTGAGCCCCGCCCGCAGGGGCTCAGAACAGGAGAAGCCAGATGATCAAACTCGAAGTCCTCAACCTCGCCCTCGAAGCCATCGAGCTGCTCAGGCCTATCGTCGCGCGCATCAAGAAGCACGACCGCAGGTTGGCGCGGCAGATCACCGACGCCGCCAATAGCAGCGTTCTCAACACAGGCGAAGGAGCGCTCAGCGATGCGGGCACCCGTCGCAGTCGCTACCAGTCGGCGGCCGGCAGCGCCAACGAGGTGCGAGTGGGCGTCTTAGCTGCGATTCGCTGGGGCTACGTCACTCAGGGCGCCTCTGCCCAAGTGCTCAGTCACTACGATCGCATCGTGGCCATGCTCTACAAGCTCATCCACTGAGTGAGCACCGTCGGGCGGGCATTGGCTTGTGCCGTGCCCGCTCGGCTCAGCTGTTCCGGCGAAATCGCGGCCACGGAACGTCGCCGCTGCCCCGGCTTTCGGAAACCCGTCACCGTCACCGAATCGGCCACGGGCCACGGAAGCGTTGGTGACAAGGTGCTGTCTGATTGGCGACGGCAATTCCGTTTCCGTTTCCGTGGCCGGACTTCCGTTTCGGTGGCCGCGGCCGTGGCCGAAGTTCGGTGGCCGCGACGGTGACCGTAGAGGCCACTACGATCGCATTGTGGCCATGCGCTACAAGCTCATCATTGAGTGAGCATCGCGCTTCGAGCGGGGCACTGGCTTGTGCTGTGCCCCGTCACCGATCGGCCACGGCCACGGAAGCGCTTAGGCGCTCGACGAGCTCGTCAATGAAGCGGCCTCCGAGTTGGCCGTCAAAGCGCTGGGGATGACTTCGTCCAGGCGCGGCGTGCCTACCGGTGGCTGTTCCCAGACCGGTTGCTTGGTTCCGTGCCGATTGATCGTTGCCGGTTTGCGCAACAGGCCCAGGCCCGCAAGCTCCAGGTGCAAGGTCATCCAACGCGTGACCGCCTGAGTGCGGCGCGCATAGGCCGCCAGCGGCCCCAGCGGGTTGGCTCTCAGGTGACGGCGCGCTTCGTCGAAGGCTTGGTAGTAGCCCTGAATGCAACGCTCGGGGTTGGCTCGCGCCTGCACGATGGTCTCTGCGGCGCGAGCCATACGAAGCCTCCGCGAGCGATCGCGCAGCAACGTAATGACCGCCTTGGCGAAGCGCCAGTTGGCAGCCCGCTCGCCGGCGTGAGTGTCGACCAAAATACCCGTTTCACCATCGGTGAGTTGCTGCGACACACCCATGCCGTCGGCGAGCGCCACGACGGGCAAGCCGCACCACAACGCCTCGCTGATCACCTGGCCATAGGTTTCGCTCAACGAGGTGTACACGAACAGGTCGGCGTGGCGATAAAACCCGGCGATCTGCTGCAGCGGGCGCTCTCCCAAAAAGAACGTGCTCGCCGCGATGTCCAGCTTCTTGGCGAGCGCAACGAAGGAGTCGTAGTCGGGCCCGTCGCCAACCAGCGTGAGCGTAGCGTCGGGAATCGCCGGCAAGATCAACTTGGCAAAAATATCCAGGAGGCGAGCCACCTCTTTTTCGCGCGTCATTCGGCAAACGACGAGCAGGCGCGCGCCCTTCTTGGCTTGCTTGGGGAATGGATCGTGGTCGAACCCGCGATTGAAGACTTGCGGATCGACGCTGCGGGGAATCACGTGAATCGGAACATGCACGCCGCGCGCTTCCCAATAGCGCTTCAGCCCTTCGGAGAGCACGATCAAGCCGTCGCCCTGATTGAAGACCAAGGCTTGTTGCTTCTCGATATGAGCGATAACCTTTTCGAACACGGCCTGAACGGCCTTCACCTGATACAGCCGGTCCGGCAAGATGACGTTGTAAACGCTCGGCAGGTGAACCGTGTTGACCGCGAGGGCCGGCACTTTCCCGTGTGCACGCAGCCAGACGCCCGCTTCCAGAAGTTCGGAGCAAGTCTGTCCGAGGGTGATGTCGAGCCTTTGGTTGGCTAGCGCGGCGAGCCCGCTCGGTGTCGGTACTGCGAGCCTTACCCCGGGGTGGTTGCGCAGGGGCAAGCTCTTGAGGCAGACGTGGCTCTCGGGCAGGTCACCGCTGGTGCTTTCGGGGTCTTCGGGACCGACGATGGTGACTTCGTGCCCGCGCGCGCGGAACTCGCGGTACAAGAACTGCGATGCGAAAGAAGAGCCGTTGGCATAAGGTACGCGCACATAGTCGTTCAGAATCCCGATGTGCCTGGGAAACTCGTTGGCGACGTGAGCGGTGGCGTTTACTTTGCCTTCGGTAGCGACTAACTGATTCATGACAATGAAGATCGTTGACTTGTGTGAATTCTATTCAGAGCGTGGTGGGGGAGTGCGATCGTATTTGACCCGGCAAGGCATGGCCGCCCGCGAGCGCGGCCACGAGTTGGTGGTCGTGGCGCCCGGTCCGCGCGACTCGGTCACCGAGAGCGAAGCGGGGCGAGTGATTCGCTACCGCGCCCCGCGCATGCCGTACGACCCGACCTACCACATGCCATGGCGTCCGGATGTGATGCGTAGAGTGGTGAACGACGAGCGTCCCGACATCGTGCAGGTGTCTAGTCCTTACTTGCCCGCTTGGGTATCCCGCGGTTTGTCCGAGGTTCCTGTCCGCGCGTACTTCTATCACTCCGATCCCATCGGCTGTTACGTGCGTCCCACCTTGAGGCGCTTGTTTCCCTTGCGTTTCGCGCGCAAAGCCGAACATGCCATCTGGGGTTGGCAGCGCGCGGTCAGTCGCTGGTCGGATGTAACGATAGTAGCTGGGCACTGGCTGGAGCAGCTCCTTAAGCAACAAGGCTGCCAACGTGTAGTGACGGTTCCTTTCGGTATCAACCGCTCGGAATTGGGCCAAGATCGGGCGAGCAGCGACCTTCGGGCCGGTTTCTTGGGCCCTCTTGCCAAAGACCCTCAGGCGAAGCTCCTGCTCGTGACTGGTCGTCTGGCCGCCGACAAACGTCAGGCGAAATTACTCGAGGCCTTGCTCGTGCTTGCACAACGTCGGCCCGTCGCATTGGTTTGCCTCGGGGACGGGCCCGAACGACCGCGTCTAGAGCAACTGGCACGAGGGCTGCCCCACGCCACGTTCCTATCCTTTACGAAAGATCGCTCGGAATACGCAGGGATTCTCGCTAGCGTGGACGCACTGGTGCACGGTTCCCTTTGTGAAACCTTCGGCTTCGTGGTCGCGGAGACGCTCTGCTCCGGGACACCTGTCGTGGTGCCCAATGCAGGCGGCGCGGCTGCATTGGTGAACCCAAGCTGCGCTGAAATCTACGAGCCGGACTCGAGCGCCCCGCAGATTGCCGACCACATCGACCGCTTATTGAACCGAAATTCTCAGGACCTTTCCGATGCGGCCGTGCGTGCGGCCGGTGCGATTCCGACCACGGATCAGCACTTTGACGCCCTGTTCGAGCTCTACCAGCGCCTGCGTGCGGCGCCTGATCCGCGTGCCGCGGTGGTGTAGTGAAAGTTATACGGTGTTGCACTTCAGCAACGGGCTGTTTCCACGGTGCTTGAATGAGAGCCTCGCGAGTGCGTTCTAGTAGAGACGAAATTCGGGGAGGGTTGGCAAGGTCATCGAACGATTTGGGGGCGAGTCCTTGAGCGGTGCGAGGGTCCACTCGCCCCCTGCCTGCTGCCGGCGAGGTTCGACTATCGCTCTGCTCGTCCTCATTGGCGCGGGAGTGTCGACCGTGCAGCGCGCGTCGGGGCAAACACTCCCGACGCAGCCAGTGACTCCGAACACGGTTGCTCCACGGCCAGAAGTAGCCCAACCCCAGCGCCGGCCGCCCGTGAACCGGCCGTTGTACTCGAAAGAGGTAGGGCTCGGAATGATCGCCGGGCTCTACGGTGTCGTTTACACGTGGACCTATTTCGCTTGGTACAAGAACCGCGCGACGACCGAAGACCTCGTATGGAACAGCGAAGGCTTGTTCGGTAAGGACACCTACGCTGGCGGTTCCGACAAGTTGGGTCACGCTTGGGGCAACTACATCATCAACCGCTGGACGGCGAACGTCCTAGCTACGGGCGGTTGGGCCCCCTTGGAGCGTTCGTTGATCTCGACAGCGACTACCATGGCGTTCTTCACCATGATCGAGTTGAAGGATGGCTACCACAAAGGGTTCGGCTTCTCATGGTACGACATGGCATTCAACACGTGGGGGAACGGCCTTGCCGTGGTCATGACCCTGTTCCCACGCATCGACGAGATGTTCGACTTCAAGGTGTACTACCTGCCCACGCGCGCTTACTTGCGTTCGTTGACCCAGCACGGCGTGGTCGACGCGGGAGAAGACTACTCAGGGCAGACCTTTACGCTTGCCTATCATCTGACCTCGATCGATGCAGTCAAGCGTGAGCCTTGGCTCGCGTGGCTCCGCTTCGTCGACGTCACGGCGGGGTTTCGTTCGAGAAACTACTTGCCGGAACCCAAGAGCCCCAACACCAGCCGTATTCAAGAGTACTCGCTGGGGCTCGCTTTCGATTTCCAGCACTTGCTCGATGTAGCGTTCGATTGGTACGAGCGACCACGGGGGCACCTGCACAGCTCGCTGCGCTTCTTTCTCGAAGGTTTCGGCGTGCCGTACACCAATCCCTACTTGTTCCGTTTTCAGCAGTTCAACGGACCTGCCCCACCCGAAGACAGTGATTCCAATGGGCATTAGCCACGAGCCGGCGTTGGTTCCCAAAATCGGCCGGTGGGCTTGCTGGGGCGTGCTTGTCCGCTTAACCTTGAGACGACGATGCTGGTCTACCTAACTGTCGCTTTTTCGCTCTGGATGCTGATCGATGCGATTAGGCGCAGTGCGCCCGGCTATTGGATCTTGATCATCATTTTCGTGCCCTTCGGCGCGATGATCTATTTCTTCGGCATCAAGCTGTGCGACTATCGCCCGTGGCTTCAGGGCCTCATGAAACCACGGGCGCGCTCCATCGAGGAGCT
>CBFGRJ010000497.1:0-4969 GCA_965651135.1 uncultured Myxococcales bacterium
AGACACGAGCCAACAAGTGCTCGCGCGAGAGCACTTTGCCACGGCGCTCGCACAAGTACCCGAGCAGGGCGAATTCCTTCGCGGTCAACGCGATCGGACGACCGTCTACGGTGACCTCGTGTCCGGCCTTGTCGACCACGATGCCGCCCACCTTGTGCCGCTCTTCGGTAGCGAATTCGCTGCGCCGCCACTCCAAAGCTCGAATGCGCCCATACAGCTCTTCGGGCACGTATGGGTGCAACACGAAGTCATCGAAACCGCTGGAGGGTTCGACGCGTGCCACCTGCCCAATCGTTACCGAGATGAGCGCGCCCACATTGTCGAAGTACGGCTCCTTGCGCACCGCGCGCAGCGCGGCCACCGCTAGATCGGGGCGATCGAGCGCCTCGAAGACGAGCGCTCGAGGGCGAACGTCCCTCTCGTCATCATCGTCTTCAATCAGGTTGACCGGGTCGTCCCAGAGGTCGAGCTGACGCACGCTGGCGCCGAGCTGCCTCAAGATGGCGACGGCTCCTTCTTCGCGGTCGAGCATGGGGCCGTGGCCGATGACAGCCACGAAACTTTTCGAAACTGATTCAACTGATTTCTGTGCCACCCACGGTTATCCGGCTAATTTTGATGGTTGGGCAGCCAACACCGACCGGAACGCTCTGGCCGTCTTTGCCACATGTCCAGATGCCGTCGGAGATAGCCACGTCATTGCCCAACATGGATACCTGACGCAATGTTTCGGGACCGTTACCGATCAGATTCGCGCCCTTGAGGGGGGCAGTGATTTTTCCGTCCTCGATCAGGTAGCTTTCCGTCAGAGAGAAGACGAAATCCCCATTGGATATGTCCACTTGACCTCCCCCGAAGGTCTTCGCAAATATCCCTTTCTTGACGCTGGAAACAATCTCCTCGGGGTCGTGTGGTCCAGCCAACAGGACCGTATTCGTCATGCGTGGCAGGGGCGCGCACGAAAAGCTCTCGCGACGCCCATTGCCGCTGGGGCGGGTCTTGAAGTGCTTCGCTGACAGCCGATCTTGCAGGTAACCCCGGAGCACCCCTGCTTCGATCAACACGTTTCTTTGAGGCTCACAGCCTTCGTCGTCGACATTGATGGAGCCGCGGCTCTCGGCGAACGTGGGGTCGTCGACGACGGTGCACAGCTCGCTGGCAACGGGCTGCCCCACCTGGCCGGTGTAATTGCTGGTTCCCTTACGGTTGAAATCGGCCTCGAGCCCGTGACCGACGGCTTCGTGCAGCAAAATGCCGCTGTCGCCCGGGGCCAACACCACTTCCATCTCGCCCGCGGGCGCGGGGCGCGCCTCTAGGTTGACGAGCGCCTGCCTGGCGGCGCGTTCCGCATGAAACTCGGGACTGAAACCGCTGAAGTAGCCGAGCGTCATGCGTCCACCACCGCCGCTGCGGCCGCTTTCGCGCCGCCCTTGGTGCTCGGCAATGGCGCGCACGCCGAAACGCATCAGGGGTTGAATGTCATGCACCCAGCGCCCATCGCTGGTAGCGATCAGAATTTCCCTGACTTCCTCGACGAACGAAGCGTCGGCCTTGACGATCTTTGGATCGACAGCAAGCACGGCACGGCTGGCGCGCTCGAGTAGCTCGCGCTTGCTGTGCCCTGGAGCATCGATGGTGGGCTGAGATAGCTCGTAGCGCTTGGGAAGCTCGACGGGCGTGATCTGAACCGGCGCGATAGGCTTACCGCTGGTCGCGATGCGAGCGGCGGTGGCCGCCGCCCGCCGCATGGCCTCGAAGCTCAAGTCTTCGACGTGGGCATAGCCGGTAGCGTCGCCGCGTTGCACGCGGACTCCCATGCCCATGCTGACGCCACGCGAGGCGCTGCGCGTGATACCTTCTTCGAAACTCAAACCACCGCCCGCGCGGTATTCGAAAAACAGGTCCGCGTAATCTCCGCCGTTGGCCAGGGCCACCTCCAAAAGCTTCATGCATGTCGCCTGGTCGATCTCAAACGGCTGACCGGGAGCAAAGGGGGCGCGGTAATTTGCACTGATTGCCATCCCTGCAAGATGCGGTGTCCGATGTCTCACCGCAACCCCGCGCTTGTCGCAGCAGGTGCGCGAACACCCGCGCTCGGGGTCGCCGGGATGCGGCGTCGGGTGCTCGGGGACTACCGCCCGCGCTCACCCGCGCCGGGCGCGAATCTGCGCCCCCGCGGGGACCCACACCCGCCAAGCGCCGGGCGAGGCACTGAACGGATGCGGGCTGCCGCGCGTAACTCGCTGAAAATGCGTGCCTTCCTTGACCAGCGCCGTGACGGTCACATAGGATTTGGCGCTCCGCCTTGGCTTTGACAAGCTGTCAGATACGGAAGCCTTCCAGGCTCGGGACGTGGCTATCGATCGCGAGAAGATACTCCAAGCTGCTCAGAAGTACGTCGACAAAAAGAAGTACGACCGCGCAGTTCAGGAATACCAGAAGATCGTCCAGGAAGATCCGAACGACGCGCGGACGCTCCTGAAGATCGGCGATCTACAGGCTCGCATGATGGCCTTTCCCGAGGCCATTGCTACCTACGACCGGGTTGGTCAGTTTTACGCGGCGAAGGGGTTCTCGCTCAAGGCCATTGCAGTTTACAAGCAGATCCGCGAGCTGATCCGCAAACATGCGCCGCAGCTCGCCGATCGCTATGGACACATCGTCCCGAAGCTAGCGGAGATTTACACCCAGCTCGGGCTCACCAGCGACGCGCTGGCGGCCTACGACGAGGTGGCCACTCGGCTGCAGAAGGCAGGGCGCGATCGCGATGCGATCGACGTGTTCCGCAAGATGGTGGATCTGGACAACACCAATCCGCTGCCTCACTTGCGCTTGGCCGAAGCCTGTTGCCGCGTGCAATCCGTCGACGAGGCCATCGATTCGTTTTGGACAGCCGCTGACATGCTGCTCAAAATGCAGCGACCCGACGATGCTCTGAAGGTCATCGAGCGCATCCTCCATTTCCGGCAGGACCCGAACTTTGCCCGCGTGGCCGCCGATTTGTACCTCAGGCGCGGAGACAGGGAGAGCGGCCTTCAAGCGTTGGCCAAACTGCAGATCGCTTTTCAGGCAGACCCCAAGGACCTGGACACCCTGGGGCTGTTGGCTCAGGCGTTCAACACCATTGGTCAAGAGAACAAAGCCGTCGAAGTTTACAAAGAAATGGCGCGCCTTTCGCGCGACCAGAAGAAGGGGGATCTGTACACGCAACTCTTGAGTCACCTGCGCAGCGTGGCTCCCCATGACGAGCAGGTGCGCGCTCTCGAAACGTTGAGACCGCAGGCTCAGCCGGTCACCCACAGCGAAGCGCCCATCTCGGTGGACGACGATGTCGAGTTCGTTGACGAGGACGACGTCCTCTCGGAGGCTCCACCAGCCGTTTCTTCGCGAGGTCGACAGCTCATGGCGTCCGCGCCGGACGTAGTCATCGTCGACGACGAGGCGGAGGCGGCCGAAGAGTTCGGCGGCCCGGAATCGTTCGACGCGAGCGCTCACGCTCGCAAGGCGGTCGTCGATGCCGAATCGTTCCGCAAACTGCGGCTGTACTCGAAGTCGATCGAGGCTCTGCACATTGCTTTGGAGATCGATCCTCAATCCGTCGATATTCGCCACAAGCTGCGCGAGGTCTTGGTCGAAGCAGGTGAGCGCGAAGCGGCCATCCAAGAGACGGTGAATATCGCGATCATTCACGTCGATCGCGGTGAACCGCAATACGCCGAGCCGCTCTTGTACGAGGTGCTCGAGATCGAGCCGGATCACGCCGACGCGCTGCAGCTGTTGGACGAAATAGCAGGCGAAGACGACGCCGACCTCTACGACGAACACAGCTCGGCGGACATTGGCTACGACGTCGACCAGCCGCTGCCGTCGTACGATCTGGAGGGCGTGAGCCCAGAAGCGGCGATGAGCGCCGAGGGCGAGGACGAGGACGACTACGATTCCGTGTCCGACGCGTTCGTGACCGACGCTCCGTTCGGAGTAGACGACGAACCGCTGCCAAGCTTCGAAATGGCCGGCGAAGCGGAAGATCTGGGTGAGCTCGACGACCAGGAGGTCGTCGCAACTCCTGAAGACGACACCACCCACTCTGGCTCTCAGCATCAGCAGGCTGCGGCAGTCGCGGATCTCGAGGATGTCCTGGACGAGGCCGACTTCTTCGCCTCGCGCGGCCTTTACGATGATGCAAGGACGATTCTGGAGGAACAGCTCGAGCGCTCACCCAACCACCCGCTGCTCTTGGAGCGGTTGACCGAGGTGAGGCAGGCCCTGCAAGTCCGACAAAGCAATCGCCCTGCGGAGCGCCGCAAGCGACACCGTTCACGGCCGCCGGCGCGAGATCGCTCCTTCGACATCGCTGCTTCGCTCGACGCGCTGGACGACCTGGAACAGGCCGAAAGCGAAGCGCCGCCGATGGCCGCCCTGGAAGGCGATGTCGACGTCGACCAAGTCTTCGAGAAGTTCAAAGAAGGGGTGCGCGCGCAGGTCTCCGAAGGGGATAGCTCCACGCACTACGACTTGGGCGTCGCCTACAAAGAAATGGGCCTGTTGACGGACGCCTGCGCCGAGTTCGAGCTGGCCGCGCGCGATCCCACGCGCGAGTGCATGTGCTTCGCCATGATTGGCATGATTCACGCCGAGAAGAACGAGCTGATCGAAGCCGTGCGGGCCTACGAAAAAGCGCTGAACGCCAAGCAAAAGACACGCGAGCAGGAGTACAGCCTCCTCTATGACTTGGGAGGTATTTACGAAAGGCTTGGGGAGCGGCGAAAGGCGCTGGAAACCCTAGTCTCACTCGAGCGCAAGAATCGCGACTACCGTGACGTTCGACAACGCGTGCGCAACCTGAAGGCGATTCAATCCGCGCCGCCTCCCCAGTCCAGAGCCGTGAATGGCGACGACGAATTCGACGCCGTGTTCAACGATCTGTTCAACGGTAAGTAGCCCCCCTGCGATTGTCGACAGCCAAGAA
>CBFGRJ010000498.1:0-4953 GCA_965651135.1 uncultured Myxococcales bacterium
GGCTGCCCTTCGACCTGCTCTACCGAAAATTGCGCGGCAGGACGGGCATGGCCATGGGCGACGCCAAGCTGGTCATGCTCGCGGGCGCTTGGTTCGGGTGGCCGGGCTCGGTGTTCGCGCTCCTGGCCGGGTCGGTGCAGGGCACGGTGGCTGCGCTCATCCTCTTTTTGGCGAAGGGGTCCATCGAGGAGCCCGAAGCGGTGCAGGAAGAAAGGGCGGCCATGCAACGAGCCATCGACGAGAGCGAAGGTGAAGAACGCGCTCGGCTCGAGGCGGAGTTCGAAAAAGATCCGATCGCCGAGGAGGCCGAGCCTGGCCTCTTGGGCGCTCGCCTCGCATTCGGTCCATTCCTGGCACTGGCTACGCTCGAGTATCTCTTCTTCGGCGAGGCGCTCATGAACGAGCTCTTCTTCTTTCCACCGTCATGATGCGCAGGGTTCTGAGCGTGCTCGTCGTTTTCGGCGCCGGGTGTTTCGGGTGCCTCGCCTGCGGAAGCGAGCTGCCGACTCCGGCAACCGGCGCCCATCAGGGCACCGGAGTGAATCCGGCCACGATGGTGAGCTTTCCCCCGCCGCCAGCGCGCATCGAATGCGTGCCTGAGCAACCGAGCGAAGAATGCCTGTGGGTGGACGGAAGCTGGCGTTGGGCAGGGCGGCGCTGGGAATGGATCCCCGGCGCGTGGATCGAGCCACCCATGGGTTGCTACTACGCCCCCGCCTACGCCGAGTGGCTGTCAGGTGGCGTGACGAGCGACGGCGAACGCCGCGACCAGCTCATCTACTTCCCGCCTGCGTGGTACCCGAACACTCAAAAGGGCCACTGCCCCCGTCCGAGAGTGTGTCGCCAGGCTACTCCTGCGGACGAGTGCTGAGTGGGGCGCGCAGGTCGAACGCGGCCACTTTCGAGCACCCCCGGAGCTGCAGTAGCTCATGGTAGTGCCTGCTGGTTTGCCTGAATGGCGGTAATGGCGATGGTGTACACGATGTCTTCGACCAAGGCGCCTCGCGAAAGATCATTCACGGGTTTGCGCAAGCCCTGGAGCATTGGGCCGATGCTGATCACGTGAGCGCTCCGCTGCACGGCCTTGTACGTAGTATTGCCCGTATTCAGATCCGGGAAGATGAACACGGTGGCCTTGCCTGCCACGGGGCTGTTGGGCGCTTTCGCCGCTGCAACGCTGGGAATGGCGGCCGCGTCGTACTGTAGCGGGCCGTCCAGCAGCAAATCGGGGCGCCGCTCTCGAGCGATGCGCGTAGCTTCGCGCACTTTGTCCACGTCGGAGCCGAAGCCGGATTCGCCGGTAGAGTAGCTGATCATGGCAACACGCACTGGAATTCCAAAGCGGGCAGCCGAGTCGGCACTCTGGATGGCGATGTCCGCCAGCGTCTCCGCGTCGGGATCGGGAACCACGGCGCAGTCACCGTAGACCAGTACCTGATCGGGGAGGCACATGAAGAAAATAGACGATACGATGCGCGCATCCGGCTTTGTCTTGATGATCTGAAGCGCGGGACGAATCGTGTTGGCCGTCGAGTGTACCGCACCCGATACCAATCCATCGGCCTCGCCGAGCGCTAGCATCATGGTGCCGAGCCAGACATTGTCTTCCAGGAACTCGATGGCATTGGCCCGGGTGAGGCCCTTGTGCTTGCGGAGCTCCATCAGCGGTTCTACGTAGTTTCCGCGAATGGGAACCGGGTCCAAGATTTCGACTCCCGATGGCAATACGATCTCCTGCGCGTCGGCAACGCGACGCACTTCCGTGGGGTCTCCGAGCAAGATACAGCGAGCAATCCCACGCTCGGCACAGATGCCAGCGGCCTTCACCGTTCTTGGTTCGGTGCCCTCGGGCAAAACGATGGTTTTCGCGGCAGCGCGTGCGAGTTCCGTGAGGCGATAGCAGAACGCGGCAGGCGATAGGCGCATCTCGGTGGGAAGCTGCGAATGCTCCGCAATCCAATCGGCGTCAATGTACGTGGCGATGTAATCGACGCCACGCCGAGCCCGCTCGAGATCATCCATCGGGATCTGCGTGCGCATCTGCGCGAGCGCAGTGGCCGTTTCCCAACTGTTGCCGGACACCTTGAGAATCGGTAGCCCCGTTTCGAAGGCTGGGCGACAAAGGTCGAGAATGGTTGGTGGGATTTCGATGGCGCCCGTGAGCACCAGTCCCGATATCGGAATCTTGTTCGCGGCGGCGAGGGCGACCAAAAGCACCACATCCGTGCGATCGCCGGGAGTCAAGAGGATCGAACCCGCCCGCAGCGTGTGCACGAGGTTAGGTACCGTGCGGGCCAAAAGCGAGATCTTGCGTACACGGCGCGTCATGATCTCGCCTTCGTGAAGGATCTCGGCGTTGAGATGCCGAGCGATGTCGATGGTACGGCACGCCATCAGCTCCGGGTTCTCCGGGATGGCACCGAGCACCTTGAGCTCCGATCGCTTCAGGAGCACACGCGCTTGGGGCGGCTGATCGTGGGGGGTCGAAATCCCCTCGCGGACTGGAATGTGATTGATGATGCACCCGATGACGCGGTCCCCAGAAAAGCCACCGTAACGGCTCGCGGTCACTTCGAGACGAGCCTCGAAATCACTGAGCGGTGTGTCGCGTAGGGCAGCCGCGACGATCACCTCCGCACCGAGTGTCTGCACGAGCTCTTGGTTCAGTTGGGACTCGCCAGAGCTTTCCTGAGAGTCCACCAGACCTTCGACGATCACGACGTCCGCGTCCGCTCGGGATTGGTGGTAGTTGCTCACGACCCTGCCGAGCAATTCGTCTTTGCTGCCCACCGAAATCAGCCGTTCCGCTTCTTCGAGCGGGATCGGTGTCACGGGCGTCAACGCGCTCATTTGACGCACGAAGTACGTGGACCGTTCGGGACTCTTGTCGCGCTCCGATTGCTGGCCAATTGGCTTGAAGAACGCGACGCGAATGCCGCGGTTTTCGAGAGCGCGGACGACTCCGAGCGCGATGGTCGTCAATCCGACATGACTGCCACTCGGGGCTAGATAGATCACGTGAGGCATGGCAAGCTCTGGCGAAAGTTGGGAGGGCGTCGGGGTAGCTTCATGTGTGCCGCTGTTTTAGTCGACCGAGCGATTTATAAGGCGCCTTTGGTTTGGCGATTCTAACAGGTTAAAACTGCTAGTATTTTAGGCTCGAGCGCTGGGGCATCGCGCTGCCCGGCACCTGCTTGGTCAAGCCGAGCCCTCGATGCTTCGATCGAGAGACGCCGACTCACCTCTCGATACTCATTGATTGACTGACGCGCACATACCCACAACGTGCTCCTCGTGTGGGTATGTGCGCGGTCACGAAGATCGATTTGCGAGGCTGTCCCAACCTGGATCACGTGCATGCGATCGTTCATAATCTTCTGCATGGCCAGCAACGCGGCGGACCGCCAGCCTCTTCGCGCCCCATTGGCGCCGGCACGCAGCACCAGCAATACAGAATCCAAGGGACGCCCCGCTCGCAGAATCAGTAATCGTCCGCCGGCGAGACCCTTCCTCAGCGGTTCATCTGCTGCTGCCACTCGTCCGTTGCCAGCAACGAGCGTGAAACCGAAGCCTGTCACGACCTCGGTGAGCTCCAATGTACAGAGCGCGCCTGCCATGACCAGTGAGATGCGCGACGACCTCGTGCGCGCTCTCATGCCAGAGCTCCGCACGCTGACGGAGCAGTTAGTCAAGACGACCGTCGAGCGGTCCATCGCTTCGCTGCTGGACCGGCAGCGCGAGCTCGAAGCAAAGCTCGACCGAACCGATGAGCTTCGTGGTATCGAAGCAAAGATCGCCGAGGCCATCGCGCCGCTGATCGCCAAGCAAGGCGAGCTCGAAAAGGCGCTGGCGACCTCGCGGAGTCAGGCTGCTTCGGCTCCCGTCGCGGCGCCGGTCGCAGCCCGGCGCGCCGGGCCGCCGCCGTTACCTGGCCAGGTGCTGGCGGCCCCCTCGAGCGCTGCTGTGCGTCAGCCCATCGGGCCTAGCCCCGACCTGCTCGCCGCGGCGGCACTCAGCACGGATGCCGTTGGCGACATCCCGGCGGAGCTCAACGGCTCGCGGCGCAAGCGGGTCGTGGTGTTCTTGCTGGTGATTCTGCTGGTGGGCATCTTGGCGACCGCAGCCGGCCTCAGTGTGATGAGTAATATGGGCGCCTATCCATGAAGCCCGGGGCCGGTGTTCACAGTCCGTAGCGCTTGAGCTTGTCGTAGAGCGTACGCAAACCAATGCCCAGGCGCTCAGCAGCTTTGCGACGGTTGCCGTCGACCGCCGCGAGAGCCTGCTCGATGGCGCGCCGTTCCAAGCTTTCGAGGGTTTCGGTGGCGGGTGGGGGCGACTGTTGCGAAGCTGAGCTCGGACTACGCCACACGGGCACCGGATCGAGATCTTGCGCAGTAATTCGAGAGCCTTCGGCAACGATGGCGGCACGCTCGAGGGCGTTGGCGAGCTCGCGCACGTTACCGGACCACTCGGCATCACGAATGGCGTGCTCTGCTTCTTCCGAAAGGGTCAGCTCGCGGCGCCCGATGCTGGCCGAAATTCGCCGGAGCAGAGCGTGGGCGAGCGGCAAGATGTCTTGGCGTCGCTCCCTGAGCGGGGGCAGCTCCACCGGGAACACAGCCAAGCGATGGAAGAGGTCTTCGCGAAATTGACCGGCTTTGACCATGGCCGGCAGGTCGCGGTTGGTGGCGGCGATCCAGCGCACGTCGGCGCTCACACTGCGGTTGCCGCCGACGCGTTCGAAGGTCTTTTCTTGTAGCACGCGAAGGAGCTTGGCTTGCAGCTCGGGTTTGAGCTCCCCCACCTCGTCCAAGAAAAACGTACCTTGCGCCGCCAGTTCGATGCGACCGCGCCGCGCCGTGCTCGCTCCAGTAAAGGCGCCCTTTTCGTGACCAAATAGCTCGCTCTCCAGCAAGTTGTCCGACAGCGCCGCGCAGTTGATGGCCACGAAGG
>CBFGRJ010000499.1:0-4916 GCA_965651135.1 uncultured Myxococcales bacterium
AAAAAAAACTGACAGCTAGGAAATGCCGCTGACCGGAAGGTCGGTCAGCGGCATCGAAGTCACAGCAAGCTCTTCAGCGTGGCGCCCATCTCAGCTGGCGACGGGGCAACTTTGACCCCCGCGGCCTCCAGTGCGGCAATCTTGTCCTTCGCCGTGCCCTTGCCTCCGCTGATGATGGCCCCTGCATGGCCCATGCGTTTGCCTGGTGGAGCGGTAGTGCCGGCGATGAACGCCGCTACCGGCTTGGTCATGTGCGCCTGGATGAATTCGGCGGCTCGCTCTTCGGCATTGCCGCCGATCTCCCCCATCATCATCACAGCGTTGGTTTCGGGATCATCGTTGAACAAGCGCAGCACGTCCACGAAGTCCAAGCCGCCAACCGGATCGCCACCAATTCCGATGCAGGTCGATTGCCCGAGGCCCAACGCCGTCAGCTGACCCACCGCCTCGTAGGTGAGCGTTCCCGAACGCGACACGACCCCTACTTTGCCGGGTTTGTGAATGTGCCCCGGCATGATGCCGATCTTGCAGGCTCCGGGCGTGATCACACCTGGGCAGTTCGGACCGATCAACCGCACGTTCCGCCCTTCGAGAGCCCGACGGACGCGGATCATGTCCATGACCGGGATGCCTTCGGTGATCGCGACGATCAGCCGGCAACCCGCATCGGCGGCCTCGAGTATGGCATCCGCGGCACCCAGAGCGGGAACGAAGATGCACGAAGTATCCGCACCGGTTTCGCGCACGGCGTCTGCGACTGTATCGAACACCGGCACACTCACTTCTTTGCCGTCTTTGCCGGTTGCTTTGAACACCTCGCCGCCGCGCCCGGGAGTGCAGCCGGCGACGATACGTGTCCCGTAGGCAATGCATTGACTCGCATGAAAGGAGCCGGCGGAGCCCGTGATCCCCTGCACGACGACTTTTGTGTCACTGTTGACCAATACTGACATGATGATTCCTGGCTGTATGCTGCGGGTTAGCCTTGAACGGCTGCCACGATTTTCTTGGCGCCGTCGGCCATACTGTCTGCGGATTCGATTCTGAGGCCGCTATCTTTCAAGATCCGCTTGCCCTGTTCCACGTTGGTGCCCTCGAGTCGTACGACCAACGGGACCTTCAGCCCCAGCTCTTTGGTCGCTGCGACGACGCCCTCGGCAATGACGTCGCATTTCATGATGCCTCCAAAGATGTTGACGAAAATGCCTTTGACCTTGTCGCTGGTCAGGATCATGCGAAAGGCTTTTTCGACCTGCTCCTTGTTGGCGCCGCCGCCCACATCGAGGAAGTTCGCCGGTTGGCCACCGTGGTGCTTGATGATATCCATGGTGGACATAGCCAAGCCGGCGCCATTCACGAGGCAGCCGATATCGCCGTCCAACGCGACGTAGTTGAGCCCCACCGCGTGTGCCTCCAGCTCTACCGGGTCTTCTTCGGCCGTATCCATCAGCTCCGGCCATTCAGGGTGCCTGCCGAGCGCGTTGTCGTCGAAGTTGAGCTTGGCATCCAGCGCGACGACATTCCCAGTCTTGGTGATGACCAGCGGATTGATTTCGCAAAGTGAGCAGTCTTCTTTTTCGAACAAGTCGCAGAGTGTCGTGAGCGTCTTGACGAACTGTTTGACCGTCTCTTTGGGGTTCGCGGGGTGTTTTGCCAGTCCCAGACCGTACGCCAGCTTCCGCGCTTGGTACTGCCCGAGGCCGATGACCGGGTCCACGTGTTCGGTCAGTATTTTTTCGGGTGTTTCCTCGGCGACCTTTTCGATTTCTACGCCGCCTTCGGTAGATGCCATCACCGCTATGCGCCGCTTCTCGCGGTCGACGACCAGACCTACGTACAGCTCGCGATCGATGTCGAGGCCCTGTTCGACGTACAGTCGGCGCACCGTTTGCCCGGCGGGACCGGTTTGATGAGTGACCAACTGCATGCCAAGCAGCTTTTCAGCAGCTTGCTTGGCGGCATCGACGCCTTTGACCACTTTGACCCCGCCGCCTTTGCCCCGCCCGCCCGCATGAATTTGGGCTTTGACGACGCACACTTCGCTGCCAGTTTCGGCAATCAGCTTCTTTGCGGCTGCTTCCGCTTCCGCGACGCTGAAGGCGGCAATACCCTTGGGAATGGGAATGCCATAGCGAGCGAAGATTTGCTTGCCTTGATACTCGTGAATCTTCATTAGGACTTTGCCTTAACGATATCGACCACCGCCTGTACGCTAGCGGCGCTCTTCTTCAACATCTCGCGCTCTTCGCTCGTCAGCTCGAGCTGGACGATTGCCTCGACGCCACCTGCGCCGATCACCGTGGGGACACCCATATAAATGTCGCTGAACCCATATTCGCCTTCTAGATAGGCTGCGCTCGGCAAGAGGCGCTTTTGGTCGAGCAAGTAGGCCTCGGCCATGGCTACTGCACTGGCTGCGGGCGCATAGTAGGCGCTGGTCCCCATCAAGCCGACGATCTCGCCGCCACCTTTTCGCGTGCGATCGACGATGGCGTCGAGCTTCTCTTTTGCGATTAGCTCGCGCACCGCAATGCCGTTGATCGTGCAGTAACCCAGCAGGGGCACCATATCGTCGCCATGCCCGCCGAGCACCATGGCTCGCACGTCTTTGACGCTTGCCTTCGCTTCGCGGGCCAGAAACAGAGAAAATCGCGCGCTATCGAGCACGCCGGCCATTCCAACGACTTTTGCTTTGGGAGCCCCGGTGCGCCGCTTGAACTCGTACACCATGGCATCGAGCGGGTTCGAGATCACGATCGTGAACGCGTCTGGGCAATGCTTTTTCGCATTGTCCGCCACGTCCTGGATAATGGGCAGGTTCGTGCCTACCAAATCGTCGCGAGACTGCCCCGGTTTGCGTGGGATGCCCGCGGTGATGATCAAGACATCCGCACCGGCCACGTCGCTCCAGTTCGAAGAGCCGATGATGTTTGCGTCGCTACCGCTCTGCGTGGACGCTTGCTCGAGGTCCAGGGCCTTGCCCTTGGCGAAATTTTCCTTGGGAGGAATGTCGAAGAGCACCACGTCTCCAAGCTGCTTTTGCATACAGAGGTTCGCGAGCTCTCCGCCGATATTTCCTGCGCCAATCAGTCCGATCTTCTTGCGTTTCATGCGTTCAGTCCTTGCTGGCTGCCAACTTTCGAGGTTTTACATATGATCGATCACGGCTTGACCGAACTGGGAACACCGCAGTTCTTTGGCGCCGTCCATCAAACGGGCGAAATCGTAGGTAACGAGCTTGTCGGCGATCGCGCCGTCCATACCCTTCAGGATTAGGTCGGCCGCCTCGTCCCAACCCAGGTGGCGCAGCATCATCTCGCCGCTCAGCGTGACCGAGCCCGGGTTGACCTTGTCTTGTCCCGCGTACTTGGGCGCGGTGCCGTGCGTGGCTTCGAAAATGGCGTGGCCGGTATCGTAGTTGATATTCCCACCGGGCGCGATGCCAATGCCGCCCACCTGTGCCGCGAGAGCGTCGCTCAGATAGTCACCGTTCAGGTTCATCGTGGCTACTACGCTGAACTCCTTCGGCCTGGTCAACACTTGCTGCAACGTGATGTCCGCAATCGCGTCTCGGATTAGCAGCATGCTCTTGTACTTGCCGTTGCCGTGACTCGGCATGAGGCTCAGCGCGCGTTCGACCTCTGCCCTCAACTCTGCTTGCGTTTCAGGCGGCGCCATGTCGTAACCCGGTTCGATCAGCTTGGCGTTCGCTTCGAGCGACAGCTCCGGGTTTTGCTCCTTGTTCCCGAGGATCCACGACTCCCGTTCGGTCACGACTCGGCTGCGGAACTCGCGCGTAGCCAGCGCATAACCCCAATCACGGAAGGCACCCTCGGTGAACTTCATGATGTTGCCCTTGTGCACCAGAGTCACGCTCTTTCTGTCCTGCTTGAGGGCGTAGTTGATGGCTGCCCGCACCAACCGCTCGGTGCCCTCTCTGGACACGGGCTTGATGCCAATACCGGAAGTCTCCGGAAATCGGATCTTCTTGACGCCCATTTCGCGCTGCAAGAAATCGACGACCTTCTTCACCTCGGGCGTGCCGGCTTGCCACTCGACGCCTGCGTAAATGTCCTCGGTGTTTTCTCGGAAGATCACCATGTCGACGTCACCAGGCCGTTTCACCGGGCTCGGCACATTGGTGAACCAGCGTACCGGACGCAAGCACACGTAAAGATCGAGCTGCTGACGCAAGGCGACGTTCAGCGATCGAATACCTTTGCCGACGGGCGTGGTCAGCGGCCCTTTTATCCCGACCAGGTACTTGCGATACGCCTCGACGGTTTCTTCGGGGAGCCAGGTGTCGAATTGCTTTTTTGCTTTCTCGCCTGCGTACACCTCGTACCAGGCGAGGCGACGTTTGCCGCCATAAGCCTTGCTCACCGCAGCATCCATGATCGCACTCGCTGCCCGCCAGATATCGGGCCCCGTCCCGTCGCCCTCGATGAACGGGATAATGGGTTCATCGGGTACGCTGAGCTTGCCCTCCTTGGACATGCTGATGCTCTCGCCGTTCTTGGGTTTTTCGAGTCGTGTCATCGCTTCGGAGTCCTCTACTAGTCTTGAGTTCTGACGCGGTTGTTTCGCCGGACTAAACCAGCGACAAGCCGCTGGCAACCGCACATGCGAGCAGGCTTAGCAGCTCGCCCAACCTCTCGTGAAGCGGATCGACACCGCAGCGGAAAATACCTGAGTCGGGCTTCCTCGAGTCGGTAGGTCGGGATGCGGTTTGGCTTTTGACGATGCACGAAATCGGGGGCCATGACCGCTGACCGTGGCCTAAGTTCGGTGGCCGGAGCCGCGACCGTGGCCGTGGCCGCAATCCACCGGTGCTGGTCAAGGGTGGGCATTGGCTCGTGCCGTGCCCACTCGGCTCGGCTGGTTCGGCAAGTCGCAGCCAAGAGCTGAGCCGCGAC
>CBFGRJ010000500.1:0-4915 GCA_965651135.1 uncultured Myxococcales bacterium
TCGGTCCAACGCCCGAGAAGGGCGGTGTTGTACGAAACTGTCAACACGCTGTAGATCGAATAGCTAGCCACGGCGGTTCGCTCGGACGAGCGTCGCCCGAATCGCACGACATCGAGCAAGGTCGTCGTCTCCAGAAAATGCGCCGTCGCGTCGTGCAAACCCTGCAAGACACTGCCCACACCGCACGGATATCGCTTGCCCGTACAACCAGGACAGCGCAAGGTGCTGTCCGCGCTCACGCACGGAACCAAAGGTAGCGGTCCGTTGACCGCTCGCACCACGGTCGCGAGGGCAATATCGCTCGGATCGCGCCTGAGCGCGTAACCTCCGCCAGGGCCTCGCTGCGACAAGAGGATGCCGTGCTGCTGCAGCTCGCGGAGAATGGTCTCCAAGAATTTTCTCGGGATACCACCGCGTTCGGCAAGCTCGCCCGTGGCAAGCAGCCTGCGGTCGCGGTCTTCCGCAAGGATCGACAACGCCTTGAGCGCGTACATGGTTTTTCTGGTGAGCATGGATGGAGCCGCTGCGGCCTGGCCACTCGCGAAGAGCAACGCGCGTGCCACCCCGTTTGTCGCGCCATAAAGGTCGCTGAGGTCACGGCTCGGCCGTGGCTTGTGCTGGGCACCGTGAAGTATCACGGCCTAACGGTGCGGGCCGGACCCGTGTCTGCTTGCCAGCTGGTGATACCCGAGTTTCCCGATAGGCTGTTTCGGGAGCCCGGCACGAGCCGGAGGTTCGTCGCTGTTTCGAGCAAGTGAACGCGTTGGAATGCATCTTGCTCCACGGGTCGCGCCAACACGACGGAGAACGGTTCTATGGGTGTATTGATAGCGACTGCTAGACGCGCGACCGTACCAAGTGAAGTGATGTTGGAGGTCGCGGAAGCGGGTGCCGCACTGCCGGCCAACGGGGTCTGTTGGATGAATGCCCCAGTGGTCCGAATCATCGCCGCTCATGGGGAGAGCCTCGAGTCGCTGACAGACCGCGTGGATGCTGGCTTCGATGCGGCCCGGTGCTCTGGCGCCCATGTAGTTTTGGTGTGGGTCGCGCTCGGAAGTCCGAAGCCCACTTGGGGTTGGTCCGGCCGGCGCGCGCTCATCGAAGCGCTGGTGCGTCGAGCCGCCGACCAACTCATCGAACGCTACGAAGTCGTAGTGTCTGTGACGGCCTTGCCCCACCACGAAACAGAAGCCAGGGCCTTCGACTTGCTCGACCGACTCATGCATGTGGTGGATTCACGTGGCACGCTTCGCATGCGATTCGAGCTCGGCGGTGCCGCGCCCGTGCTTCACCGAGGTGAGCCATGAACGCGCCGACGCGACAACCGGCTCCCGGTTTCGACCGGGAACTGGGGCAACACACGCCAGAAGCCATCGTGCGCTGGACGCTGGCAACCTTTGGCGACGACATCATTCTCACGTCGAGCTTTGGCGCAGAGTCCGCGGTGATGTTGCACCTTGTCTCGCGCATCATTCCCTCGATTCGCGTGGTCTTCATCGACACCGGGTACCTGTTCCCAGAAACTTATCGCTTCGCCGAAGAGTTGCGCCGGCGCTTGGAACTGGACGTTCGTGTCTACGCCCCGGAATGGACGTCGGCACGGCTCGAAGCGTTGCATGGTCCGCTCTGGCAGGGAGACGAGGATGCGTTGGCTCGTTACCAGCAACTCACCAAAGTAGAGCCGATGCGGCGCGCGCTCGAAGAGCTGAAGCCGAAGGCGTGGTTGGCTGGGCTGCGCCGGGTACAGACCAACCATCGAGCCCATCTAGCCTATGTGCAGCAGCAGGGGCAGCACACAAAAGTGTGCCCGCTCTTGGATTTCACCGACGACGATGTGCGGAGCTACTTGAAGCAGCACGACCTACCGTACCACCCGCTTTACCAGCAGGGTTATCGCTCCATCGGTGACGTGCATTCGACTCGCCCGACCCTACCTGGAGAAGACGCGCGCGACGGCCGTTCGCTGGGTAAGCAGCGCGAGTGCGGCCTTCACACCCGCATCTAAAAACGCGCCGGCCCCAGCTCCTCCGGCAGGCGGGGCTGAATCACCCTGAGCAGCGTCGTTCTACGGCCGCATTCGATTTCACCACCGGTCGAGAACGGAAAGCTCCAAGGAGCGAGCGGTTCGGGTTTGCCCAATTCGAGGGGCTGCGGCGCACGTCGCGGCCAGGCGGGACAGGGAGAAAGTCGGCGAGCCCAGTGGGCAGTGGTGCAGCCGTCCGCATCGCAGGGCTTGGGGCATGCCGCTGGATCGATCTGGCAAATATCCTTCAGCGATGCTTCGGAGGGCTCCACGGGCTCGCAAAGCTCTGGCCCGAGCGGACAGCTCTCGTGGCTGCCTCGTGCCACGGAAGAGGTCCGGAGCGTTTGGGGCCGCGGGTTCGGCGGCGCGTAGCACACCTCGTCAGAGCCATGCACGAACAGACTGCTTCCAGGAAAAAACACGCCCCAGTCACGCGCACAGACCCAACGCGCAGGCTCCACGGTCCGAAGTGCGCGATCCAGAGTGAAGCGACTGACTGACTGGATCGAGATTTCCGGGCAACCACGACAATCGTCCGGGTCGAAACCACAGTGCATGAGCAAACCGTCCGGATGGAAATACAAGCGCGGGCTCGTCGAGTGCTCGGCGATCCACCGCTCGCACTCGGCGTAGAGCTCGTCGATGCTGTGGGGCGGAGCTCCCTCCGGGTGTTGGCCGAGGTCCGCGGCGCTCTCCGCCCAAAGCGACTCGAGCGCGTGGTTACGCTCACCGCCGGTCTTTAGCGCATCGGGGTGCCCCGCCACGAAGGCACGCAGCACCACACGCCCGCGCTCCACGCCGAACAACGTGAATTCGGCACGCTCCGGCGACGCTTGACGCGCCCGCACGTAGCTGTAGCCCCGCTGGCTCCGAGGGTCCGACGGGCGCCCAGTCAGCTGAACGTCCGGCGTCGGTCCATCCCGAAACGCGTGCCAGAGAGCGCGGCTGTCTGCGAGTCGTTCTCGCGCCACGCTGCGGCTAGGGGCGCTGGGGACTCCCACGGGCATCGGTTCCCAACCGGCATAGTGGGCGGGCTCAGGCACTGGCACACACGCGCTGAGCATCGCCACCCCTAACAGCATGGAAGCGCAGGGCGAGCCCTTTGGATCGGAACCCATGTCATCTGGGCGATGCACGGGCGAAATAGTTACACTATCCTGACCGCATGTCGCAGCTCGAGCTCATCTGGGATTTCTTTGGGCCCCGCGCTCAGGGGATCGCCGAGCATCATGCCACGCACGTTCGCGAGTTCGTGCAGCGCGAAGGGGTCACCGCAGAGGTTGGCGCCAGAGAGTCGGGGCCGGGGCACTGGAGCGCGTGGGTGACGGTCAGCGAAGCCGACGCAATGCCTTTGCAGAACGCTCTGCGACCGAACCGAGTCGTGCGCCCCTAGAACTGCATGAAGAACTCCCAGGACTCCCGGGCGATCCAGTTGTCATTGCTGCCGCCATCGCTGTCGATGTTCGTGTGCCCGCCGCCAAACGTGCACGCCTTGACCGGGTACTCAGCGGGACAGCCCTCGAAGTCGTAGCAGATGTGGTTCCCATTCTGCCACGTGGGGATGTCATCGGGCACGGTGCACCCCGCATTGGCAGCGTGTTCCATGGCGATGTACTTCGCGCCCTGCGTCTGACTGTTGCCATTCACCCAGGGACAGGTCCCGTCGCTCATACCCGTGGTTTGCATCCAAGCGATGGGCTGCCCCGTCTTCTGGGGTAGCCAGATGTTGTAGTTGGCGGGCGCAATCCCCACGGCAGCGCGGATGTCGCTCTGGTGATTCGTCGAAAGCGAGTACGTGATCATGCCGCCAAAGCTGAACCCCGTAGCGAAGACACGGCTCGTGTCGATGCAAAGGTTTTCTTTCACGAAAGCCAAGATGTCATCGAACAGGGCGTGGTCCTTCTGCTGCCAGGTGGCGCCGTCGGACTGCGGAGCAACGAAGATCGCGGGCACCCCGTCGGCTTGCGCAAGCGGCTTCAAGAAGTAGTAGTCCTGATCTCGGACCGCCTCCGAGGTGCTGCCGATCCAGTGCGAGGTGTAGAACAGGCGGTGCGGCGTGTTCATGTCGTAGTCAGCGGGAATATCGATGATGTACGTGCGCTCCTGACCAGTGCTCGTGATCGTCTTCTTGCCGCTGGTCACGGTCGTGGCAGTGCCGCAACCCGCACTGAGCACCGGTGGATTGCCGAGCGGGGTCGTGCCTCCCGAACCGCCCGAAGAACCTCCGCTACCGCCAGCACCCGTGGTGTCGGTTCCACCGCTACCGTCGGTGCTCGTCGTGCCTTCCGTACCCATTCCGCCCGCGCTCGAGCTACTCATGCCCGTGCCACCGCCCGAGCCGGTGCCATCGCTGGCCGTGGTCGCATTGCCCGTGGTGGGGCTGCCCGTTGTCGCCGTCGCCGTGGTGGTCGTGACCGTGCTGGTGAAGCTGGTCATTCCCCCCGTACTGCTGCCGGTCGCGCCGGTCGTCGCCGAGCCGTCGCTGCCGGTCGAGCCGGTGGTACCCGTGAGCGCACCAGCAGTCGTGGTCGTCGCTGGCTGGGAGCCGGTCGTCGAGCTACCAGCGTCGGAACAAGCGCCGAGCAAGAGGGTCGAGCTGATCAGGGCGGTGAACGAGCGTGCGTTAATCATTGGGGCCGTGCGTGAAATCTATCGGCTGCGGTCGCCGTCAGGCAGGGTCGATACTTCGCCCCAGTTCCCAGAAAGTTGAAGCGTCCGTTCATCGGACCCACCCGAACGCCCGGGCCATCGACCACAAATCCGGTTGTTTTTGCTAGATCGCCGCTATACGCTGGCCCCGTGGGAACGTTCGCGAGTTCTGATCGCGGCTCAGCAATAGGGGTGCTCGAACGGAAGGGTGACGGGACTGCGCATCTATTCGAGAGCGTTGAC
>CBFGRJ010000501.1:0-4895 GCA_965651135.1 uncultured Myxococcales bacterium
TGAGGTAGAGCGTGACGTCCTCGAGCTCGACGCTCCTGCCATTGAGCTCATAGCTCATCATGCGCTCTGCGCCGGCCACGACCCCTTCTGAGCGCCATCGCTCCCATCAGAAAACTTGCGCACTACGCCATCAAACTTCATGCGCACGCACATTCTTCTGCTGCTCGATAGAAAAGCGTCGTCATCGTGCTGCGAGAAATGGGGATGCCGATGCTGTTATACGCTGGGAGTGGAGCAGAACCTGCCCGGCGAGCTGAAGGACGAGGAGAGCTGATGGCAGCCGTCGAACCCGCTGCCAGCGAGCTCGGCGCCACCAAGCCGGCGTGCGAGGCCCTCGGCGTGTCCAGGGCCTCGTACTACCGGTACCGCGCCCCGAAGCGCGAACGGTCACCCCGACCGAAGCCACCCCGGTCGCTGAGCGAACAGGAGCGCCAGGTCATGCTGGACACGCTCCACAACGAGCGAGTCGCCGACCAGGTTCCGGCCCAGGTGTATTCAACGCTGCTCGACGAGCACGTATACCTCTGCTCGGTCCGGACGATGTACCGGATCCTCGAAGTGAACAACCAGGTCAAGGAACGGCGAAATCAGCTGCGGCACCCCAACTACGCGGAGCCTGAACTTTTGGCTACGGCACCGAACCAGCTGTGATCGTGGGACATTACAAAGCTGAAGGTTTCGGTGAAGTGGAGCTACTTCTACTTGTACGTCGTGCTCGACGTGTTCAGCCGCTACGTGGTGGCCTGGCTCCTTGCCGTGCAGGAAAGCTCGCAGCTCGCCAACCGGATGATCGAGCAAGCTTTCGAGAATGAAAACATCAAGCCTGGCGACCTCACGCTCCATGCCGACCGCGGGTCTTCGATGAAGAGCCACACGGTTGGCGCAGTTGCTGGCCGACCTGGGAGTCACGAAGACGCACAGTAGACCTCACATGCCGGACGACAACACGTTCAGCGAGAGCCAGTTCAAGACCATGAAGTATCGGCCGGACTTTCCCAACCGCTGCGGCTCGCTGGAGGATGGGCTTGCCTTCGCTCGCCCCTTTTTCGCTGGTACACAACAACGAACACCACCACAGCGCGCTCGGATTCCTCACACCGGTATCCCGGAGCGTTGCCACTCCGAGACCCCCCACTCGCCCTGCTCCTGCGTCCAACGCTTTGCCCGACGGACCGCAGTCCAACCCACATTCCCTGTGCTCGTTGCTCGTGCCATATTGCGGCATTGCCGCAGCCGACCGCTTCTGACTAGAGGCCGTTGCTGTGCGGGCGATCTGTTCTGTCTGATCCCGCAGTGGCCATTGCATCGTATCCTCGACCTCGCGCCCTTGAACTGGAAGAAGACCGCAGCGCTTCCCGACGTCCAAGAGCTCCTCGACGCGAATCTCTACGGGCGCCTCACCCTAGCCCACAACTAGCCGCGCGGCCCGTAGCAGCTCGCCTGCCGGACGTCATCCACGCGATCGGCCGAACGGATACTCTAACACTCGTTGACAACTTCCGCAGCCCAAGCGATCCGTCGAACGGATACAGTGATCACGCACCAGCCATGCATCCGCCCGACGCGATTTCCCGGACGGCCATTCCCATGCGGTTACCCGACGACAGAACGTGGTCGACATGCAGTTCCCAATACAGCCCGGATCGCGATCAGTCGTGGTCATTCCAGACAGGGGAAGGCTGATGCGACCAATGACTGCTGAGGCTCACAGTCCGCCAATGGAACGGACTCGACGCGGCCCCTCCGTTCGCCGAAGACCTCCTCGACACCCCCGACGACAAGGTCGACGACCTCTGGCCCGCAAAGGATAACGAGCGCGTGCCGACCATCAACTTGCCCGGCGATACGCTGCCTCAAGCAGCGGCCCTTCCGTCATAGAAATCAACCCGCCGCTGTCTCGAAATCGTTGACACGTACCGCCGACAACCAGCGATTACTCGCACTGCACCCCCGGGTATGGTGCCACGAGAACTTGCGCGCAGAGTTCTTTTTCAGTGGATGAGAGGTGCTCTCCATACCGCCAAGAGCTGCTCTCGAATGAGGCAGCTGTATTTCTAACCGCAATGTACAGATCTCCATCCGGCGAGACCACACATTCGAACGACTGCCCCTTTTCTGTATTGGCGCGGCACGCCTGCAAACCATCGGCCGGGACGGACTCGAGCAAGCACTGCCGATCAGCGTCCAGCGGATAGACGTTTGTTGATTCACAGACTCGCTTACTCTCGGCCGTGCAGCCGATCGCGAGACCACAGGAGACTGCAAGAGTCGAGATATGACGTATCATTGAAACTCGGCCTCTCCCCCTTGGGTTTACCGACTGCCGTAAGCGTTCATGTCAACCTCACCAAATCCTTTGAGTGATACCAGCGCTGCAACAGCGGGTATTGCATCAACAGGCCGACCTTGGACTTCTGTCGAAAACACGTGCCAAGGCTCTAAGTAGGTCTGGGTTTCGAGTAAGTCTCCCGCAAGGAAGCCCGTGTGAACAGTTGGCCCCTTGGCCATCGGCCATTTTGCCACAAACGTATCCAATGCCTCCGCAGGAGTGACTTGCGTTGGTACTTCAAGACCCTCATTCTCAACATCGATCCAGGCGAGCTTTACGCTCACGACCTGAAGCGCTTGATTGAGTCGGATGGTAATGAAGTTCCGGAACACAGGGAGCTCACCCAACCTTCTATGAAAAGAGATCCGTGCGCCTACGGTGGCGGACTTGGACAAGCCTGGGTCGTCACCGTTGTCGATACCAGCTTCAACACTACCGTATTTGATCGCACTAAAATCGACTTCATCAAGGTCGACCAAGTCGAATCTGGCCAACTCTACTACGACGGATTCCGCTGAATGGATAAAGGCCTCCCGGCTTGGGGATTGCTGGAGGCTTTCAACGTTCATGCGCTCCATGTTGAAAAACTCGACCCGCCCGCTCGGCGTGAAGCACAAGAATCGTTCCGAACCAATGGTGCTGCTCATTACATTCATATCCAAAGCGCCCAGACTGAGGTCGGAACCGGTGACCCTTTGCCCTAGAGCCGAGAGCGCATTCGCTATGTCATTCGCGCGCCGGGTGCAACGACTGGCTTGGGGTTCATCCCGGACACGATAGCGCAGATAGCTCGAGCTCTCGGACGCAAACGGATATCTACTATGGTGTGTATCCGCGCGGTCGGTGGGAGTCTCAGCGCAGGCGATGATTGAGAGACCGAAGCAAGCACGGGTCGCGATGTCTAGGGTTCTCATAATCAACACTCACCATTGTCAATTGCGTAATACCAGTAGTAGTTGCCGGTGGGCGTCGAAAAGGATTGGAAATTATCCATTGTCATCCCGTTCGCACGATTTTGAGCATCAGTACCACTGTTACCTTTCGTGAACACGATTGGAGACTCGTCGTCACAGAAAAGTAGTGAGCAGCCATCGCCGGCTTCGAGCCATGCATCCTTGTTGCTCATGCTGTCGGAGTACAGCAGGAACTTCCAATAGCGCCACGCGGTATCAGATGGTGAATTTCTGAACGCAAAACCCTGCTTCAAGTCGACCATCATCCCATTCCCGCCACCTGCGTACCAAACGGCATGTCGTTCCGGGAGCGAGCCACTGCAGCTCGCATCGAAGAACGCGAGCTGCGTGTCTCGATTGAAGAGGATTTCTTGTTTGGTGCCAGACTCAGCATGACTATTGCAGTTCGGAGTGGGCGACCAGCCCGGGGTGCTTAGGCCCAGGTAGTTGTCCGAGCCATTTGAGGTGCCATGACCCGAGAAGAGATAGACGTCCACATTGTCCGCCCACAAGTTGTCCCAACCCCCAAGCGAGACATCCACCAAGTCTTTCTCAAAAACTTGGTCATTCTTCCAATAGAAATCCAGAGTGCCTCCAAAGTTACCTGCGTTGTCCGTCAAGTCGCATGCGTTGGGGAGGTTGGATGCGCAGGAGTGAAAGTTCTCTATGCATTCCTTCCCAACGGTGTACGCCCATGCGCTCTGCGTAGCCGCGAGAACAATGCCTGCTGAGCCCAGTGCAACGGTGTGTCGCAAGAGTTGCCCCATCATTTGCCTCCTTGTTGGTAAAGCTGCGCGTAGAGTGTCCCGCTTCCAAGGTGTTGTCAATATCAGGAACAACTTGCTGAACTTGCTTTCATTCGCTTGTAGTACAGGCCGTTGTGCGCTCACCTGCTTGCTAGCGCGCGGTGCTGGCTATAGTACTTGTTGTGTAGGCGGACAGCGAAGCCCGCGTACAAGGAAGGTTTCACCGCGCTCAACCGTGTCAAGGAAACTAGACAGGTGCCTACTTTCTTTCTCATTCGTGAAACAGGCGGAGGGATGAAGCGCAAATCGCCCTGAAGCGCAGGCAATGCCAGCAGGGTAGTTGCCCCTGAGGACCATCTGTCCATCAATTCTGCAGCCTGAATGGGAGCCAGACGATGAGCGCTTCGCGGCGGTGCGACCGAATCACTGTCGCGCCTGGATTTCGTGCGTCGAAACATCAATAACAGCTCAACCGTCACGCTGATTGGGCTCGACAACTGCTCGCGCTATGTGTTTGAGGCACGGCGTGGAGGACGCGGAGCGAGCAGACCTGGTGACGGGCGTCTTCGAACAGGCGGTGGAGCGCCACGGACGACCGAGCAGCGATGCACGACAGGGCTCGGCGTTCTGGTCGTGGCATGGGATTTCCCGCCTTATGGACGGCGCTCGGCGGACGCGCGAAACCTGGGGCATGGACGAGGACGCTTTGGTGAAGAACCGCCCTAGTGAAGCGCTCGCTCGCCGGCAGTGGTGGAATCGGAGTCGAAGCAAGCCGCGCCGGGCTCGCGACATTGTGGGAGCGAGAGCTGATAGGTGATAGCGCTAGGTGGTCAGCCGGCGAGGGACAGTGGCTGGGGTACAGGCTCT
>CBFGRJ010000502.1:0-4878 GCA_965651135.1 uncultured Myxococcales bacterium
TCACATCCAATGTTGCCAGCTGTAGCGGTGAGTGTGCGTGCATTCTTTGCGGGGCTCTGCTTTGGCGACCTTTGCGATGCGACCGAAACGGCCCATGGCAGCACTGCGGTTCGATGTGTCGTTGGCGACCGCCGTGGAGGTCTGGCTGCGCTTTTCACCTGCGCGGTATGGCACCTTGGCAAAGGCCGTGCTTGCGACGGAAGTCGTCAGCAGCAGCGCAAGCATGGGGAGAATCTTGGTGTGCTTGAACATGACAGTTCTCACTTCGTCTAGGCGCCTCGGCATGACGGCGTGACGCGAAAGGTTTTCGTGTCCGTGCCTGTTTCCCGCGAGATCTTCGCGTGCCGCCCCCAGCCGACTGGGAGCCGACAGGGGCAGGGCGAGTACCCAGTGTTTTCCGGCAAGCAATGGTGGTACCCTGCCGGCGTGGGTCTACGACTGAATGGGGTGTGCTGGGTTGGTTTGGGGGTGCTCGCGCTCGCGGGCGGCTGTGGCGAAACAACGAACGGGAGCGGCGACAAAGTGACGACATCGACGACATCGACGACATCGACGACATCGACGGGTGGCAGCATGAGTCACACGTCGAGCGCCGGTGGTTCCACTACATCCGGTATGGGTGGAAGCTCCACTGGCGCAGACGCTGTCACTCAGAGTTCCAGTGCTGGCGGTCAGACCAGTCAGACCGCCAGCAGCATGACCTCGACTGTGTCAGCAGGCGGTGGCCCGTCGAGCGGCGGAGAGGCAGGTGCGCCTGGCACCACGACGATGGGTGTGGCTGGAGCCGCCAGTTGCGAAATGTCAGGCTGCGTGCCCGGCGGCAATGTCGGAGTCGAGTGCGGATTGGACGAGCCGGGGGTCGTCTGGGTTTGCTCGTCCGCACCGTGGGGGATGGGACTGGACCTCGACCTTTGCGCTCCTATGCCCACGCAGGTTCCCCGCTACTGCTGTCCTCTCGACTTTCACCCTGAGTGCTTCTGAGCGTGGTGGCCGCGCTGCCGTCTGACGAGAAGACCGTGGTCGTGATCGGCGGCGGCATCGGAGGATTGACGCTGGCGTTGGCATTGCGGCAGGCGGGCTTTCCCGTCCAGGTTTACGAGCAAGCGCCTGAGTTGGCCGAAGTCGGTGCGGGCATCACGCTTTGGTACAACGCCGTGCGTGTGTTGGAGCACCTCGATCTGGCGGAGGCTGTGCGCCAGGTGGGCCTGCGCGCCAACGGAGGTGTGATTGCGCTTCACGATGGAAGGATGCTCGTCGAGGCATCGCTCGAACCGTTCGCGGCGCTGGGTCCGTTGAGCGAGCTGCTCGTCCTGCACAGGGCCGAGCTGCAGCGCGCGCTCTACGACCGCCTGCCTCCAGGAACCGTTCGTTTCAACTGCCGCTGCACGGGCTACGCTCACACCGAGGCTGGCGCCGTTGCCCACTTCGAAGGTCGTGCCAGCGCTCCGGGGTGGCTGGTGGTGGGAGCAGACGGCCTGCGTTCGTCGATCAGAGCGCAGCTGAAGGAGCCGGAGCCGCCGCGCTATGCCGGGTATATCTGTTGGCGCGGTGTGTGCCCCGTACCTGCCGATTGGTGCGGGACCACCGGCGAGATCTGGGGCAAGGGCGATCGCTTCGGCGTGGCGCGCCTGCCCGGTGATCGGCTCTGCTGGTTTGCGGTGGCCAACGCTCCGCAGGGCACCCAAAGCCCAGCGGGAGCCGCCTGCAAAGAAGCCTTGCTGCAGCGGTTCGCGCGCTATGCCTTCGATGTGCCGCGCATCCTCGCAGCGACACCCGTAGAAGCCATTATTTTTCGCGAAATCTCGGACCGGCGCCCAGTGCGAGGTTGGAGCGATGGCTCGGTCACGTTGCTGGGCGATGCCGTGCACCCGACCACGCCCAACATGGGGCAAGGCGCGGCCATGGCCATGGAAAGCGCGCTCGTGCTCGTCCGCTGTCTGCGCGAGCATACCGAGCTCGGAGCCGCGCTGCGAAGCTACGAAGCGACTCGCGCTGTCCGGACCCAACGCATCACCAACACGTCTTGGACCATCGGTAAGATGGCTCATTGGGAAAGCTCGCTGGCGCGCCGAATGCGCAATCTGATGTTCGAGCTTTCTCCTCGAAAGCTGCGCGAACGACAATTGCGTGAGATCGTTGGCTACGACGCCGGGCGTGTGCCTTTAGCTGGCGGCTAGCTCTCGAGCGGGTCGAAGGGTCGCGCCGTTCTGGTCACAGTTCGGCTCGCCATCCGTGAACGGCAGACTACGACTCCAGGCGGAGGCCAAGCAGAGCGTGTTCATCGCGACCACGAACACCGATTTCTCCGACAAGGCCATGCAGCGGCTCGCCGCGACGTGTCCCGGTGGAGAGGTGATGGGGATCCAGGCTCGACACAGCACCCATCACGGGTTTTTCGTTTACGAAAATCGCTTGAGGCTCACGGGGTACTGCGTGACGGCCACCCCTCCCGAGCCCGGCGGCCACACACTGAACGGATTCGCTGAGTAGGACCCACTGGGGGCCTTTGGCCGGCCCGCCTCTCGCCCATCCGGGCGGTCGCGGTTCGCCAGCGCTTGAGCTATGCTCACAGAGCGCCATGTTGGCTCGTGCTCTAGTGGCCGTGTTGGCCGTGCTGCTATTGGCTACCACCTCGGTGGCGGGCAGCATCTCGTACTTGTGCCGGATGCATGACGGTGTGCATCAGCAGAGGTGTTGCTGCGAGCATGCCGAAGGCCAACGCGGCAGTGAAGGGCCAAGCGTCGAGCCCACGAACCGCTGTTGCGAGATCCAGCTGTCCGACAGCGCCCAGGCGCCGGCTGTGGCACGCAGCGCCGTGCAAGGCGATCTCGACCTGCCCGTGGCAGTGTTCACGTTCGCCCCACTCGGCGTAACGCCCATCGAAAGCCACGTCAGCACGGTGCCGAAGAGCGCGCGAGCGCCTCCTTCTGGAGCTGGGCCGCCGCTGTTCGTTTTGAACTGCCGTTACTTGATTTGAGCCCCTGCACTCCTTGGGCAGAGCGTGTGAGCGTTCGTGCGCTCGCTGCTCGCGGTCGTGGTGCGCCTTGTGCGAGGCACGCGACCGAACCAGTGGACCATGTGCAGGAGCTCTATGTATGTTCGGAAAAATTGGTCAACACGACGCGCCGGTCGCAGGCGTTTGGCTTTGTATCGTCGTGTCTGCCCTGGGGTGCGCAAGCACGCAGTCGACCCGGCGTCACGAGGCGCTCACGGCCGAGCTGGCGCGCACGCGAAGCGTTGCAGGCGCCGCTGAGTCGAAGCCCAATCATCCCTCGGGTACGGGCCGGCTCGAGCGGTCCGAGTTGATTCGAGAGGTATTGAAGCGCAATCCCTCCATCGAATCGGCGCGTCAGGCGTGGCGTGCCGCGTTGTCGCGCTATTCGCAAGCCGGCGCGCTCGACGATCCGATGCTCGAGTACGAATTCGCGCCATTGAGCATTGCTTCGAGCGATGTGAAATATGGTCAGACCATCACGTTGAGCCAGCGGTTTCCCTGGCCCGGCAAGCTCGACCTGGCCGGTGAAATAGCGCTGGCAGAAGCCGAGGCCGCCCGCGACGACTATCGGAGCGCGCGCCTCGAGCTGGCGCTGATGGCGTCCATATTGTTCGACCAGTACTACGCCGTCGCGCGCTCGCTGGAGCTGAACGCGCAACATCGAGCGCTGGTCCAGGACATTCAACGGGCAGCCGAAGCGCAGTACGAAACCGGTCGCGGTTCGCAGCAGGACCCCATTCAGGCCGCCATCGAGCTCGCGTATGTGGACCGCCAGAAGATCGCACTCGACGCGAAGCGCGCCGTCCTGGTGGCGCAGATGAATGGCCTGATGCATCGGCCCCCCGAATCACCGCTGCCCCCGCCGCCCGCTGAGCTCGACCTGCCTCCACTCGAACCAACGAACAGCGCACAACTACAGAGGCAGGCTCTGGCGCAGCGACCCGAGCTCAAAGCGCGCCGCTCGGAATTGCGTGCCCGTGAGGTGTCTCGAGAGCTCGCGGATCGTGAATCGTACCCCGACTTCGGCGTCATGGCTTCGTATAGCTCGATGTGGGAAATGCCGGAGCACCAATGGATGCTCGGCTTTTCGGTGAACCTGCCGATTCAGCTGGGCCGGCGAAAGGCTGCGGTGGCTGCCAGTGAAGCGCGTATCGCCGAAGTCGAAGCCAAATTGATGGGGCAGAGCGATGAAATACGGGTCGAGGTAGAAGAGGCCCGTCAACGCGTGCTGGAGGCGGCTGCGGTCGTCCGTCTGTATCGCGAGCGTCTGATGCCCGCCGCGCGAGCGCAGATAGAAGCGGCTCGCGCCGCTTACGTGACGGGTAACGGCATGTTCCAATCTTTGATCGAAGCCGAGCGCTCGCTGCGTAGTGTCGAGCTCGAGTATCAAGAGGCTCTCGCGGCCCTGGGGCAGGCTCGCGCTCAGTTGCTGCGTACATTGGGACGCATTCCCGGGCTGCCCGAAGAAGGGGAAGCGCCGTGACTCTCACAGAAACGCTGCGCAAGCATCGTCACAAAGTGTTGCCGGCCGTGCTGCTTTTGGTCGCTATTTCGCTGGCTGCCACCTATCGGCATGAGCTCGTCGTATGGTTCACTGGCAGCGCTGAACTCAAAGAAACGCCGACTGCTCAGCGCGCTCCGCAGACCGGAACCAAGGCGCCCAAGACCGACCATCGAGAAGCGCTCGAGCTCCCGAGCCACCGGTTCGATGACGCCACGCTGGCTCGATTGCGCGAGGCCTTCGCGGCCTACGAGCAGATTCGCGCGGAGCTGGCACACGACAGCAGCGAAAAAGTAGGCGCCTACGCGGGGGCATTGGAGCAAGCGCTCGCTGCCGCAGAGCACAAGGGCGAGGTCCCCGAAGCGCTCGCGGAGGCTCTGGC
>CBFGRJ010000503.1:0-4807 GCA_965651135.1 uncultured Myxococcales bacterium
GAGTGCTTACGTCAGACCTTGAAGCTGCTCGGCGAAGCGGCGAAGTGTTGCGCGCAGGGTGGGTGATACCGAGCCGAGTAGTCTGGGCATCGTGCGGCCCCCACGGGGGTTGAGGGCAGGTCCGCGGTTCTGGTCCCGTCGCAGCCGAAAAAGAAGGCAACTGGCTACTCGGTGCACCGAGTAGTCACGCATGTCCACAACATCGCGCGTCCTGCGCTCGCGGCGGTCTTTGTCGCGTGGCCGCTGGGTTTCAACGAACGCTGCTATCGCGGAATGTCTGGTCTTGTTCCTTGCCTGCCCCACAATCGCTTGCGCTACACACAGGGGGCGCTCGCCAGCGGCGCCCGCCACGTCGGGCTCGACGCAAGCGGAGCCTTCCGAGGCCAGCAGTCGCTCGGAAGCGCCGGCGGGCGAGCGGGCGAGGGAGGACCGCGCACCAGAAGTTGTGGTGATTCCAGAGAGCAACGCACCCGCCCGTGTTAGAGTTCATTCGACTGACAGACCGGTCATAGTTGCGCAGGTCACCGAGCACATGCACATGACCAGCACGAGCCAATACTTGCAGATCAGCAGCCATGGGCAGCAGTGGCACGATCTCTGCGCTTCGCCCTGTAAGTTCCAGATGCCACCGGGCGTGATCGAGCTGCTCTTCTACGGAAATGGTGTCACCGAGGCTCAGGACAAGTTCGTAGTACGACCGGGCAGCAACGTGATCCGAGTTGACCCGGGCTCGAATGCTGCGTATCAGGGGTTCCTCGGGGCCGAAGTCCTTGGGGTACTTGCGATGACAGCGGGCGCCGCCCTGCTCGTTATCGCCGCCGCGAGTCCAGAGTATGAGCACGACTATTCAACCGATGAACGAGTGCGGGATCCAACGGTTGCGAAGTACTGGTCTTGGGGCGCCTGGTTGACTGGGCTGGGCAGTGTCGGTTTCGTTGGGGGCATGATCGGACGCCGGCTCACGGACACCGAAGTCGACATCGAACACGGTGACCCTCCGGCTACGACCAGTGGTCGGTCGCGAGAAGGTAGCGCTTCGCCGCCCTTCGGCGCGTCCCTGAAGGGAACGTTCTAAAGGGAACGTTCTAGGCGCAGAGAAGGGTTGGGCACGCAGCGAATACGGCGAGTAGTCGAGTAGTCGAGTATTGTTACAGTGGACGAGTCGCGCTAGAGTTTCCCGGGTGGAGGTAGGGCACAAGCGGTGCAGGGGGTGAATCGAGCGCGCTGCTCGTGGGCGTTGGCCTTGCTGGTCGTTTTCACCTGCGCGGTAGCCGCGGGGCAACAGACGCAAGAGAACGAGTCCGCCAAAAAAAATGAACCGCGGCGTGGTTTGGTCCGGGTTCACGCGGAGCTGTGGGTCGGGCCGAGCGTCGTCTTGCAGGACGAGGAGTACGCAATCATTGTACAGGACTCGGAGAACCACCGCGGTGGTGAGACCTTCTTCGGACTGGCTCGGGCAGGCCCTGGCGGCGCGGTTGCGGGGTCGTTGGGTCTGAACCTGACCCACACCTTCACCGCGGGTGTCGAGCTCGAATACGGGCGCTACTTCGCACCACAGTCGCACAAGTTTCTCGACCGAGTGCATGCCGAGCTCGACCCATGGATGGACTTGCTTTACGTAGGTCCCGTCGTTCGCGTGCTCCCCCGGGAACACTTCGTCCTTACTTTGGGCGTCGGTTATGCAATGGTTACGGAACGATTTCGTCGCAAGGTCGTGGAGCCCGACACGCTTCGCCGGCACGGAATAGGAACGGACACAGCGGTCGCGTACCGGCTGGCCCTCAGCAACGAAGTCCACTACGAGATCGGTCCACACGTCCTCTGCGTCCTCCACGAAAGCGTTGCCTATGCTGCAACGCTTAGACTGGGAGTTACATACCAGTGAACTTAGTGACTTAGAGGTCTAGTGACTTAGTGCCTCAATACGAATCGATCCGCTCGAAGGTTGCGTAGGCAGCCTTATTGGTTGTGCAGTGTTCGCCGACCGCCTTCGTCACCACTTCGACTTCGATCTCGGGTGCAGTTGCGGCATCGGCGCTTGCTACACTGAGCGTGAGGTCAAATGCTTCCGGGCAATCGGCCTCGTAGGCACTGCTTAGTGTGACATCTTCGATGCAGGGCGAGACCAGTGCCTCTGGCATCGCCTGCGTGAGCTCAGCGTTGTACGGGGCCATGTATTCGTTACCAGCGGTTCCAGGGACTGTCGCAAGGACCGTCGCATCGCCGACCAAACGCAGCTTCACGAGAATAAACCCGAAGCGAAGGTTCGTATCGCCCCGATAGCTCAGCACGAGACTTTCACCGGCCGCTCCCACTGTCACAGTCTCCGGAGGAATGTTGGCGCTCAACATGGTCTCGCCGCAGCAACTACCGCCTGTGGCCGACGCCGAAACGCACATCAACAACAACCGCGAGCCTGCCTCGCGCAGCCTTCCATCCCGGGATTTCCCGTTTCCCCACTGGCCCAACCGCCGCACTCCTGGAAGAGTACAACAGCTAGCGCTGCGGTGTCTACGAGCATGAGGTCGACGGCCGAGTCCAAGCTGCCCACGACTGCAGTCCCCGCGAACGGCCAAGGGATCGACGACCCAGACGGTCAAAGCAGCCAGACCAACAACAGGAAGGTGGGCGCGATCAGGCCATGATCAAAGTGCACACTGCGCTATTGCTGCTTCTCGGGTGTGCTTTGGCGCTGACCGGATTGGAGGGTGGTGCATGCTAGAGAACGGAAGGCGCAGCTGCGAGGCACGTCAGTGCGGAATCCGGTAGCAGTTCGATCCGTAGGCTCCGTGCTCGAATCCATCTCGAATCACGATATCCGTGTTGTTCTTGTGTCGTCGTCTCGCGTGCCCTAGGGTCGCTGCCCATGATCAAGCAAGCGCTCGCGATCGCGGTGACTCTGATCCTCTTCGGCCCTGCATGCATGGCGCGGGTCGGGTCGGACATTAAGGTGCCCAGGGATGCGGCAGCGACCTGTCAGGGGCACTGTCAAAGCATAGGCATGCAGCTTTCGGCCGTCGCGGTGATGGCCAACAACGTGGGCTGCATCTGCCAGTTTGGTCGCGAGCCTCAAGCGGCGCGCAGCGCCCAAGCCGGCGAGCAAGAAGCGGTGACCGCGGGCATGGCGACCATCATGCTGCAAGAAGAGGCCATGCGGCAGCAACAGCAATATCAACAGCAACAGCAGTATCAACAGCAACAGTTCCACTGAGCTCGAGGCGCCGTCGCCGGCTACGGGCGTTGCTTGAACGCTTTTCTATTGGGCTCAGCCGGCGGGCGCTGAGAACCAATCCTCCATGCGCTTGTCGACGCTGACCGCAAGCACCGGCGACGCGAGCTGTGGGAGCTTGGTGATTGCGATGCGCTCACACTTGCCGTATCAAGGGGCACATGAGAGGGTTGTGTGGAGACGAATGGGTGCGGCTTGCGAGGTCCTTTGCCGTCGGGTTGGCGTGCGTGGTGGTTGCTGGCTGTTGTCATGACCTTGCTCCCGAGCACCGTCCTACCCGGTCGAGCGGTTGGGCCATTCTGACGGGGGTGCTTGAGTCCTCCTCGGATGGGGTGACGAAATCAGTTGTAGAAGGTCGGATTCTGACCATCGATGGCGATCGCGTGTGTTTGCGGGGCGATGACGAACTGGCGGTTGCTCCGGGCTGCTACCTATTGGAGACGGAGTTCGAGTATTCGTTGAGGCGGCGCGATCTCGAGAGGCCGTGCCTGGCCTTCAAGGCTTTCGGTGCTTGCGACAGGTTTGCTGACTACGATGCGGGTCCATCGCATTTCGCGTTGCCCATCGTCGCCGGTCGCCGCTACGAGCTTTCGGCTCTGGTTAGAAGCGACTCTGTTTGGCCCCACTTCGTCGAGGTCGATCCACGGTTGGGTACGATTGCCAGGTTTCCGCCGGTGGACCCTCGAACGCGAACCTGTGCGCCGGGGATCCCGGTCGGTGGTGTTCGATGACGCTAGCCGGCGGCTCCGCTGGGTTTCGGGCGCTGAGCTGCCTCGAGATCGCGCCGGAGCTCGGCGGCGTTTCTGCGAGGACCGTATCCAGGGGTATCGCGCTGGATGCGCCAGCTCTCGGAGAGTGGCCCGCCGTCGACAGGATCGAACCCGAACTGATCGATCAAGTGCGAAACCACCTGCTTGGCATCGTCATGGTTGCCGAAGATCGCCAGCGCGCGCCGATTGGGGGTGCCTTTGGGCTGGCTCTGGGTCGTGAGCTCCGCCGCGTAGATGTGATTGAACGCCTTGACTACTTTGGAGTCGGGCAGATGCGCCTGCAATAGCTCGGAGGTGGTGGTCGATTCGTTGTCGAGCTCGGGGAATCGGCCATCGCGCTCTGGATAGTAGTTGTTCGTATCGATCACGACTTTGCCTGCCAGCGGCTCGACGGGCACCGTGCGATAGTGCTTCAGGGGAATCGTGACCACTACGATGTCGCCGCTGGTCGCGGCGTCTACTGTCCCGGCACGAGCTCTGGGTCCCAGCTCTCGAACCAGGTCTTCCAGGGTTTCGGGGCCGCGTGAATTGCTGAGCACCACATCGTAGCCGGTGCCCACCGCCAGCCTGGCCAGCTGGCTCCCGATGCGCCCAGCGCCAATGAAGCCAATCGTCGTCATCCGCAAAGCCTAGGGCCCGTGGACACTTTGTGAGCTTGACATGCGTTCAGTGTGGCGTACGTTGGCGTGCATGGCCGCTCGAACGGCATGGCAGCTCGAACGGCAATGACGCGTGCGTGTTGGCGTCGATTGAAAAGGCCGTGTTCGAGCCTTGACCAGGCGCGGTCCAAAGGGAGTCGATGACCGCC
>CBFGRJ010000504.1:0-4775 GCA_965651135.1 uncultured Myxococcales bacterium
AACGCCTGCTGAAGCGTTCCATGGTCAACCGTCGTCAGCGCGCCAACCTCCGAAAGCTGCTCAGCCGGGTTGCCAAGTCATGATTTGAGCTCCATCGAGTTGATCCATTGGCTCATCACCCCTACCAAAAAGTAGTCGAGCGCGATTTTCAGTGCGTTGTTGGGGCTGACCCCAGTGACGATGCTGTGAAGCCGCGCGCCATACAGGTCTCCCAGGCGGTTATCCCGGACGAAGAGCGCTTCTGGTCAGCGTTCGTGTCTGCGAAGCGATTGGCTGACATTCCTGACCCGCTAAGGATTCGTGGACACTTCACGCTTGCGGCCATTGGTCATGGCTGCGCTCGACTCGTCACAGATGCTGGAGGTATGGTCCCGGTCTTCTATGCGAGGGCTGGTTCGGGATTCGTCGTTGGAACACGGCTGAACGAAGTGGCTCGAGCCGTGGGCGCTCCCGTTGACATCACTTCAGTCTACGATTTCCTCTGCAATGGTGCTGTCTGCCATCCGTACACGTGGTTTGACGGTGTGCGTGTTTGCGACCCTGCGAGCTTTATTCTTTTCGAAGGTGCTCAGGTTACTCAGGAACCGTACTGGCACCCTGCGTACAACAGCAGTCTTTCCATAGAGGAAGCTGGTGCGAAACTCCGAGGTGCGTTGGAGGAAGCCATCACGGATTCGGCGATTCGAAAGACGGTTGCCCTATTGTATAGCGGGGGCGAGGATTCAAGGGTGGTTGCAGCTCTGACCGAGGCCGAACGTTTGGGTTTCATCATACTGCCTGTAAAAAACCGTGAGTTCGTCCTGGCGAAACTTTCCGCGCGGCTGCTGGGGTTCGATGTGAAACGTATTCCGATCAAGAAGGACCACTACCGGCAGCAGTTGCGGCACAAGCAGGACCTAGTGGGATTCGGCTTCGATCTAGCCCACGCACATGTCTATGGCTGTGAGACCAAGCTTCCGGCTACCGTGGTACTCGGTGGATGGGGCGCTGATACCCTCTTTAAGGGTCTCTATCAGCGGAGGAAGCAGGGTCGGCCTCTCGTGGGATTGCGTTGTTCGACTTGGAATAACTCCCTGCCAGCGCACGCGTTCCGTGTACTCGAACGTCGACAGGCCAGGCTCGAGACGCTGCGTGCAATGATCCCGGAAGCCGCGTACGAGTGGGACAGGTTCTGGCCCTTATCCGCCCATCCCCACTATGCTCATTTTGCCACGAGCCGAAGGCTGTTGGAAATGCGTGAGCCTTTTCTAGCTTCTCAGATGGTTCGGCTCGCCGCAGAGATTAGTGCCGAACAACGCGCAGGCGGCAACTTGTTTCGATTGGCGTTCGGTAAGAAACTAGGTGGAGCCGGCTACGTCCCGCGGTCGGACGGGCGCGTGCCGCGACTCAGTAGTGCTGAGAATCTGCGTGTCAAGCCGGTTGTCGATGCGGCATTTTGGTTGCACGAACATGTCGTTCATCGGCGCGTAGATCAAGGCCCCTGGCTTAGGCCTTCTTTTGCCAAGCTGCCTCTGCAGCAGGTTCTGGAGGGTCTGAGAGTTCTGGACGGTGGGCGCTTGAGTGACTGGTTGAGTGTAGCTAGCAGTTCATACCAGCTGCGAAATCGCGTGTATCAGTTGCACGAAGCGGTTTGTTCGAAACGCTCGTCGATGAAGACTGGATCGTGAAAGACCTCACGACTCCAGTTCGGACCTCGGCCGGTCTTGGCTCACATCGGCACCAGCGATGGCTTTGAGGTCCTCCAGCCTTTTCGCGAATTGAGCCCAGTCGGAGTGATGGTGCACGAAGCGCCTTCCCGCTTCGACTCGAGCGAGCCATCCCTGTTCATCTCGCCAAAGCTTGTCGATCAACGGCCACACGCCTTCGGGCTCGGTGTACAGCGCCGCCTCTCCGAATGTCGATTCGAAGACCTTCGGCAGGATGACGGGCACACCGGCTGCCATGGCTTCAATCACGGCGCGGCCGAACTCTTCGATGTAGTCCTCGTGTGGGAAATGCAGGTAGAAATCCAGGTCACTCAAGAATTCGCGCGCGTCTAGAGAACCGAACGCATGCACCACCCAATTGGTAGGCTGCTTTCCAAGCAGCGCCATGGGCACTTCGGCGCCACCGAGCAGCCGGACCTCGCAGGCTCGATCGGCACAGTAGGCAGCCCGCACGGCTTCGGCTGCTGCTGGCCACTTGGTGTAGTGGTCGCGGGCGTGCCGACCAATCACAGGCCGCCGGCGCTCCGACCCGCGAAAACGCGCGTCGTTCTGACACCAGGTAGAGGTGTCGATCAAAGGAGTCCAGGTCTTCGTGTGGATGGGCTGGTAGCGACCATCGTTCTTCATTAGTCCGCGCACCAGTTCCGATATGGGAACCCATAGGGGGCTGCGACCGAAGAGTCGTTGCACGGTATTGGCAACCTCTTGAGGGTCGTACTGAACGTCGCCTCCGCTGTACAGGCGCGCCGCCATCTGATTGGTGACGATGACGAAGCGCTGGCATTCGATTTCTGGCGGAAGATCGATCGCGCATTTCAGTACGACAGGGTAGCCAACGATGACCGTATCCGCTTTGACGCGCTCGCCAGGGGCAACGATGGTGACGGAACCATCCTGCGCCATCTGCAACACTTGATCCTGCAAGGGGCGCCGAACATCGAGATCGTAGCGCCGCCACTGAAACAGCCCCACTTTGAGGCCCAGGCGCAGGGCAGCCTGAATATAGTTCAGTGTCGAGCCGAAGGCGCCCCCGACGATGTTGAAATCCGTGATGAACAAGAGGTCGAAGCTGTTTTCCCGTCGGTCGGGCAAGATGAACCCCGGGGCAGGGAAGGCGCGCCGGGTCGTGTCGTGCTCGTCACCGGGCAAAGAGTGGAGCTTGGGCTCCTTGCTTTGAAGCCAGAATGTTGCGGCTTCGTGATAGGTACGCCGCACACCGTGGAAGAGCGTATAGACGTGTGTAGTTGCGTGACGGGTCAAAGACGAGGGCGTGTCCAGCGCGAACGCCAGGGGCACACCAGGAAGCAACTTGTGAAGGCGACCTTTGCGGCCGTGTTCCAAGCGTCGCATCAGCTCGCTATCCGCACCGACACGCACCTCGTCCCATCCACCAAGCTGATCCAGTACATCGCGGCGTATCATCAAGGACGAATAGTTGGGGGTTACCCAGTTGCTGGAAAAGCGCGTTGGCCCGCGGAAATACAGGTTCTGGTAGCAACGGACCCAGTCCGTGAGATTGGCGGCGTACTGCTCGTGTCGCAGTAGATCCAATACCTGGAGCTCCGTCTTCTGAGGGTGCGACCAATCGTCTGCGTCGTGCACGGTGACGAACGCGCCCGTGGCGTGGCGTAGTCCTAGATTGCGGGCTACGTAGGCACCTGCGTTGAGCGGGGTTTGCAGCGCTTTGACCCGTGAATCACGCGCGGCATAGTCGCACGCTAGCGCATAGGTGCCGTCCGGGCTCCGATCGTCGATCACGATAATTTCAAGGTTCTGCCAGGTTTGGCGGAGCAGGCTGTCCAGCGCGATGTGCAGCGTGCGCTCGGAGGCGTATGCAGGAATCAGCACCGACACCTTGGGTTGGTCGGCTCGCGGCACGCTGCTTTGCGCGAAGGTCGCACCCAGGTTATCGAGGCTCAGGGCGCGCTCCGCATCCAGCTTGCCTATGGCGGTCAGGCCGTTGGCTTGGAGAATGTGATTGATCACCTCGAGCTGCTTGCCCTCGCGGACCGCGGTTTCGGCGTTCGAGACGGCGTAGGTATTGGCCAGGCAGAGCCGTAGGCTGACGGCCTTCGGGTTGGCAGGCAGCGCTACCTCCAAGAGTGCTCGAGCGCGCTCCCATTCACCCGACACGAGCAAGCACTGGGCCTCGAGCAGTATCTGCAGGGTGTCCGTTGGCAAAGGGTAAGCCACCCGAGCCAATACGGCGTTCTGATGCGCTGCGGAGAAGTCACCGCGGCTTGCCTGCCAGCGGGCAATCGCAAGTGCGGCATCGTGAATCTCTCGAGGGCTCGTTTGCGGATTCGACTTGAGCGCCTCCAGATCGGCCAGCGCTTGCTCGGAGAACCCACCCCACAGCTTGGTTTCGAGATTCTTGGCACCTCGCTCGTACAACGTCTTCGGCCTGCGTACTTTGACGGCGCCCCAACGTTGTACTCGCATCGAAAGCGAGTAAGGCAACACGTAGCGCATCACGAAAGAGCGCACACGTTTGGGTGCGAGTTTCCCGAGCTTGTACGTCAGTTGTTTTGGCATTGGTCGACGGCTCCCACGTGCAACTTCTCCCAGCCTACTGACATGGCTTGCTAATATTCCCGCCGGGGCGGCGTGAGATCACCGCGCGACCTTTGCCCTGACGGAGCAGTCGAATGCGCAAATCTGGGTGTGTGGCGCGCCATTTCTTCAGCATGGCTTGCTCTTCGGGCCGGCCCGCGTCGTCTACCAACACCACCGCCCTCTCGCTCAAAAAAGGGTGCAATACATCGAGCGCCGGCCATCGGGATTGGGGGTGGAGGCTTCCTGGTGGCCCATCGACCACGGCCAGGTCCACCAAGGTTCCTGACAACCTCGCTGCGACGCCATCGTACCAAGCTGGCCCCCCCGGGGTGGTCTCGATGAGCGGACAATGCCAAAACTCGGTCTTGGTGGCCAGGCCTTGGAGCTCGAGCTGCCGGCGGGTGACGTCGATGAACTCTTCGAGATGATCGACCGCGATGTGGCGGGTAGTCTCGAGCCCCAGCTTGTCCAACACGGCAGCGATCAGCACCGTGGAGGTGCCGCACCCGAGCT
>CBFGRJ010000505.1:0-4764 GCA_965651135.1 uncultured Myxococcales bacterium
CCCATGGGGGTGAAGCCGCGCGCGCCACGCAAAAGATTCCGCCGAGGGTGCGGCGCTTGGTCCGACGGCGCGACCGGTGCTGTGTGGTTCCGGGGTGCAGAAATCGCGACTGCGATATCCACCATCTCCGTCCGCGTGCAGAAGGAGTCGATCATAGCCCGGCAAACCTGGTGCTCTTGTGTGGCGCGCACCATCGAGCCCTGCACGAGGGCAGGCTCGTCGTTCACGGTGACTTGACTACGGGACTTCGCTTCCAGCATGCCGATGGCTCGAGCTACGGTGGGCCAGCGAGCCCGCGAGCGGCGGACTTGTGGGCGCGGGTGTTCCAGGCACTTCGAGGGCTGGGGTTTCGCGAGGGCGAAGCGCAGGAGGCGATTGACCGCGTGCGCCCAACGGCCAGCGCCGATTGGCCGCTACAAGAGTGCTTGCGCCGGGCCTTGCAGCTGCTCGGCGAAGCGGCAGATCACTGCACGCGTGATGGGTGAAACAGAGGACTACCCCCGTCGGTCCAGCGAGCAGTCGCATTCGCAGCAGATCGATGCTTTTCGCGGAGCGCGCCATTGCGGGCGATACTCCGATACTGACCGACGCTTCAACCATCCTTCAAAGTGCAGCTCGCCTCGAGTGCTGCCGGTGTCCACTTCGACCCAGCGGGCCACACCACCGCACACAACGCACTCCGGGGCCGGGCGGGCCACCAGCCTCGATGGGTGCCGAGCAGCAATCCCCGGCAACTTGCCTGCACGATAAAACCTGTTCCCGGTACGTGGCAACCTTCAGTAGCATGGTGACACCATGTCGAGCAGCGACGGGGAGATGCACTACGACGCACTGCTGCGCGAGGTGCTAGCTTTGCGGGCCCAAGTAGCCGACCTACAGCGCGCAGCCGCGCGGCACGAGGACACGGAAGGGATCTCGCTGGCGGAGCGCGAGGAGTTGTTGCGCGAGGCCGAACGCATTGCTCATCTGGGGACATGGACTTGGGACATTCAGAGTGGACGCGTCACTTGGTCGGAAGAGATGTACCGAATTCTCGGTTTTACGCCGGGTAGCGTCACACCGTCGGTTGAAGGGTTTTTCGCGGCCGTTCACCCAGAGGACCGAGCCCGCTCCGAAGCGACGGCTCAACAGGCCATCGAAGATGGGGTGTTACCCCTGGTCGATTGTCGCATCGTGCGTCCCGACGGCTCGATTCGTCATACCACGTCGTCGGGCTCTTACTTGTTCGATGCCGAGGGGAAGGCGCGGCGCATGGTGGGCGGCGTGCTCGATCGGACTCAGAGCCTCGAAACCGAGGCCAAGCTGCGCAGAGCGCTGGCACTGCTCGAGGAGGCGCAGCGTCTGGCTCAGTTGGGAAGCTGGAGGTTCGACCCCGAATCGGGGGAGCTCGAATGGTCGACCGAGTTTCGGCGCATCGCCGGGCTGCCCTCCGAGGGGCCGCCGAGCATAGAGCTGTTCATGGCTCGCGTGGCACCGGAGGACCAGCCGCGCTTCCGCGCGAGCTACGAGCAAACGCTGAGCCAGCCCGAGGGTGGGCAGATGGACGGTCGCCTGGTTCGACCAAACGGCGAAGTCCGGCACGTGCGCATACGTGGCGCGCTCGTGCCGAAGCCGGGCGGCGGACAGGAACTGCGCGGCACGATGCAGGATGTCACCGACCAGGTGCGCCTGCGTGAAGAGCTCGCCCACGCGCAGAAAATGGAGGCGGTGGGCCGCCTTGCCGCTGGCATCGCGCACGATTTCAACAACCTCTTGACGGTCGTCAAGGGCAACCTCGAGCTCATGTCGGATCGAATCGCCGATGCCCCCGAGCTCGAGGAATCGCTCCGGGCTTTGGACTCCGCAGCCAATCTGACGCGCCGCTTGCTCGCATTCGGACGCAAGGCTCAGCTGTCGCTCAAACTGGTGAACCCCAATGAGCTCGTCAGCTCGACCATGACATTGATGCACCGATTGGTGGGCGACGAAGTGAAGCTCGAGACCGGGCTTGCTCCGGGGCTTCCTTTGGTGCTGGTCGATTCGCTCGAGATCGAGCGCGCGCTGGTCAACCTCGTGGTGAATGCTCGCGACGCAATGCCACGCGGCGGCGTAGTGGGGATTGCGACACGCGAACGTTGGATCGACGGCACTCGATGGGTCGAGCTTTCGGTCGCCGACCGAGGGGCTGGCATCAGCGAGGAAGATCGGCAGTTCATCTTCGAGCCGTTCTACACGACGCGCCGAAATACCGGTGGAACGGGCTTGGGGCTGGCCACGGTGCTCGGCACGGCCGAACAACATGGTGGTACCGTCGAGGTGTCGGGGCGCGAGGGGGGTGGTGCGGTATTCACGATGCTGTTACCTGCGGCTGAATCCCGGTCTCCGAGGCAAAGCGAGCATCCGCATAGCGCCTCGGCGCAAGCGACGTTGCGCAGCCTGCAGCTCATGGTGATCGACGATGAGCCGATGGTCGCCGACGTGACTCGGCGTATGCTCGCATCCCGCGGCCACGTGGTGCACGTGGCGAACAACCCGGGCCAAGCGCAGACCATATGGCGTGAGCACGGCAGCGCGATCAATCTGGTGCTGTGTGACGTCGTGATGCCCGAGATGCGCGGTCCCGAGCTGATCGAGCACCTAGCCTCGAGTGGCGTCGTGCCACGGGTTCTTTTTCTGAGCGGCTACAACGAAGAAGGGACCCACGCAAAGCTCGGACATCCGGTGCTGACCAAACCGTTCTCTGCTGCCGCTCTGGAAGCAGCGATCATGGATGCGATACCGAGGTAGGCCGCCATCGATGATGATAGCCGCTCAATCCGCCATGAGACTGTTCTGCTCGACTTGCACGCGGTTGTCGGTGCAGAACTTGCAATTGTCGCCGTAGAAGTAGTTGCGATTCGCCGTGTCACCCATCAAGTGAACCCTGAACCACGCGGCAGCCATCGAAAGAGAGACGCCGTTCGGCCCCTGATACACCCAGCTACCGTGGTCCGCGTTCAGCTCGTTGATGAAGAAGGCGGGCTGATCGGTGACGGTGAGGAAGACATCCCTGACACCCGAGCAATTCACCGTGGAATCTTTCCCGCCGCAGAAGAACAGCATGGGGGTGTGAACACCGCTGAGCGCCCTGGTGCCGCAAATGGTCGCGAGCGCCGAGTAGCGAGGATCGGACGCGGTCATGCAGGTGGACATGCCGCCATAGGAGTGACCGAGCTGGCCGATCTTCGTCGTGTCGAGACGCTCATAGTATTGACTGCTGGGATCCGCCGCTTCCTCGAGGATCCAGTCCAGCCCCGCGGTCGTGGGGAGCGGATCGCCCTCGGCAGTGGCAGTGCTGAGCGGAGCCACCACGACGAAACCGTGCGAGGCGAGATGGTCCAGCAGCGGCAAGTACTGCCCACACCACCGGTTTGCGCCTGAGTCGACAATACAATCCGGAGGGTTCTGTTCGGGGTTGTCTCGGTAGCCATTCGCCCAGATCAGGATGGGGTGACAGTACCCGCTGTCGGCGAGATTGCTGGGCCGGTACACGTTGAAACGCTGTTGTTTGTCGCCGTAGATGGGGTCGGGCACGACACCCGCCAAGGGCCCCACGTTCTTCTCGGCTGTAACCTGGAATGGCCCTGCCTTCGTGGGATCGGCGGTAGTCCACTCTTTGCCGACACAATTGCTCGCCACGGTGCCACCGGTGCCGCCCGTGCCGCCCGTGCCGCCCATGCCACCAGTGCCGCCAGCGCTTCCGTCGCTCGTTTGCATACCGCCGTCGTCACCGGTGCTGGTGGTTTGCCCGCCGCTGCCAGCCATTCCACCGCTACCCGTGCTGGTTCCGCCGTCGCTGGTGGCTCCGTCACTGGTTGCTCCGCTGCTCGACACGGTACCCGTCGTAGACGTATCGGCTGTCGCCTGGCCGCTGGTGGTCACCGAATCGCTCGTGTTCGCAGCCGTCGCGCTCGTGCCCCCCGCCCCATCGACGCTCGACGTTGCTGCATTGGTGGTCGACGGTCCCGTAGTTGGCGCACCCATCGTGCTCGAGGTGGCGTCGCCATTCGATGAACTCCCGCAGGCATTCGCTGAGGCCAAAATGCCCAAGAGCAAAACGGAGCGTTTCATTGCGGTGTGATATTCCCGCAACGGGACGCGTCGATCAGCGAGTGAGATTTGGGATCGATTCGACGGCGTCGCTGCTGCAAGCGCGACTGCGGTGCGACCACGATTCGTTAGCGATCCGTCACCGCGTTCTTTTGTGCCTTGGGGAGGAGATAAATCTCCCCCCCCCCATCTCTGCCTCTCACCCGCCCGGCCGGTGCCGTTTTCGTGCCGCTCCGCGAGCCGCAGTCCGCACACGATCTGTACCCGGATGAAACGGCTGCGCGCGGGCGTGCCGCTGTGTCGATTCGTCGATCAGGAATCGGATTTAGCTTGGTTCCGGCGCGCCCTGATCGAGCGCACTGCGGGTCGCGAGCGATCACTCCCAGGAACGGGCCTGGCGAGCATAAGCACGTCGGTGAAGGTCCACGGGACACGCTGGGCATTCCGGACAGTCGTAGCAACGAGACGACCTGCCAGCTGATCGCGCCAGCGCCGGCGCGAGTCGGTCCGAGCGGCCGTGCGGCGCGAGGTGTGGTAGCGTGATGGCGCTCGGTGCACCTATGCTGATAGCCGAGGTGAGCGCTGTCGGGAGACGGCGTTTCTCGAGCTTCCGCATGTGAGGCCGCATGCACTGTCTGGGCCAGCCACTGCAGACAGTCTCACGCTGCGCTGCCATGCGCACAATGCGCTGGCTGC
>CBFGRJ010000506.1:0-4747 GCA_965651135.1 uncultured Myxococcales bacterium
GGTGGCGGTTTTATCGTCCGCTTTGTCGTCGGTCTTGGTGGCGGTCTTGTCGTCCTTCTTGTCGTCGGTCTTGGTGGCGGTTTTATCGTCCGCTTTGTCGTCGGTTTTGGTGGCGGTTTTATCGTCCGCTTTGTCGTCGGTCTTGGTGGCGGTCTTGTCGTCCGCCTTGTCGTCAGTCTTGGTGGCGGTTTTATCGTCCTTCTTGTCGTCGGTCTTGGCGGTGGCGTCGTCTTTCTTATCGCTGACGAGTGTCGCGGTGGCTTGTTGCTTTTTGACCTTGTCTTGAGTGACTTTGGCGTCTGGATCGCTCAGAAACTTGGCCTGAACCCAGCCTGGCGATAGCTCACCCACGCCCGAAGGAAATTCGACGAGGACGAAGTCGTCGAGAGAGGCCAATCGATTGACGAAGATGTTCTTGTTCAGCTCGGCCACGTGCGGCGTCTTGTCGTCCGGCTCGTTGAACACCTTGACGTCGGCTTCCAAGACCTTGACCACACCCTCCACTGGCTTCTCCTTGTCCTCGAAGCGCTTGACGTCACCCAGCTTGGGGGCCTCTGGCTCTTTCGGCGCCGGCGGGGTGGGCTCTGGCTTGGGCTTCTCGGCGACCGGAGGCGGCGTGACGGACGCCGAAGCCGCCGCCGGTGTTTCCTCCTCGTTTTTCTTGAGCAGCTTGCAAGCCAGCAGGGCAGACAGCAAAATCATCAACGCAAATGTACTGGTCCTGGTCTGCGAACTCGTCGGCATAGCTTCCTCCGGATCCTCTGCGGGCAGACTACACCAAGTGCTGGGCAGGTCCGAGAGTGAAGCGCTACAGGCCGCTCTGCTGCGTGTGGCCTACAGGCCAATGACCCGCAAACCGCTACTTTGGCGCAGGCGCCCAGGTATTGGTGGGCCTTTGAGCCAGGCACTTCTGAACGCCGTTCAGAACCTCGGCGGGCGCTCCTTTTGGCAGTCGCGGTGCTCCCATGACGTTCGTGAACAGGCGATCCCACGTGATGTTGAGGAAGCTTCCGTTGTTGTCGAAGCTGAGCCAAACGAACATGGCGCGCCCTTTGATATTCGCAAACGGAACGCCGCCGCCTTGTGGCCAAGCGCGCGAGTCGTGGCTGTTGTTTCGATTGTCCCCCATGACCCAGACTTCTCCCTCCTTGGCGAAGTACGGGCCTTCTTTGCCGCGTGAACGACCTTCGATGCTTTCGAAGATGGTCAAGTAAGAGTAGTCGCTCAAAAACTCCACGAACAGGTCCGCCCCTTCGTAGGTACCAGCTTTACAGTAAGGCACCTGCCAACCGTTGATGATGGGGTGCCCATCGATGACTTCGAACGTGTCCCCCGGCAGCGCGATGACGCGCTTGATGAAATCTTGTCGTTCCGCCAGCGGGTCCGGATCGGGATATTCGAAGACGATGACGTCGCCGTGTTTGGGGGGTAAACCATTGTACAGCCGCGTTTTGGAGAACGGTACCGTGGGGCCGTACGCGAACTTGTTGACGAAGATGTGGTCTTGGATTTGCAGCGTAGGCAGCATGGAGCCGCTGGGGATCTTGAACGCTTCGACGACGAACGCCCTGAGCAACAGCGCAACACCTACGGCGATGAGAATCGACTCGGCATATTCGCGCAGCTCCCCGCGCTGCCAACGGCCCAGGTGCTTTGCCACCATGTCGTTGGCCTTTTGGTAGCGCTGGGTGAAGTCGCTCTCGTCGAAGGGTTCCCGCTTCATCGTTGCGCGCAGCTCGGCGAGTGATTGCGCGAGTTGTTCACGGGCGGGTGCCGGGACGTCGCGAGTGATGGCGCGCTTGTTGCGCCTCATGATGCGGTGGGCCTCGTCCAACAGGTGACCGGCGTGCTCATAAGCGCGGCGCGTTTCAGCGGAGAGCCCCGCCTGAACTCCCGAGCTCAGCTTGCTGGCAAATGGCAGCGAATGCCGGAAGTGATTCAGGACCAGTTCGTAGAGGGTAAACAGGACGATGGCGGCGGGGACTTTTTGCTCACCGATCCAAACGCGGATGGCGTTGGCGGAGTAGTCGCCCTCGCCCGGGATCAGCAGCACCAGCGTCACCAGTGCCAACGCCAGTGGAACGATAACGAACCAAAGCGGCCAGAAGATGAATCGGTAGTACTTAGTATCCACGAAGCTGGGCTCAACGGCCGACTTGAAGTGGCCCTTTTACCTGGCGAGAACGCAACGGGCAACCTGCTGCCCCAGATCGCTGCGCACAGACTGGAGAGGCGGCTGCATACTGGGAGCATGCATGGCCGATGGGCCGTTTCGGATTGTTCGGACCGGCGGTCAGGGTACCGGGCTCAGTCCGCTTCACCACGCTGAACCAGGTAGCTGAGGTGGGCTGGTGAGTCCGCTGGCCTAGCGGGTGGTGTGGTGGTGCCCAGCCGATCGCTGTGGTCGAAGACGAGCATGTAGGCGCCAGGGGGCAGTCTGATGGAGCGCTGCCAGAGCTGCCCTTGCTCGACACGCTCTTGCAAGAGCGGCGGCATACCCAGGACCGCAGCTCCCGGCGCCCGGACGTACTGGTCGATCATCTGAGAACCACCCGCCTTGGAGACCAAAGCGACGTCGATGGCCGCGGTTCCGTCGAGCTGACCCGTGAAGAACAAGACCTCTTCGTCTTTGACCTCGAAGGCGCCGACATAGTCCTGCTGCCCCGTGTGAACCTCCGTTCGGTTGTTCACGAGGCTCACGCGGTTCGTGCTTTCCACGTAGTAGGGCTTTTCAGGTTTTTCCCCTTTGGGGATGAATCCCATGCTGAAGTCGGTTTCTCCACTCGCGCTGTAGCGTATCACGGTGAAGCCCCGCTTGAGCTGGCCTTGAACGATCTTCGTCCCTACGTCGTCGGGGTCGATGTTCGTCATCTGCATGCCGGTCTGGGCCAATGTGCTTTCGACCATCAGAGTCTTGAAAGACGACGCCTCGATGTCCTCGGGCTTGAAATAGATGTACATGGCGCCATCGTGTAGCTGAAAATCCGGAGCGTACTCGACCAGGCCGGATGCTTCGAAGCCGATGCGACCGCTCACGTTCGTCCAACCATAGCCTGTGCCGCTGTATTGCACGACCAACGATTTCCTCTCGCCGGCATCCAAGATCTGGTGTTGGCAGCTGGCTGCGAAAAAGCGGCCGGCGACAGGCATCTCGTCGCCGAGCTTGAGGGGCGCGCCACGGTTGGTCATTTCGAAGCAAAACTGGTCCAGTCCGAATTTCAAAAGGTCGAAACGTAGCGACTTGTTGGCGGGGTCGTTGATGACTCCATCGGCGACCACAGCGAACGCCAAAGTTTCTTTGTTGGAGCATCCCCACGACAGCGCGACCAGAGCCATGCTCGCAAGCACCGAGAAAACTCGTTTGGACATGCGCGCAGCATAGCCAAAAATGCGATGGCGGGCTCGAGTCGCGTGCAGCTCACTGGGTGGCACGGCAAATGAAGCGCGCTTGACGGGTTGACAACGGTGGTCCTGCGGAATTACCTCGAGCCGTGAGCATTGCCATTTTGGGAGCCGGAGCTTGGGGAACGGCGCTGGCCACCACGTTGGCCGCGAAAGACCAACCGGTCTGGCTGCACAGCTGGGAGCCGGAGCATGCCGCTCAGCTAGAGCGCGACCGCGTCAACGCGCTGTTGCCCGGCGTGGTGCTAGGCCCTCAGGTTCACGTGACCAGCAGCTACCGCGAGGCGCTTGGCCAAGCGAGCTGGGTGCTTCTGGTAGTGCCCGCGCAGGCCATGCGATCCACGCTCGAGCACGCTCGATCCGAGCTCCAGCCGGGAGCGCGACTGATCAGCGCCTGCAAGGGAATCGAGGTGGGCACGAACCTGCTGATGCATCAAGTGATCGCAGAGGTGTTGGGGCCCGACTATGGTCAGAGTGCGGTGCACCTTTCGGGGCCGAGCTTTGCCAAGGAAGTCGCGGCGGGCGTTCCCACCAATCTCGTCGCCGCCGCCAACAGTCTACCCTTGGCCGAGGCTGTCCAAGCGTTGCTCGCGACCGAGCGACTCCGCGTTTATACCAGCGATGATCCCATCGGCGTCGCGGTAGGGGGGGCGCTCAAAAACGTGATCGCCATCGCAGCCGGTGCCTGCGCCGGACTCGGGTTTGGGTATAACGCGCAGGCCGCTCTGATCACGCGCGGGCTCGCCGAAATGACGCGACTGGCTCTGGCGCTGGGCGGCCGCGCTCAGACGCTGGCCGGGCTGTCCGGTCTGGGCGACTTGATCCTGTCGTCTAGCTACGATGTATCCCGCAATCGAACCCTGGGCGCGTTGGTAGGGCGTGGCCACAGTCCGCTGGAGGCCCTAGAACGACTGGGCGGAGTTGCCGAGGGCTATGCTACGGCGCAGGCGGTGCACGAGTTGGCTCGAGTCCACTCGGTGGACTTGCCCATTTGCGAGGAGGTGTACCAGGTGCTCTTCGAAGGCAAACAGGTGCTGAGTGCTGTTTCGGATCTCTTGGCTCGACCCTTGAAACCGGAGTGGACCTGACGTGCGTTGTCGATCGTACCTGAACGTGTTCGCGCTAGCGCTACTCTGCTCGATCCCATCGGCATGGGGTCAGACGGCGCCGCCACCCCAGAGCTACCCCCCGCAAGGCTATCCGCCCCCGCAGGGGTACCCGCCACAGCAGGGTTATCCACCCGCGCAAGGTTACCCGCCACAGCAGGGCTATCCGCCGCCGCAGAGTTACCCGCCACAGCAGGGTTATCCGCCACAGCAGGGTTATCCGCCACAGCAGGGTTATC
>CBFGRJ010000507.1:0-4734 GCA_965651135.1 uncultured Myxococcales bacterium
CGAGAGCCGGTGCTTTCGAGTTGGGCTCAGGTCTACGTGCGGCGCGGAACTCCCATCAGGTCGCTTCCGGATCTCGAAGGGCACCGGGTCGCGGTGCTGGGCGGTTCCATCCAGCAGCGGCAGCTCGAAGCGATGGTCGAAGGCTTCGGGATCAAGGTCATGCTCGTCCCCTCGCCGGACTACGAGGCAGCGTTTCGCGCGGTGAGCGACGGGCGCGCCGATGCCGTCGTGACAAACCGCTACTATGGCGTCCTTCACGCGAAGGAGCTGGGGCTCGTGGACACCGCCATCATCTTCAGCCCTTCACGACTGTACTTCGCGGCGCCGAAAACGGGCAATCCCGCTCTGCTGAACGCCATCGACGAGGAGCTGAAGCGGCTCAAAGAAGACCCTGGCTCCGCCTACTATGCCTCGCTTCAACGCTGGACGGGTGCGGAGTCGCGGCCCACGCTGCCACCGTGGTTGAAGTGGGCGGCCCTGGGTTCGGGCGCTGTGCTGCTGCTCACATTGGTCTGGATCGTCACCTTGCGCCGGACCACGGCTCGGCTGCAAGCCAGCGATCTCAAACAGCGTCAGCTCCTGGCGGAGCTTGCTGTCGCCAAAGAAGCAGCCGAGTCCGCAGACCGCATGAAGTCCGCCTTCTTGGCCACCATGTCACACGAGCTGCGCACGCCGCTCAATTCGATCATCGGGTTTTCGGGCATTTTGCTGCAAGAGCTGCCCGGGCCACTCAACGCCGAGCAGTCCAAGCAGATGCGTATGGTCTGCGACAGCGCCAGCCACCTTTTGGCGCTGATCAACGACGTGCTCGACCTGTCGAAGATCGAAGCGGGGCAACTCGAGCTGGTCGTCGATGCCATGGATGTGCGTGCAGTAGTCGAGCGAGCCGTCGCAGCGGTGCGCCCACAGGCAGAGAAAAAGGGGCTCGAGCTGGCGGTCGACCTGGAGCCATCCATCGGGATTATCCACAGCGATCGTCGGCGTGTCGAACAAGTGCTGCTGAATCTGCTTTCCAACGCCATCAAGTTTACCGACGAGGGGCGCGTCCACGTCGAGGTTGCGCTCAAAGGCGAGCAACTCAGCATCCGCGTGAACGATACCGGCATAGGCATCAAGGCGCAGGATCAGTCCAAACTGTTCCAGCCGTTCTCACAGCTGAACACCGGCTTGAACCGCAGCCACGAAGGTACGGGGCTCGGCCTGTCGATCAGCAAGCGTCTGGTCGAAATGCTCGGCGGTACGCTTTGGTTGAATAGTCAATGGGGCAAAGGCAGCACCTTCGGGTTCGACTTGCCCGTCAAGGCGGGGGCAGCAGAATGACCGCGAAGATCTTGTACATCGAAGACAACGAGCAGAACTTCTATCTCGTGAGCTACATTCTGCGTGCGCGGGGCCACGAGGTGACTTGGGCCCGCGACGGCAAAAGTGGGATCGACGCCGCGCTGACGAACCCCAGCGAGCTGATTCTCCTCGACATTCAGCTTCCCGTCATGGATGGCTATGCAGTGGCGCGCGCCTTGCGCAACCACCCCGCGCTATGTGGCACTCCGATAGTCGCCTTGACGTCGTATGCCATGCCGGGCGACCGTGAGCGAGCCCTGGCTGCCGGCTGCAGCGGATACATCGAGAAGCCCATCGATCCCACCACGTTCGCCGACCAGGTCGAAGAGCTTCTGAACCAGGCAAAGCAAGCAGCTTCACCATGACACGCATCCTCGTTGCCGATGACGTCGAACAGAACCGCTACATGCTGGCGTCGCTGCTGCGGGGGCATGGTTACGAAGTCGACGTGTGCACCAACGGTGCCGAGGCGCTCGAGCTGGCCCAAAAGACACCCCCGAATCTCATCATTTCGGACCTGTTGATGCCGGTGATGGACGGTTTCGAGCTGTGCCGGCGCTGGAAGCAGGATGCCGAGCTGCGAGACGTGCCTTTCATGGTGTATACGGCCACCTATACGGATGCCAAAGACGAGCGACTGGCGCGGAATCTCGGTGCCGATTGCTTCTTGGTGAAGCCCCAGAAGGTCGACGTGCTGCTCGCCGAGGTGGCTGGTGTGCTCGAGCGAGCGCCGAGCCGTGTGCAGCGATCCACGCCGGAAGAAGAGCAGAACTCGCTGCGCGAGCACAACGACGCGCTCGTTCGCAAGCTGACCAAGAAGGTGCGCGAGCTCCAAGAAACGCTCCAAAACTATCGACACGCCGAGTCCGCACGTGTCGATTTGGAGAAACAGCTCGCGGCCGCGCAGCGGCTCGAGTCCATCGGGCGGCTCGCGGGTGGTGTGGCGCACGACTTCAACAACCTGCTCACGGTCATCTTGAGCCATAGTCACTTCGCTCTGGGCGAGCTATCGGAAGAAAGTCCGCTGCGCGCGGACCTCGAAGCCATCCAAAATGCAGGCCAGCGCGCCGCTGCGCTCACGCGCCAGCTGCTGGCGTTCAGTCGCAAACAGGTGCTCGAACCCGAGGTCGTGAACTTGAACGGCGTGTTTGCGGGCATCGAAGGCATGCTGCGACGCGTGCTCGGAGAGGACATCGAGTTCGTGGCTCGCCTGGCGCCAGACCTCGGCAATACAATGGCCGACCCAGCCCAGCTCGAGCAAGTGATCATGAACCTCACGGTCAATGCTCGGGACGCGATGCCCGACGGCGGCAGGCTGACCGTAGAAACGACGAACGTAGAGATCGACGAGGCCTACGCGGAGCAGCACGTCGGCGTGACCCCGGGGTCGTACGTGCTCTTGAGTATTTCAGACTCGGGGTGCGGTATGGACGAGACGACGCGCGAGCGTATTTTCGAGCCGTTCTTTACGACCAAGGAGCTCGGCAAGGGCACGGGCTTGGGTCTGTCGATCGTTCATGGAATCATCATGCAGAGTGGCGGGAACGTAGGGGTGTACAGCGAGCCGGGCCACGGAGCCACCTTCAGGGTGTATCTGCCGCGCGTGTGGCAAACGCCGACCATGCGCGCTGCTCGAGCCGAGCCCGTGGCCACCGGCGGCACCGAGACGGTGCTCCTCGTCGAGGACGACGAGGCGGTACGCCGCGTGGCAGCGCGCATTTTGAGCGCCGCGGGCTACCAGGTGATGGCGTGCTCGAACGGCGAGGAAGCGCTGGCGCAAAGCGAACACGGGCAGGATGTGCGGCTCTTGATCACCGACTTCGTGATGCCACGGATGGGCGGTCGTGAGTTGACCCAGCGTCTGCAGTCGCGCTACCCGGAGCTCAAGATACTGTACATGTCCGGCTATTCCGCCGCTGTCGTAGGCCCGGGCGTCAACTTCATCGGCAAGCCGTTCACTGCGGCTGACCTCACGCGGAAGGTGCGGCAAGCGCTCGATGGGTGAGCGCGTGCTCGGGCCGCCCGAAGCACCAGGCCGGTGAAGCTACCCCATGATGGGACGAAGATGAGCGTTCAACATGTACTTACTCCAGCACGCACGACGGGAGCCTACGCGTGAGCGCCGTAGTCAGGCGATCGATGAGCGCCCTCGTCGACGCGAACCTGCCCGGTGGACTCAGTGCGAACACGGGCGCAGTCGGCATGGCGAAATCCTCGAGCAGCGGGAGCAGTCGGCCGCGCTTCAGATCCCGTCACGAGCCAATCCGCCAGCAGCGCCACGCCGAGGCCGCCGCGCGCCATGCACAGCGCGGCCTCGCTGTTGTTCGTGGCGAACCGCCCTCGAACCGCGGAGCCCCGGGCGAAGCGCCAGACCGCGGCGGCGTTCGTGTCCCCGTGGAACAGGCAATCGTGGTCGCGCGTAGATCTTTCGGCACGAGCGGACGCCCGCGCGCCTTCAGGTAAGACGGCGCGGCGACGAGGATGCGGCGATCGTCGTTCAACAACAACTCGGCGCTGACCTGGGCATGGCGCTTCAGGAAAGCGCCAAGGAGGTATGAATCCTGGTTTTCGCTTGCTGACGGGGCCGGATCACGGCGTGAACGCAAGGACTGGGACAGCTCGACCCAGGCGTCTGGGCGCCGCAGCAAGGCGATGGGGCAGATTCAGGGCGAGCCGGGCGTTTTCTCCGAACCCAGGAGGCAGGTCGCGAGAGCGGCGCAGGTGTGAACGCCGAGCAGTGGGCGCTGGCACGTGTCATCGCTCACCCAAACGGCAACGCGAGCTGTCCGAGCGGCACGCGTGCGGGCGGCTGGGGAGGAGGTTGCGGCGCGAGACCGTGCTTGGCGAGCCACCTTGCGATCGCAGTCTGGTGGGGTCTGACCGCGTTTCGTCCGCAGGTCGTGAAGGCACTGCTGCCTTACCCGGACGCAGCTGCCAGTGCAAGGCTGCTGCCTCAGCTTTGGTGGCCACGGCCGTGCTGGGCTTTTTGTGGCTGGTCGGCTACGTGCAAGCGCTCCTCTTAAACCTGAGCCTCTGCGCGGCGCTCAGAGTCGTAGCCCACGAGTGGTGGCTCGAGGAGGAGGCGTTGCCCCACATCCGCTGGGCGAGCTATAGCCGAATGGCTAGCGGGGCCGTGGAAGTGTCATTGGCCGATGGTCGCAGTGAATGGTTCGACAACGGTAACCAGGCGCTCGACTGGGTCTTCGGCAACGGCTTCGTGCCCGCCGAGATGGCAATTGCACCAAAGCTCGTCCAACGAGCGCCGGCGCCGCCGTATGGTCTTTCGGCGGAGCATGCTGCAGACGCTTGCTTTCAGCGGCGGGGAGGAACTAACGTGCCGCCCTTCACGTTCCAGAACGAGTAGGTGTGCGAGCCGAAGCCGTGCATGTGGCG
>CBFGRJ010000508.1:0-4720 GCA_965651135.1 uncultured Myxococcales bacterium
TCGAGCACCCATGGGTGGACGAAGGCGCCAGCAATCACATGCTTGACCCCGTCGATCCAAACGACCTGGCCCGGCTCCGGGGCTCGAAACTGAGCACGGCTGGGGTGGTGCAGGTGACGCCGGTGAAGTAGTCGGCCTCCAGCTCCAGGGGCGCCTCGCTCGTGACCTCTCCCAGGCACGCGGGCATCACCACCCACGCGAGCCACGCCAGCCGGCTGAAGCACCGCCTCATGACAGCACCCGCAGACCCTCGACTACCCGAGCGCCCCACTCAGCGTCAGAGGTGACGTTGACCAGGCTGAGGTCGACGAGCCACAACTTGTGGCCCGCCCCGTGGTCGGTTCCTGGTTCGCTGGACCCTCCAAATGACGAAAGCCCCTCTTTTGAAGGGGCCTTCTTTGAGCGGGAAATGGGGCTCGAACCCACGACCCCGAGCTTGGGAAGCTCGTGCTCTACCAACTGAGCTACTCCCGCGAAGGGCTTCGTATCGCCCCATTTATTACTCGGCGGCCCGGGACTTGGCAAGCCGCACGTCTCGGACCTCGGGGGCCCTTGACCGGCCTGAAAGGCAAGGATAAACGAGGCCGTCATGAAAATTGCTACGGTCCGTTCGGTCTGTGAGTGCCAAGCCAAGCTAGAAGCCGACGTTACCGAAGGGTTGCGGGTTCTCGCGGGCAGGGCTCAGCGCCATCGTTCAGAGCGCCCGGAGACCGCGCCGGCCAATCTGCTCGGCAGCAACGGGGTGTTCCATGTGGGGTGGTTTTGCCCGTTTTGCATCCGCAACACGCTGCGTTCGTTCGCCAGGGCGGGGCTTGCCTGGCGTGAGGTTCCCGAACCGTTGCCTCCTACGGAACCGGCAGCTGACAGAGGCCAGAGGCCAGCTGAGGCGCGCTGACGCCGGCTGACACCAGCGCCAGCGCCAGCTGAGAGGGTGCCGCCTAAAAGTGACGGGCCGAGGCCGCACGCAGGGGCAAGCGCACGCTGGCGGGGCCGTCGAGCTGTTCGATGAGCCTCTCCAGCACTTGGGCGCGGCTGTCGTCGTGCGCTCGCCGGCGTAGCCAGAGCGCTTGGCGAAACGCCTGTCGGGCATCGTCCAACCGCCGCACGCGCACGCATGCCACGCCGTACAAGGTCCAGAGGCGCGGGCTCTGCCCGCTGTGTTGGCAAGCCTCACGCAGCGCGAGCATGGCTTGGCGGTGTTCGCCGCGACGGCGGTGCCGCTGGGCTCGCCGCACCAACAGCTGATCGGGCCTGCTCTCACCCAGAGCGGGTTGTTTGATCTGAATGCGAGAGCGGCGGGGTCGACGTGCCATGGGGGCGAAATCCAATACGCTCGTATCGAGCGAAAGTTGTGCCAAGCGCGGTGGAATGATCGAAACGGGGCTTTTCGCCTTATGCCCCGGAGCCACCACCGATCGCAGTGTCATAGCGACTGGGCCAAGTCTTCGACACAGCGCTCGAACGAAAGCGGGCAGGATGTGCCGAGAGCCTGCACACGGTGCGACAGTCTGCTCTCGGTACGACAATCTGCCCTCGGTACGAGGTGGTCGAGTGCGTATCGCGCGTCGCTCAGAGGGACGCCCGATACAGCGCCAGCAAATCGGCTTCGCTGCAGGGACGCGGATTGCTTCGATGACAGGCGTCTTGCAGCGCAAGCTCGGCAAGTCGAGGAAGGGCTTCTGCCCCTACGGATGCTGCCGACAACCCGTTGGGCAAGCCCAGGGCGGCTCGCAACTTTTGGAGAGCGCGCTCACATGCCCCCGGTGCAGGTTCGGCGCCCAGCAGCAAACCGATGTGCCGCACCTTGTCCGGGACCACGGCCTCGTTGAACTGGATGACTGCGGGTAGGCACAAGGCGTTGGCCAATCCATGGTGCAGCCCGTGCTGGCTCGAGAGCGGATGGGCCAGGGAGTGACAGGCGCCGAGCCCCTTTTGGAACGCTACGGCGCCCATCATCGCTGCCTTCATCATGGCACCCCGGGCCTCGAGGTCGTCTCCCTGCTTCACCGCTCGTTCGAGGTGCCGGGCGACGAGGTCGATGCCGGCGAGTGCGACGGCGTCCGCCATCGGATGATCACCCAGGGCCAGATAGGCTTCGATACAATGCGTCAACGCATCGAAACCGGTGGCCGCCGTCACGTGCGGCGGCATGCTGCGCGTCAGCTCCGGATCGAGGATCGCCACGCGCGCTAGCAAACGTGGAGAAAAGATCACCGTTTTTCGCCCGCTCGACTTCACCGTCACCACACCCGATCGCCCGACTTCGCTCCCCGTGCCGGCGGTGGTGGGTACGGCGACGATGGGAGGCACGTTGTCGGGGACGTAGCGATCCCCACCCAAAGCGTCGTCGAGCTGTTCGAAAGGTCGCTCCGTGACGGCCCGCAAGGCGATGAGCTTGCCTGCATCCAGGGGAGAGCCGCCTCCCAGCGCCACGACGCCGTCGGCTCCATGCGCCTGGTACGCCAAAAGACCATCGGCGATGTCGCTCTCGCTTGGATTTTCGTGGATGCCCTCGAAGCGCGCCACCTCGAGCCCCGCGGCAGCGAGCTCGCCTGCCACCCGCTCCGCTAGCCCAGCCTTCACCACGCCTGCATCGGTCACGATCAGCGGGCGGCGGCAACCGACCGCGATCGCTTCACTGCCGAGGCAGCCCACGGCGCCGGCACCGAACACGATGCGGGTGGGAAAACTCCAGATCGAATGGGTCATATACTTTCGAAGTATCGCGCCAATTCCCAATCCGTCACGGCATGTTCGTAGGCTCGCGCCTCCCACTCCCGGGTCATGGCGTAGTGCTCGCAAAATTCGCTACCGAACAGCTCGCGAGCCGCACGGCTCGCTTCGAATCGTGCCAGAGCGTCGCGCAGCGAGCTGGGAAGCTGACCAGGCCCCGTGGTCCCCGCGTCCCCCCGAATGGGTTCAGGAGGCGCGAGGCGCTGCTCGATACCCCATAGGCCCGCGCCGACGCTTGCGGCAATGGCGACATAAGGGTTGATGTCGGCAGCGCCCTGGCGATGCTCCACTCTCATCGCTTTGGGGTCTCCCGGCCCGATGACTCTCAAGGCGCACGTACGATTTTCGACACCCCACGACGTGATCAAGGGTGCCCATAGACCGGGAACGTAACGCTTGTAGCTGTTGATGGTGGGCGACATCATCAAGGTCAATTCTTGCATCAGTGCCAGTTGTCCCGCGATGTAGTGCTGCATCGTGGACGACATAGTCCACTCTGCTCGCGGATCGTAAAAGGCGTTGGTTCCCTGCTTCCAGAGGCTCTCGTGCAAGTGCCCGCTGCAGCCTGGGTAAGCGGTACTCCATTTGGCCATGAAGCTCGCCGAAAGGCCGCGCCTGTGAGCGATCTGCTTGACGGCGGTCTTGAAGAGCGACGCCTGGTCGGCGGCTTCGAGCGCGTCGCACGCGGCGAGCGCTGCTTCGTAAACTCCCGGTCCTGTCTCGGTGTGAAGGCCCTCGATGTCGAGCCCGAAGCCAGCCAACCCTTCGAGCAGGTCCCGCATCAACTCGGCATCCTGGCCCGTCCTCAGCCAGCTGTAGCCGAACATGCCCGGATCGAGAGGTTGAAGCTCCTGAAAGTGCTTGGCATGCAGCGACTCGCGGGTTTCGCGGAACAAGAAGAACTCGAATTCGACGCCCACTTTCGGCGTGAAGCCCAAACCAAGAGCGCGTTCGACGATGCGTTTCAACAGCGAGCGCGGGCAGGCTGGATGGGGATTCCCCTCGCCATCCTGAAAGTCGCACAGCATGGCCACGACTCCAGGTTCCCAGGGGATGCGGCGCTCCGTGGCGGGGTCGAGCACGGCATGCGTGTCAGGGTACCCCGTATGCCACCCGGTGACTCGGGATCTGTCGTAGAGCGCATCGGCGACATCCCATCCGAAAATGACGTCGCAAAAGCCAAACCCTTTGGAGAGCGCCGACTCGAGCTTGTCCAGCGACACGTACTTGCCGCGCAGCAAGCCGTCCAGATCGAAGCCACCAATCTTTGCCCTGACGATACCCTGCTCTCGAAGTTTCTGAACCATGCGCGCGGCCTCGCGGCTCTCGGCACTTGCGCGCTTGGACGCCTGACCCCCCTGTGCCCCTGTTGCGCGCTTCGAGCCCTTGGAGCGCTTGGACGCGCCTTGTCGCGTCGACGTCCGGCCGCGCTTGACTTTGGATCCAGCCATGCCCACCTGCATACTGCTACCCAGGCACGACAGCAATCGACACGCGTTTCGTTCGATGGAACCATAGGCCCGGTCTCGCATCGAATCACGCAATGCTCCCGACCGCCGAGCGCCCATCCGCACCCAGACCAAGCTTCACGACCGGCGTGGGCACGCTGTTTCGCGGCTTCGAATTCTTGATTCGCACGCCAACCAGCTGGCCCTACGCCGCGGTCCCTGCAGCGCTGTTGAGCGCTCTGTTGGCCCTGCTGACTTGGTCGACCATCGAGCTTGTCTTTCCGTCGATCGCCTCACGCATGCCGGAGTCGTCGAGCCGCTGGGGTCAAACCGCTTGGCTGGGAGCCTCCGGACTGCTCACGCTGGGAGTGTTCGTGGTCGGGGTTTTCGTGGCTTTGGCGCTCACCCCGCCCTTGGCCGGGCCGGCGCTCGAGAAGATCATTGGCCTGAGGGAACGGGCGCTCGGCGTCGCGCCGCGCCCGGCACTGGGGTTTTGGTCGGAGATTTGGTGCGGATTCCGCGCGCAGATCTTCGCGTTG
>CBFGRJ010000509.1:0-4696 GCA_965651135.1 uncultured Myxococcales bacterium
ACCCGCAGCAACAGGGGTACCCGCAGCAACAGGGGTACCCGCAGCAACAGGGGTACCCGCAGCAACAGGGGTATCCACAGCAACGGGGGTACTCGACCTACGAGCCCCCACCTCCACCTCCCCCGAAGCGACAGCCGGACCCCGGCCCTATTCCCGATTTCTCCTTGAGAGCCGATCCCCTGCATTGGCTGCTCGAAGGCCGCCTGCCGCTCGAGATGGAGGTCCAGCTGTGGAGCTTCATCACTCTGCAAGTGGTGCCGATCTTCGTGACCGCCAGCGCGCCACCGACCATCAACATGATGCAGGGGCTCCCCGACAGCGTGACTCAGCACTCGAATGGCTGGGGCGCTATGTCGGGTGCCTCGTTCGGGGTTGGCTTTTGGCTCGGCGGCAAGCCGCTCAAGGGCTACGTGCTGCGCGCCATTTTGACGAACTATTCGTACAGCTACAGAAGCAAGGACGAACACTCGCAGCCGCTGGACGAAGCTTCGTTCGTCGAGCGCCAGCTGCTCGGAGAGTTCGGCAGCTATTCGCGCTACGGCGCCTTCATCATCGGGAGCACCCTTCAACTCGGCGCCGAGCTCAACAAGAAGGGTCGTTGCGTCGAAGACGTGACTCCGACCGGGCGCATCGTCACCAAGCGCTGTCGCGATCTAGAGCTCGTCACCAGCTCGAGGCCCGAAGTCTACTCGCTATCGTCGCCCTTTCATCCCGTCGTCTTGTCGTTCACGTTCAGTCTGGGCGTGGCGTTTTGAAATCAGCCGGAGTCACCAATACTTTTCCGTGGTGATGTGACCTGGTTTGCGCACGCGATGTTTGGATAGGCCGCGCGCTTTGAGCAATGTAGTCATGTCCGCCACCATCGCGGGGTTGCCGCAAAGCATGAGGTGCGAGTGCTCTTGCGAAATAACGACACCAGCGGCCGCCTCCAGCTCGCCGCTGGCGAGCGCCTGAGTCACACGCCCGCTCACCTCGCCAGGTGGCGCCGCGCTACGGCTGAAACAGGTCACGACTTTCAGAGCGTGCTCTCGCGCGAGCGTCGCCAACTCCTCTTGATAAGCCTGCTGCGACGCATCGCGCACCCCATGCACCACGATCACCCGACGAAAGCGCGGCCAGACTTCGCCGCTGCGCAGCATGGACACGAAGGGTCCGAGCCCCGTCCCGGTGGCAATCAACCAGAGATTTTCGCAGTCGGGCACGTAGCGCAACGTGAAGAACCCCTGAGGCTTCTTCTCGACCCAGATCGAGCTTTGCTCGTCGAGTGCGAACAGCGCAGGTGAGAATTCGCCGTCGTCCACGCGCGCGACGAAAAACTCCAGCTCGGCGCCCGGCGCCGACGCCGCGGAGTAGGCGCGCCGCATGAGCTCCCCCTTCACGTAGAGCCCCAGGTTGAAGAACTGTCCCGCCTCGAAGGGTTCGGTTTGCGCGTCCAGGCGCAGGGTGACTAGGCCGGGCGCCCACTGTTGGCGCGAGACTACCCGCCCTTGGGACCAACCCGGCGTTTCGTGCGTCGTTTCCGTCATGCTCGGCTCAACGACTATGACCCGCCACTGCGCCCACGCAACAACGCCACCAGTGCCCGCCCAGCCGGCCCCGAGACCACCAGCGAATAGTTTCCTTTGGGCAATGGCAGCGTGCGAAGAAATCCCTGCGCTGCGCGTTTGCAGGGAACCCTGTCGCCCTCGCTGCATAGGGTGATGCCGAGTGGCTGCGCCCGAGCTGCCGATAGGGCCAATACTTCGACGCGCGTCGTTTCCGTAAGCTCGAAGCTCATGGCGGCGGAGGGCGAATCTGCGTCTTTTAGCGCGAGCCGCCGCACACTGGGCAGCGCGTTGTGCTTCGAAATCGGTGCCGGCTCGACCCAATCGCCCTCGAGTGCGCTGCGAGCCCGATGCAAGGCTTCGAGCGAGACGAGGTTGCGCACGTTGAACCCGTGCTGCAAGCCCCGCGGGCCAAAGTCGCAAGCTTCGACCAATCCACGCACGCGCAGCACGCTCGGGTGAATCCCGTCGCTGGTGAGTCCTTCACCCGGCAAGCCACTGAGAGCTTGGTGCAAGTCCACCAAGGGCACTTGGCGATCCTGAGCGATCGCGCGGATGGCGGCATTGAAGCGAGGCACCTTGATTCGGGATTCGAGCCGATCGCGCCGTTCGGGGATGGTGGACACCAAGGGGATGACCCCTCGCTTCAGCAGGCTATCGATGAGCCTCATCCAGCGCCGGGCGAACGTCGTCACGCGGCTGGTTTCGATGTCGTTCGTCCCCAGCATGACCAGCGCGAAGCGGCCCCCCACCGCCGCCAGCTCACGCAGCAGCGGCGGGGGATTGCCCGCCAGGGGCTGCCAGGCGCTCCAGCCATTTTCTGCACTCAAGCTCTCTCTCCGGAACAGGTCGATACCCGAGGCGCGCAAGGCGTCCAACGTTGCGCGAAGCGCTGGGTCCGCGGGTGGCGTCGAGTCCGCCAGACACGCCAAAAACTTCGGGCTTCGCGTCATGGAGTCGCCCACCTTGATAAAACGGTCTCGTCTCAGATCTGGGTGCTCCGCCTCCAGCTGGCGTAGCCGAGCGACGATGCCTTCGGTGATGGGCGAATGCACCACGCCCCACGGGTATTCGGTGTCCTGCTCTTCCAGTCGTGCAATCGGTGCCAGGTTGAATTCACCCGCTCGTGCGCCGCGCGTCTGCGTCTGCGTTGGTGGGCCCGAAGGTGTCTGGCTGACGGATGCTTGGGTCGCTGCGCTCCGAGTCGGCTGGGTGGGAGCTGCGGCGCGAGTGTTCGGCCGATCGGTGCTGGCGCAGCTCAGGATGCCTGCCAGAGCCAGCACCCTAACGCCCAGCGAGGCGCGCCTACGGCTGGGCCTAAGGCGGTCCCCCACCGGCATGCAACTCCGCAAATAGACGCCGTTTTTTCCTGATTCGCGTTTCACGAAGATGGAAAAGTTTTCCGAAAGCCCAAAATTCGCGGCGGACGCCGGCGTGGCCTCGCGCCACGGGCGAACAAACCGACGAAAGCACCTCCCAGCGTTTCTATCTAGGCTAAAGACCGTGTAATGTAGATTTTAGTGGCTTTCCCCATCAAGTGCGGCGACTGCCAGAAGTCGTTCTCGATTTCCGAAGAAGTCTACGACCGCAAGGTTCGCGGAAAGCAAGTCACCATCAAGTGCAAGTCGTGTGGTGCCGCGATCCGTGTCGACGGCACCAAGGAGCGCACGGCCACTGCTTCATCGGTGCCGCCGCCCAAGGGGGAACCCGCTGCCCCCGAGCAAGCTGTCAAGTCACCTCCTGGCTCAGTAGCGGGCTCACCAGCGAGCGGTGCCAAAAAACCAGGCGAGCTCAAGGTGGGGCCAGCTCCTGTGGCCAAGAGCCTGGCAAGTTCCAAAGCGGGCACCACGCCAAAAGGCGTGCTGGGCAATGTCACGAGCAAAGCCGCTAGCAGTCCCATGAGCAAGGCCGCGGAAACCCCTTCACCGAGAAAGGCCGCGCCCGCGCCTTCAGCCAAGGTCAGTGCCGCTGGCTTGGGAAAAGCAGCGCCCAAGGCCTCCACCCATCAGGGGCTGATTTCGTCACCGACCAAGCCAGCGGCCACGCGAGCCTTGCGCGCCGACGCTGGCGCCGAGCTCAAGAATCGAAAACCCTCCTCGGCGTTAGCGCAGCCGCTCACCAGTAAACGCCGCGCAGATGCCTTGAAACCGGCAGCGTCGGGCCTGGGCGCGGGCGGCCGCACGTCCCCCAAGGCCGCTTCGGGTGCTGGGGCCCAGGTCCGCGCTCCGGCAGCGCCTGTGGTGAAACCGGCGACGCCGAGTAGCCCCAAACAACCGACGCCCCTCCCTGCCGTAACGGGTACGGGTCGCCAGTCCGTCCCTACCTTCGAGGCCGAAGACTCGATGCTGTGGGCAGTCGACTACGGTGAAAGCGAGCACCGCGAGCTGACCACCGAAGAAATCGCACGTGAGATCGAAAACGGAGCGATCGACGGCCAGACGCTGGTCTGGCACGACAACATGCCGGATTGGCTGGCGATCCGTGACGTGAAAGAGCTCCGGGGCTTCGTCGAGGCGGAGCCGGTACAAAAGCCAGGCCCGCCGCCGCTCCAGGCGCCCACATCCGGGAAAGGCTTGCCAAGCGTTCCGGAGGCGGCGCCTCTACCGCCACTGGGGCCGCTGTCGAGCCGTGCCTCGATCGGATCACCAGCGAGCCGACCTCCTGCTCCACCCAAGAAGTCGCGACCCGAAGACAACGACAACGACGAAGTCGTGACCTCTGCGCGATTGATCGAGGATGGTGACAAGGGCGCCGACCCTTTCGCAGATTTGGCGAGCGCGCCCATCGTGGCTGCACCGCCTTCGCTCAACGACCCGTTCGCAGCGCCGCCCGCCGCGCCGGCGAGGCCCGCGGCACCACCCGCCGCTCCCCCGATGGCGCCTGCCCCTCAAGCCCTGGGCGTCGGCGCCGGGGCAAGGGCTCCTTTTGGCGCGCCGCCCGTCGCCCCTGCCGGTGTTCCGCCTGCGGCGGGGTTGGCGCCGGTGGCTTCACCCAGCCCCGCTGCCCTCGCTGCGCCTGCCGCCACTGGCTTTGGCGCCGCACCTGCCATGCCGGCCCCAGCAGCGCCGCCCCCTATGATGGGATTGCCGGGCAGCGGCGGCGTCGACGATCTCGAGTGGCCCCAGGCGCGCAGCAAAAAGCCGCTGGTGTTC
>CBFGRJ010000510.1:0-4692 GCA_965651135.1 uncultured Myxococcales bacterium
AGACTGCCCTGGCGTCTGTTGGTCGGCTCCTGGAGCCCCAGGTGATGGTAGGCCTTCTTCGTCGCTACACGGCCGCGCGGGGTGCGCCCCAGAAAGCCCTGTTGCAACAGGTAAGGCTCGTACACGTCTTCCACCGTGTCGCGGGGTTCCGCGAGGGCTGCGGCCAGAGTCTCGACGCCAACGGGGCCGCCGTCGTAGTGCTCGATGATGATGGTGAGCAGCCGGCGGTCCATTTCGTCGAGGCCTGCTGCATCGACGTCCAGCCGCTCGCAGGTCAATTCGACGATGCGGCGATCGATGGTGCCGGAGCCAGCGACCTCGGCAAAGTCGCGCACGCGTCGCGTCAAGCGGTTGGCGACACGTGGAGTGCCGCGCGAACGCTCGGCCAACACGGTAGCGCCCTCTTCTTCGCACGGGACGCCGAGCAAGCGCGCGCTGCGCTCGATGATCTTGCGTAGGTCGTCCACCGTGTAGAAATCGAGGCGAAGGGTCAGTCCGAAGCGTTCGTGCAACGGCTTGGTCAATAGCCCCGTGCGGGTCGTAGCCCCCACCAGAGTAAAGGGCTTGATGTCCAGCGGAACACTTTCGGCGAAGGCGCCGTCTCCCATCATCACGTCGATACGAAAATCTTCGATGGCTGGATACAGGCTCTCCTCGACGACCGCGCTCAGGCGATGGATCTCGTCGATGAACAGGACGTCGCCGCGCTCCAGCCGAGTCAGCATGCCACTGAGCGCGCCCTTGTGTTCTATGGCGGGCCCGCTGGTCACGTAGAGCGCGCCTCCCATTTCATGAGCCAGAATATGAGCCAGGGTGGTCTTTCCAAGACCGGGTGGCCCGCAAAGGAGAATATGGTCGAGCGGTTCGCGACGCTGGCGCGCGGCCTGCACGAACACCTGTAAATTCTCCAAATGCTTGGTTTGACCCACGAACTCGGAGAAGCTCTGAGGCCTGAACAGGCGGTCGAAGCGCTGATCTTCCTCCGCGCCTTCGCTGCTTACCAAGCGCAGAGGCGGTGGCCGTTTGCCCTTGGGACCGTCATTATCGTCTCGGCTCATGGTTTAGGCGCCAGACTTTAGCCTCAACCCTGGCTCAGTGCTCTCGTTTTTGCCAAAGTAGCAGGGGTGATCGGTCCTCGAGTGCTGCTCGCGGTGGCTCTGGCGTGCGGCGTGCTCGCATTTTACGGCCTGCCCAGTGCTTCGGCACGAGACGGCGCGCCCGAAGCCAAGCTTCCCACGCGGCTGTGGGCAAACAGTCGCATCGCCTGGATTTACGAAAAGCCGCACCGAAGCCCCAATGGCTTGGGCTACTTGCGCGCCGGCACCTCCGTGGCGCTCAAGACGGGCAAGCCCGTGGCGGGTACGGGGTGTGCGGGGCGCTGGTACGAAGTCGAGCCCGCGGGCTACTTGTGTGCCGATCAGCGAACCGCGTTCGAGCCGACTCGATACGTGAAGAGCATGCAGTTGGCGAAGCCGCGATCTGGGCCACTGCCGTTCGATTATGCGCTCTCGAACCACGCACCCATGTATCAGCGCGTGCCGACGCGAGAAGAATGGGAGCACCACGAGCGCTACCTGGGGCCGCCGGGCACGTTTGGGCCCCTGTCGTGGGGCAACCGGGGGCACGAGAAGCTCGCCGAGGTGCGCGCCATCCCTGCGCGGGACGAGCTTCCGTGGTTTTTCGCAGCCGGCGGTTCGGTGAGTCACGCTGCCGAGTCGCGGGTCTTGCGCCGCATGATTCCGCTCGGTTCGACGCTGGCCTATACCGCCAGCTTCGAGCATCAGGGGCGCACCTGGCTATTCAGCGCCGATGGCACGCTGGTCCCGGCCGATCGGGTGCGGCCTTTTCGCGTGTCTCGGTTTGCGGGGGTCTCACTAGAGGGCAAGCGAGCGTTGCCGCTCGCTTGGGTCAAGAGCGAGCCGAAACCGCGTTTCGTAGCCGACGAGGCAGAAGGCTTCGAGACAACGAAGGAGCTGTGGCCCATACGGCGCGCTATCGAGCTCGACGGCACGGCGCCGGTGGAGTGGCAGGGACAACGCTACTGGAAGAGCAATCAGCGCGACACGCAGGGGCGGCCCTGGTTCGTCCGCGAAAGCGACGCGGTTGTGGTCAAGCCGCGGGACAAGCTCCCTTGGGGTATCGGCGCCGACGAGAAATGGCTTTCGGTGAGCATCACGCAGGGCGTCTTGATTGCGTATCGCGGCCTCGACCCCGTGTTCACGACGCTCGTCTCGCCGGGTGCCGGCGGCGTGCCGGTAGAAGGGCGCGACCCCGTCAAGTGGAGTACGACGCCGCTCGGGCGCTATCGCATCACGTTCAAGCACCTTGCCGACGACATGAGCCCGGACCAAGGCGAAGATCGCAGATTTTGGCTCGCGGACGTGCCTTACACTCAGTACTTCAATCAGCCTTTCGCCATTCACGTCGCCTACTGGCACGAGAACTTCGGTGATCCGATGAGCGCCGGTTGTATCAACGTCTCGCCCAAAGACGGCAAGTGGCTGTTCGATTTCACGAGCCCTGCGCTGCCCGAAGGGTGGCAGGGGATTGCGCCATCACGATTCAGCGGTCAGGGGACCGTGATTATCATTACGCGTTGACGGCGGCGGGGCCTCGCTGCGGGAGCGCGTGAGACCCGGGGGCGGGTCAGCGGGGAGCGTAATGGTAAACTCCGATCCCACACCGAGCGTGCTTTGCAGCTTGATGTTGCCACCGTGCATCTCGACCAGACGCCGTGTGATGGCGAGCCCGAGCCCCGTTCCCGCGCGCTGTACGGACAGATCGCCCGACTGGCGATATTCCTCGAAGATCGATTCGTGCTCGTCGCTGGCGATGCCGGGTCCGGTATCCGTGACCGTTACGCTGATGAAGGCCCCTTGTTTTTCGACGGATAGGTTGACCGAACCCACGCTGGTGAACTTGATCGCGTTGCCGACGACATTGCTCAGCACCTGCCGAACGCGGCGTGGATCGGCGTAGGCCGGCGCGGTGCTCCCGGTCAGCGCCATGCTCAAGTTTTTGGCTTCGGCGGTCACCCTCATTTCTTTGACGACGTCTTCCGCGATCGCGAACACGTCGATGTCTTTGCGCCGCAGGCGTAGCTCCCCCGACTCGAGCGCGGAAAGATCCAGAATGTCGTCGATCAAAGACCGCAAATGTTGACCGCTCTGTCGCACGACAGTGAGATTTTCCCTGGCCTCGTCCGACAGCGGGCCGTCGACCTCGCTCAGCAAGACGTCGGTAAAGCCCAAAATGGCATTGAGCGGCGTGCGGAGCTCGTGGCTGAGCGCCGAAAGGAACGCCGAGCGATCGCGATCGTAAGCCAGCGCGCCGGCGAGATCTTGCCGATAGGCGCGCTCGGCTGCTTCGAAACGTTCGACCAGCAAGTTGAACGACGCGGTCAGTTGCCCGACTTGATCGATGGTGCGCACGGGGATCAACTTGCCCGACGCTTCAGCCCCCTCTTTGGCCATCTGGACGATACGCTCACGCACGTACGTCACGTCGGCATGAACGTCGCGGGCCAGAGCTAGGGCTACTAGAGCAGCCACCACGATCAGAATCGCGGCGAAAGCACCTACGGACGTGACCAGCGAACGCACGGCGAAGGGCTGCTCCGGAGCGCTCACGAATGCCAACAGGCTCAGGTGTTCCATGGGCGCATCGAGTGGCGCCACGAAGAACCGAGTGCGGCCTAGCTGGGTCTCGGTGGTTCCCTGACCGCGGACCAGCAGCTCGACGACGCGTTCGCGAGAAAGCGGCGCCAACATCGCGTCGGCCTTCACCGTGCCGTCTTCTGCTACGAGGATCAGCTCGGCCCCCGAGCGCCTGGCCGCGCGCTCCACGATGAACGAGTGGTCTCCCCGGTCGGCTACCCGCAGTCGCTCGGCCAACGTTTGAGCCAACAGGCGCGCGCGCAGCTCCGACGCCTGGTCGCTTTGACGCTCGATGTCGCGCACGCCCTGGGCGCCGATCACCATGGCCACCGCCACCCCGAGAACCACCACGACGGCCGGCGCCACGACCAGAAACGGAATCGACCGCCGCCGCGGGAAGTCAGGGTAAGAGCTCATGGATTGAATCTGCCGACCCGACGAACCAATGATGCAGGTCAGTCGGAATCCAGTTTGGCAAAAACCGCGTGGTCCAGCCAGCGCGACGCCACGAACTCGGCCTCGCGGGCCACTCCTTCGAAGCGAAACCCGAGGCGCGAGATGACACGCAGACTGGCGTAGTTGTCGGTGGCGGCCGCGCACCGGATGCGGTGGACGCCCATGCGCCGGAAGGCAAACTCGATACAGGCTTGGGCCGCCTCGGTCATCAGCCCACGCCCCGTAGCGGAGAGCTTCAACCAGTAGCCCAGCTCGCAAGAGCGGTGCAGGTGCACGCAAGAATCCAACCCGACCACCCCGTAAAACTCGCGTGAATGCCGCTCCCGGATCGCAAAGCGCACGGCCCGTCCGGCATCCCAATCCGCAGCGCAAGCTTCTGCATAACGCTGACTCGCTTCGGGGGTGTTATTGAACGGCACCCAGGGCAGCCAGCGGTCCAGGTGCCAGCGCGAGCCATCGACGGCCTCCCACAACTCGGCGCCATCGCTACTGTCGATGGGGACCAGCAGCACGCGACTGGTTTCTATGGGTGCGCGCTTCATCGCCGGTCGCGACGGGATGGATAAGACCTGCGGCACTC
>CBFGRJ010000511.1:0-4691 GCA_965651135.1 uncultured Myxococcales bacterium
ACCGGCGGGGGAGGGCCATACCCAAAGACGACGATCCTTTCTTCGTCGCCGCTGGTGTCGAGCGCAATGCCCCAGCTGTCGTCGTTGGGAAAGCCCGCTCCCGAGAAGCCGTCTTCGGGGGCGTCGCCTTCTTCGAGCGTGGACGAGTCGTAGGTGGGGACTGGCCAAGACGCATTGTCGGCTGCACCCCAGCCGAACTCGACGGTCGCCATGCCGTTGTCTCCAAAGCTGGTGACCAGTGCGCCATCCGCATCGAAGCGCAGGAGCACCACGTCGCGTCCGTGGGGACGAGGTTGATCGTCGCCGCCGCCTGCGTCGGTGATCAGCTCGCCACCGTTGCCGTCGTCGATATTGGCTTGCACGACGATGTCGCCATTTTCCAGCTCGACGATGCCGCGGGATTGCTCGTCGCCCGGTGCGATGTCGTAGAGCAGCACGCCATCGTCGTCGAAGGTCGTATCCAACGTCCCATCGCCGTTGAAGCGTACGATGGCCAGCTGTCGGTTGGCGGCGTCGACGTCGGAGAATCCCGAAGCCCAGATCTTGCCCTCTTGAGCGCTGGAGTAGACCAAGCCGCGTAGCTCGTTGACCTCGGTGACTACGACGTCGGTCACCTCGGTGATGGGAGCGAAGCCTTCGGGGGGCGCGCCACCTTCACCGCCGGTGCCGGCCGAGCCGCTGGTGCCGCCGCTGGCCTCGGTACCGCCCGAGCCGCCGCTGCCTCCAGTTGCGGTGGTGCCGCCGCTGCCGCCGCTGCCGTTGCCTCCAGTCCCGCCACTGGCATCAGTGCCGCCAGACCCTGAATCGCCCCCCGTGCCGCCACTGGCTTCCGTGCCGCCGGTGCCACCCGCACTCGATTTCCCATTGTTGCCGTCGTCGTCGCTGCCGCAAGCAGCGAGTGCCGAGCCAACGAGCAGCGCGCTGCCCATCAATCCCAATCTGAACGTCCGCATTTTGATGAAAGCCCTTTCCTCCCGAGAGGCGACTACTTGAAAGTAGTAATCAGTATCTTTAGTCAAGTGATCGCGCCGCAGTCGTGCGCGGTAAGTACGGGGAGTACCAGGGCCCGACTGATATTGCAAGTCGTTTTCATGTAGGTGGTAGGAATAAGTAGAGCGTAGGAATTAGGTCGCCTATCCCTCGAACCCCGGCACCATCGCGACAATGACGCTCTGCGTTGTCCTTCGCGTGCACCTGCCTCGGCCGTTGCGGCGGGCGCGCGGTCAGATTTGCTCGGAGAGGTACAGCTCGACGCCCAGCTCGTTCATCAGACGGAGCTGCGTTTGGAGCCACAGGATGTGATCTTGCTCAGTGTCTTTGAGCAGGCGCTCGAGCAGCTCTCGGCTGGCATTGTCGCCTTCGGCAACGCACACTGCCATCGCAGCGTTGAGCGCCTTGGCCACCTCGAGCTCGTACTTCAGATCGTTTTCCAGCATTTGCTTGGGGCTGTCACCCACCTGGACGGGGACGCGCGCGGTCACGTCGGGCTTGCCGTCCAGAAACAAAATGCGCTGGATCAGGTGGTCAGCGTGTTCCCGCTCGTCGCTGGATTCATGCACCAGCCGCTCTTGAAGCTTGGAGTAGCCCCAATCGCCGAGCATGCGCCCCTGGAGCAGGTACAGATCCATGGCACTGAGCTCACCGGCGAGGAGCGCGTTCAATTGGGCAATGACCGCCTGACTACCTTGCATTCGGTGACCATAGGCGAGGGGCGTGTGCGCAGCAAGCCCATGAGTTTTTCGTGAGCAGGCGTGTTGCCGGGAGTGGTCGCACTCGACCAGCGAACGTGAAACCCAGTTGCTGATTGCGATCCATGCAGAGGGGGTATGCCCCCTGCCGGGCTGCCAGTCGCGGGCGGCGGCGCACCGCTGGCGGTTGGTCATTCTCGGGCCAACGAGCGATCCGTTCAGTACTGTGCATTCGATAGCTGAGCAATTGTCGCCTGTTAGCGATCAGCCCAACATATTGGGTTGACCATAGATTAAATGCCCAATATGTTGGCCTTCGTGCTGGTGTTCCTGGTCACCTGACCAGGGCTAATAGGGAACCCGGTGAGAGTCCGGGGCTGCCCCGCAGCGGTCAGTGAGAACGAAACCCACCTCAAGCACTGGACGGCAGTCCGGGAAGCGGTGGGCGCTAGGTAGCAGAACGCTCACGAGCCCGAAGACCTGCCAGCACCTGGCCCGGGAGAGACAACCCAGACCAGCTGACCTGAGAGCCTCGCGGGAGGGCGGTAGGTCCGAGCTGGTCGGAGAGCTCCGTCTTGCTTCGGCCATCGATCCGTCTTCGCGAGTGCTGTCGATGCCCGCGGGGGCGAAGAGGAGACAACGATGCTGAGTGAGACGACGGCTTTAGTGAATGGTGGACGGAGCTCGCGAACGCCGCAAAGCGCCGACGACTACCCGCAAACGTCGATGCGGGTGACAAAACGCAACGGCACCCGAGAAGCGGTGGACGTGAACAAGATCGTGCGCGCCGTGAGTCGCTGCTGCACGGGACTTGGCAGTGTGGATCCGATGCGTGTGGCCACTCGAACCATCAGCGGGCTGTACGACGGCGCGACGACTCGAGAGCTCGACCAGCTGTCGATTCAAACCGCGGCGTCGCTCATCGTCGAAGAACCCGAGTACGCGAAACTCGCCGCGCGCTTGCTCTCTACCACCATCGACAAAGAGGTGCGAAACCAGGGAATCCACGCCTTTTCGCAGTCGATCGCGACGGGGCATCGGCTTGGGCTGATCCACGACCGCCTCGAGCGTATGGTGGCGGAGAACTCACGCAAGCTGAATGACTCGCTCTTACCTGACCGCGATCGGGAATTCGAGTACTTCGGGCTGCGCACGCTCTACGATCGCTATTTGCTCAAGCACCCGAAGACGCGCCTGGTCATCGAGACGCCGCAGCAGTTTTTCATGCGCATTGCATGCGCTCTATCGGAAAGCATTCAAGAAGCTCTGGAGCTCTACCAGCTGCTCTCGGCCCTGGAGTACCTGCCCAGCTCGCCGACGCTCTTCAACGCAGGGACCCGTCACGAGCAGCTCTCCAGTTGCTTTCTCCTGGATTCACCGGACGATCACCTCGAAAACATCTACCAGCGTTATACGGATGTGGCGTTGCTCTCGAAGTTCTCGGGTGGCATCGGGCTGGCTTACCACCGAGTGCGCTCGCGCGGGTCGCTCATCGAAAGCACCAACGGGCATGCCAGCGGCATCGTACCCTGGCTCAAGACCTTGGATGCCTCGGTGGCAGCGGTGAATCAGGGCGGCAAACGCAAGGGCGCCTGCTGCGTCTATCTCGAATCGTGGCATGCCGATATCGAAGAGTTTCTCGAGCTGCGCGACAACACCGGCGACGACGCCAGCCGGACCCACAACCTGAACTTGGCCAATTGGGTGCCGGATTTGTTCATGCGACGGGTGGAAGCCGATGCCCAGTGGAGCCTGTTCGATCCAAAGCGGGTTCCGGACCTGCCGGACCTTTACGGCGAAGCGTTCGAGCAGCGCTATGAGGAGGCGGAGCGGGCCGGCCTCGCCACGAAGCAGGTGCGAGCGCGCGACCTGTACGCGCGCATGATGCGTACTCTGGCTCAGACCGGCAACGGCTGGATGACCTTCAAGGACAAATCGAACCGGGCCTGCAATCAAACGGCGCTGCCCGGGCGCGTCGTCCACCTGTCGAACCTGTGCACCGAGATCATCGAAGTCACGAGCAAGGAAGAAACCGCAGTGTGCAACCTTGGCTCGCTGAACCTGGCGCGACACACGCGCCTGGAGCCCGACGGGCGCGTGGTGTTCGATTTCGACAAATTGGCGCGCTCGGTGCGCATTGCGGTGCGCCAGCTCGACCGTGTGATCGATCTGAACTACTACGCCATTCCGTCGACGCTCACGTCGAATCAGCGCTGGCGCCCCGTTGGGCTCGGGGTCATGGGCCTGCAAGACGTGTTCTTCCAGCTGAGGCTGCCCTTCGATGCCCCTGAAGCGCGTGCTCTCTCGCAGCGCATTGCCGAAGACATCTACTTTCACGCCCTCAGCGCCTCGGCCGAGCTCGCTGAAGAGAAGGGGAGCCACCCGGCGTTTTCCGAGACGCGCGCCTGTCGTGGTGAGCTTCAGTTCGACGCGTGGGGTGCTACTCCGAACGATAGTGAGCGTTGGAACGGGCTTCGCCAGCGTATCCAGCGTTCGGGTCTGCGTAACTCCCTTTTGTGCGCCATCGCACCCACCGCCACCATTGCGTCGATCGCCGGTTGCTACGAGTGCATCGAGCCGCAGGTATCCAACCTGTTCAAGCGCGAAACGCTGTCGGGCGACTTCATTCAGGTCAATCGCTACCTCGTGCTCGAGCTGAAGAAGCTGGGGCTATGGAACGAGACCACGCGTGCAGAGCTCAAGCTCGCCGAAGGGTCCGTCCAGAATCTCGAGGCGTTGCCCGACGAGGTGCGTGCGATCTACCGCACGGCTTGGGAGCTCCCGATGCGGTCCTTGATCGACATGGCCCGCGACCGGGGAGCCTTCATCGACCAAAGCCAATCGCTCAATCTATTCGTAGAAAACCCGATCATCGGTCAGCTCTCGTCCATGTACTTCTACGCTTGGAAACAAGGGTTGAAGACCACCTCCTACTTGCGCTCTCGGCCGGCTCCACGCATCGCCAAGGCCACGGTCGCCGCGCCCCCGGAGCCTGACGCCGAA
>CBFGRJ010000512.1:0-4681 GCA_965651135.1 uncultured Myxococcales bacterium
CACGAGACAGCCCGCATGACTCGTGCTCGCTTCCCGCGGCGCCGGTTTCTCGCCGGCTTCGGCGGTGTGTTGGTGGGCTTGCCGTACCTCGAAGCTTTGGCTCCACGCGACGCCCGAGCTCAAGAAGAAGCTGCCGTGAAGCGATTCGGTGTGTTCTTCGCCTGCAACGGCGTGGACATGGCTCGTTGGTTCCCGAATGGCAACTACGGTCCGCTCACGGACGAGCATCTCATCGGCACGGCCAATGAGGTGCTGCTGCCGCACCGCGCCAAGTTGTTGTTCCCGCGTGGCGTGCACATGAGCCCTCGCGGCTTCGACCGCGACGGCGGAGGTGGCGATGATCACGGCAAGGGCATGGCGCACAAGTTGACGGCTCAGTTTGCCGATCAGGAAGAATGGCTCGCGTTGGGGCCCTCGGTGGACCACGTCATCGCCGCTCAGGTAAACCCCGGCAGCGACGGCTCACGGCGGGCGCCGCTCAACCTCATGGTAGGGCGCGCCGGCGGATATCGAGGCCTCGACTACAGCTCGTATAGCGGGCCCGGTCGGGCCGTGCTGGGCATCAACAATCCCTGGAACGCCTACGCCGAGTTCATGAATCTGAACAGCGACGACGGCGATGCCGGCGAGGCTCGAGCGCGCATCATCCAGCGTCGCCAGAGCGTGCTCGACTTGGTGCAAGATCAGTTCGAGCAGCTGAAGCAGGGGCCCCTGAGCGCCGACGACCGTCGCAAGCTCGACGCTCATTTCAATGCGATTAGGGAGCTCGAAAACGGCATGAGCTCGTCTGCCATCGCTTGCGGAGATGCTGCGCTAAGCGATCGCGCACGGGTTTACGACGGAGTTGACGAGCTCGTCGAGGAAGAGAGCGAGTACGCGACCATTGCCGACTTGCACATCGACATCATGGCGCTGGCGCTAGCCTGCGACTACACGCGCGTGGCGACGGTGCAATTCGATCGGGGCGCCGGCGGCCCGACGTTTCGTTGGGACGGCATGCAGCACGAATACAATCACCACAAGCTCTCTCACGGCAAAGTCCGAGACGACTGCTTCGGCGACAGCACGGCCATGGGTTGCGCCGATGTGCCAGGCTATCTCGATATGCTGTACGACATCGATCGCTGGCATCAGGCCAAGTTCGCGCGACTGCTCGACCGGCTGGAGTCTTACACCGAGGCCGACGGCACGAGCGTGCTCGACAACTCGGTGATCATGTACACGAACGAGCTGTCGGATGGTAAGGCGCACTCTTTCATCGATCTGCCGTATATTCTCGCTGGTAGCTGCGGCGGCTACTTCAAGCAGGGCGAATACGTGCTCTTGGGTGCAGGCACCGAGTGGGACGATTCGGCGGCGCCGCACAACAAGTTGTTGAACACCATGTTGAACGCCATGGGCATCGCTTCTGACTGGTTCGGTGTGGAGGAGGGTGCGGGGGGAAACACGATGCAAGGCGGCGTCTACGAGCAACTCTTGGCTTGATGCGCTGCGCGCGGCGATTTGCGACTCGGGTTGACCGAGGACGGGCGCGGGCGCCGTTTGGTTGCTAAAGCTATGAGGTGGCCACCGATGCCGAGCTCGAGATCCCTCCAGCGAGTGTGTGTGCTCGCTGTGGCGATCCTGTGTGCGAAGGTTGCTCGGATCGAACGCACGACGTTACCCCACTGTTGGCGTGGGAAGCTGCCGGGCCTTGGGTAGTGAGGCTGTGGAGCACGGCGCGTGCAACAGCGGTGCATCCCGAATTGGTATTTGGGCGATTGTCCGACGGTCGCATCGGTAGCGCCTTCGCGTTCGCGCTGTTGGCAGAGTGCACCGCGTTGGCGTCCCTTGCCCTCGTCTCGGCTCTGGCGCTGTGCCTGGTAGCCCCGGGTTTCGCCTGGGTAGTGCTCAGTCAGCTATTGTCTGACGACGGGTTGCTTGCCGCAGCTCTGCTGACCGTGCCGAGCTTGGCGTTTGTGATGGTGCTGCTGCACGCGGCGTGGGGGCTTTCGCTGGAGCTCGGAGCCTTAATCGCCGCGGGTCAATGGCGGCCCGGGCGCGGGCTCAGGTTTGCCTTCTACAGCTGCGGTTGGGACCTCTTGACCTCGCCGGCAGGAATCGTGCTCGGCGCTCTGTCTGGCGGCGCAGCTCGCGCTTGGCGAGAGTGTGTGCGAGCCGCCAAAGTTCCCCGGCAGGCAATGGATGCATACCTCGAGCACTCGAGACAACTGTCGCAAGAAGGCAGTCGCAGAGCGAGGCGTTGCGTCTTCGTCATCATGGGCGTGCCCATGTTGTTGGGCGTCTTCGGCGTGGCGTGGTTGACGGCGGAGGCTTTGTGGCGGCTCATGTAGCCGCGAAGGGAAGCTGCCGCCCGGTGAATCGACGACTCAATCGATAGCCGGCTCACGCTCAGCGGTTGCCGCGCGCCTTGACTTTCGCTGACCTGGCTACGGCGCTGGGCTTCTTTGTGGCCTTTTTCTTGACCTTTTTGAAACGCGCGACGTGAGCGCGCCGGATCAACAATCGAATCACATCGGATTGGTAGAGCCCGTCCACTTCGGCCAGCTCGTGCAACATGGCCAGCTCGGCTGGCGTGAACCTTACGGCTACGAGCTCGCTTCTTCTCTCTGGCGCCATGCCCGGTATGTAAAGCTGATGTTATACCCGGATGCAAGAGGCGCTTTGTCGCGTTGCGTTCGATCGGGCAGCACACCTGATGTTCTACCGCGACGGGATTATTGAATCGCCAATGTCGCGCGGCGCTCACGCCCGAGAGTGAGCGCTCCCTCCGCTACCGCCTCACTGGCTGATTCGGCAGAGCCGGTATCGACAGTCCGCGCGCACGTCGTCGCGGTTGCAGTAGACGTTGGATGCTCCGGTCGGAAGCGCCACGGCATAGTCAGTTGCCAGATCCAACATACCCCCGTCCGGGCCCAGCCTAGACCGACAATCGGGCGTCTTCCAGCGGGCGCGCAGACATTTTCAGGCCTTCACCGGCGTGGCTGTCGGCCGCGCCGGCTGCGAAAAGATTTGGTCTTCCCGCTCGCGATCGAGCGTCCTATCGTCGCCTCATGAAGAAGCCGACCATCGGCTGGCGCGAATGGGTAGCCTTACCCGATTTGGACATCACGAGCGTCAAGGCGAAGGTGGATACGGGAGCACGCAGTTCGTCGCTGCACGCGTTCAACGTCGAAATCGTGAAGCGAAAAAAGCGTACGATGGTCCGGTTCAGTGTGCACCCAATCCAGGGTGATACTCGCGAAACGGTGCATTGCGAAGCCGAGCTGGTCGATGAGCGCTGGGTCAGGAGCTCGAACGGCAAGCGCGAGCTGCGCCCGACGATTAGAACGCCCGTGAGCTTTGGGGGTGATGCTTGGCCCATCGATTTGACTTTGACGTCACGAGATTTGATGGGCTTCAGAATGCTCCTGGGCCGCGAGGCAGTGCGTCGCAGGTTTTTGGTGGATGCAGGGCGATCTTTTCTGACGAAGCGGCAGAACGCCTAGGAGCACGGTGTGAAGATAGGGATTCTTTCGAAGAGCTCGCACATTTATTCGACGATGAGGCTCAAACAGGCGGCCGAGCTCCGCGGGCACGACGTGCGCATCGTCGATTATTCGCGCTGCTACATGAATATCACGTCCCACAAACCCGCCGTTTTGCTGGGAGGCAATTCTTTGGTGTTCGACGCCATCATTCCCAGAATCGGCGCGTCGCTGACGTTCTACGGGACGGCGGTCGTTCGGCAGTTCGAAATGATGGGGGTCTATGCGCTCAATTCTTCGCAGGCCATCTCGCGCTCGCGCGACAAGCTGCGGTCGCTGCAAATTCTTGCTCGCGATGGCGTAGGATTGCCTGTTACGAGCTTTGCCCGCTCGACCAAGGATGTAGAGGGCCTGATCGACGTGGTGGGGGGGGCCCCGCTGATCATCAAGCTGCTCGAGGGAACGCAGGGTGTCGGTGTCGTGCTCGCCGAAACCAAGAAAGCGGCTGAGTCGGTAATTTTCGCGTTCAGGCAGCTCGATGCCAACATCTTGGTGCAGGAGTACATCAAAGAAGCGGCTGGAGCCGACGTGCGCGCTTTCGTGGTGGGCGACAAGGTCATTGCGGCCATGAAACGGCAGGGTCCGGAGGGCGAATTCCGCTCGAACCTGCACCGAGGTGGGACCTCGCTCAAGGTGAAGCTGACCCCCGAAGAGCGCTCGACAGCCGTGCGTTCCGCCAAACTCATGGGACTCAGGGTGGCTGGTGTCGACATGCTGCGTTCCAATCACGGCCCGCTGGTCATCGAGGTGAACTCGTCCCCCGGTCTCGAAGGCATCGAGGCAGCTACTCACGTCGACGTTGCCGGCGCCATGATCGAATACATCGAAAAGCATGCCGAGAAGGGCAACAAAAAGGACCGGATTCAGGGCTAGTGGCTCCGAGCGTGAGGATACGTGACGAACACTAAGAGCCGTCGTGCTCTCGGAGCACCCGGAGAATTCCTGAGTCGACTGAAGGGCGAGTGGCCCAGTTGGCTCGTCGCTATCGCTGCCGCACTGACCGTGGGTACGGTCGCGGTCATCGTCGGCTTACGCGTGACGTATCCGTATGACCTGGAGTGGATGGAAGGCGCGATGGTCGAGCACGTGCTCCAGCTCATGGAAGGCAAACCGCTGTATGCGCCGCCTTCGCTCGACTTCACGGCCTACATCTA
>CBFGRJ010000513.1:0-4676 GCA_965651135.1 uncultured Myxococcales bacterium
CAAACCTGCGTGCTGCTTTGGACGACGGGGGCTTGTTGATTTTGGCTTTGGTGTTGCCCTACGAGCCCTTCGTCTACGAAGGGGCGCAGAGTCGTGATCCCACCGAGCGATTGCCTCTGAGCGGCAGCGACTGGGAAAGCTCCGTCGCGGAACTGTGCTGTCGTGTCATCGAGCCCCTGGGTTTCGAGATCGCGGTTCTTTCTCGGGCTCCCTATCTTTCTGGCGGCGATGCACACCGGCCGCTTTACGAGCTGGACGACGCCATAGTGGTGTGCCGGGCCTTAGGCAAAGCGCATGTGCTCGGGGCCACATAGCTCGAGGCGGATCACCCGGCTTCGTCGAGCACTTCGTCGAACAGGGCCGCAAGCTTTCGCGTGAGCGCCTTGCGTTCGAACGCGGCGAGGGCACCGTCGTCTGCGCGAGTCGCACCATTCTCGAAATCTCTCACACACGCGACAATGGCTTCGGCAATGCGCTCAGGATTATCGAAGGGCGCAATGCGGGCGCAGCCTGCGCGCCGCAAAAGCCACGCGTCTCCGCCGCCTTCTGCCACCACGGCCAGCACCGGCTTTTTGGCGGCTAAGTACTCGTAGGTCTTGCCGGCGATCACGTCTTGTCCTTCGCTGATCGTTTGCAGGACGACATTGACATCGCTGCCGCGGATCAACCGCAGGCTCTCTCGATGTGCGACCGGACCACGGCTGCTGACCACATCGCTGAGTCCGTGCTGCTCGATCTTCCGTTCGTGACCTGCCATCGTGCCGACGAACTCCAACCTCACGAGTGCCCTGAGCGCCGGGTCTTTGCACGCCAGCGCCAGCCCAGCGAGCAACGTGTCTGGTGTGCGGCGTTCGTTGAGCAGCCCGACGTAGCGAAACAAGCAAACCCCTTCTTCGAAGTCGCGCAGCGGAGCAGGCTGGTCATCCTCGGTGAAGCCATTGGTGATGGTCACGAAGCGCGCTTTCGGGAAGCGCTTGGCCATCTCGGCCTCCGTGAGCGGACTGGTGACGACCACCCTGGCGGCTGCCGAGAGAATTTGCCTGGCGCGGGCCGTTTCGCACGCCGCGACCCATTTGCCTCTGGGAAGCCAGAGGCTGCCGTAGGTCCACGGATCGCGGAGATCGACCACGAGGGGTTTAAGTAAGAGACGGCTCAACACGTCGCCCACGAGCAGGTTGCGGACATGGGGAGCGCTCACCCAGACCAAATCGACGCTGCGCAGCCGTTCGTTTTTGATGGCCTGCCAAAGCGCGGGGGGGGCCCAATCGAGGTGCCATTCCAGAAGCCACATCGGTATGCCCGTCGAGCGCCATGCCCAAGAGCTTGGCTGAAAAACCCGGCGTGGATTGATGCTGGGGTCGCTGACCCCAGAGGTCGTTCGGCGCCGGTGGCGGCCGCGATTCAGAGCGCGAGCCAGGCGGTCTTTGCCAGGGCCGAGCCAGGGAGCTGCCCGGACGACCTCCACCTCGGCCGGCAGTCGGGCCAAAATGGTGTCGTCGCGCGCGTGACCTTCTGGCACCGGGCTGGAGAGCACGATGGGCTCGAAACCCGTCTCGGGCAAATGCCGCGCGAACTCGAACACCCGGGCGCTCCCGCTCACATTGAACGGCGGAAACTTGTCATAGATCATCAGAACGCGGCGTTTCGTCATGGGTCTAGTGGGCTTACTTTCGACCGTGCTCTACCATGGACGTCCGCGCGGGAGTCGGTGTCGAGCGTGTGAGTCAATGTAGGCAAACAATCCGGGCTGGAAGTAATTCCAGAGACAAGATCCCGAACTCGAGGCCAAGGTCGGTGGGGTTCACTGCGGTGGGCTATACTACGAGGGTCCAGAGCGAGCACTCGATGATCGATGAGGAGTATACCGAAACCGAAGCTCTGGCTTGTGGCGGTGGTCGCGCCAGGTTAGCCGCAGTGCGGAAAACGAACAGCGGATGTTGAACGAGGTTTTACCTGGGCAGGAGCTCGGTCGCTACGAGCTTTTGATGCCCATCGCCAAAGGCGGCATGGCGATGGTGTGGGCTGCGAGGCTGAAGGGGACCCGCGGCTTCCAGAAGCTGGTTGCGATCAAAACCATGCTGCCCGCCATGATCGACGAGCCCAGCTTCGAGAAAATGTTTCTCGACGAAGCCTCACTCGCTTCGCAAGTGCGCCACCCGCACGTCGTGGAGATTCTCGATCTGGGTGAGCAAGATCGAATCCTCTATTTGGTGATGGAGTGGGTGGATGGCGAGCCTCTCAACGTCATCATGCACTACGCGGCGAAAAAAGGGGGCATACCTCAAGCCATCGCCGTTGCCATCATGTTGCAGGCGCTGCGTGGATTGCACGCGGCGCACGAGCTGCGAGACGATACCGGAGCTTTGGTGGGTCTCGTTCATCGAGACGTGACACCGCAGAACGTACTCGTGAGCTACGACGGTGTGGTCAAGATCGTCGACTTTGGCGTGGCCAAGGCGACCAGCCGGCTATCTGCCGAAACCGAGGCGGGGCAGCTCAAAGGCAAGATCGCCTACATGTCTCCCGAGCAACTCAAGGGTGAGCCGATCGATCGGCGCACCGATATCTTTGCCGTCGGCATCTTGCTCTACATGCTGACTACAGGGACACACCCGTTCAAAGGAGACGAGCAGGCCGAGACGGTTCAAAACATCACCTCCGACAAGCCGGCGCGGGCTCCGCACCGCCTGGTTCATGGCTACAATCCAGCGTTGGAGACGGTGGTCATGCAGGCCATCGCCAAGGAGCCCGCCAAGCGCTTTGCGTCTGCCAATGACATGTTCAAGGCGCTCAGGGGCGTCGTGCAAGCGGCGACAGACGACGAGGTAGCCGAGTTCATCAAGAGCTTGATGGCCGATCGTCTGGAAAAGCGACGCAATGCCATCCGCGCCGCGTTGGAGATCGCCGACACGCAGAAGGGACCTACCAAGACCGTTGAGCCTGCGGATGCTCCTGAAGATGCAGACAGCATCAAAACCGTCGTAGAACCGCGCTTCAGCAATCCCGGCTCCGAAAGCTCCGCCGATTTGATGCCTGGAGCAGGGCAAGCGGAGATAGACCTTTCGCTGTCCGGAGTTGCGCCCAGCCGGGCCAGTCACCCCGACGCAGGCGCTTTCGGCTCTCGGCGGCTGCTGGCCACCATGATGACGGCGGCGGTCATCGTAGCCGCGGCCGGCGTGGGTCTATTCGTCGTGACCCGCTCCGCCGAACCCGCCGATCCGTTGGGTGCTGCCGCGCAGAAGCCAGTAGCCAGCGCCCAAGAGCCCACACCAAGCCCGGCGCAAGCAGCGAGCATCCAGATCGAAGAGCTGGAGCCGGAGCCCGTGGTCGACCCTGCCCCGGATGCGGGGGTGGTCGCAGAGGAGGCGACGACCGATGCGCCACCGGCGACGCCTGCCAAGCAGCGCGTGAAAAAGCCGAAGCGTAAGCCGCGCGCGCCGGACTCGGCGGCCCCCATTTCGCCCATTCGCGATCCGGGCTTCTAGCGCGCTAAAAGCGCTCGACGTAGCTGATGCCGCCCAGCGAGTTCGGCGCGCCGAGCACGAACCCCGAACGAGGGGGCTCGTCGCCGGTGACCAGCAAAATGACACCCACGCCAACGCCCAAAGCGCCGACACCCAGCGCGACATTGCCCAGCAACGTGTAGAGCTCACCCCGATCGGCGGTGCTTCTAGCTTCTTCGGGGCAGGTGTTGTCGACGCATTCGCGCTCGAGCTCGTTCAGGGCCCCTTGGCGCAGACCGAACATGACGCCGGCCGTGGCCAGCGAAGCCACGCCTACTCCTCCAACGATATAGGCGGCGGTCTCGTTGGTGCTTGTCTCGGGTGGCACTTTCGGAGGGGGCGGTGGTGGAAGCGGTGCTACCGCGCCCGGAGTTGGCTCGAGCGTGACCTCCACCCGTTGAGTTTCTGCTTCGTCGACTCGTACGGTGGTCCGAAAACTCTCGAAGCCGGCAGCGCGGGCAGTGATCACATGAGGACCTGGGTCCACGTTCATTTCTTTGCCGATCACTTGGTCACCGAGAGTCACGCCGTCCAAGGTAATCGTGGCGGTATCCGCATTGATTCCGCGCGCGACCACGATTTTCGGAATGCGCCCCTTCAGTTCTGCCAGACGCCGTTGGGCTTCTTCGACCACCTCGTGGTCCCCGGCGCTGCGGGCATCCGCAGCGGCGAGCTCGTAGTCTCCGACCGCTGCCACGAGTTGCCCCAAGTTTTCTTCGCACAAGGCAATGTTGAATCTCACTTGAGGTGTAGAACGTACTGCTGCCACCTCTTTGAGCAGAGCCAGCGCACCGGCCCAGTCGCCGCCCGTCTGCAGGGCGAGCGCCTTCTGAAACTTGTCGCGTGCCTCTTGCAGTTCTGCAGCATCTTGCGCTGCAGCGTCCCGCGGTCCCAGCGAGCCCACGCCAAGCGCCAACGCAAGGCAGATCGGGCGCGACCAGCGGCTTCGCATGACGCGCTAACCTAGCGCATTCTCAGATCCATTGTGTAAGATTGGTAGTACATTGCCCGACGTTCCTCGTGAGCGAGCTGCTCATTTTCGATGCCGTTGGGCGCCCGCTGTGGACAAGCTCTTGGCCTCACACCCCCTTAGGTTGGCTGACTCTGTGGCCGACAGCTCCCCTACAGCGTGTTGACAGTTTCGTACAACACCGCCCTTCTCGGGCGTTGGAC
>CBFGRJ010000514.1:0-4663 GCA_965651135.1 uncultured Myxococcales bacterium
CTCCAGCAACCCCGCCGCCCCCTCCCGCTGCGCCAACCGCAACAAGTCGATCTCCCCTCCTCCCGCCGCACGTTCCCACAACGGATCCCCCGCGAACCGATTCGGCTTACTCGGCACCCCAGGACTCAAATCTAGCGCCTCGGCCTCCGAAGCCACCCCCGCCTTCGCAGGCGCAGCACGCGGCCCTTCCCTCACCTCGCCCCGCCGGCAGCCCGTCACGCCCACCCCGAGCGCAAGCACAACCAGAGCCACCTGCTCACGAGTCATGCCGCACCCTACCATTCGAGCCCCCTCCCCCCAACGTTCTCGAGGGCTGGGCCTCGAAAATCCCTCGCGGTCGACAAAACCCTGCGATGGGCGTATCGAAGCCCGAACGTGCATCAGGGGTGAGCGCGACTGCCGCTCGCCGACGCACCTATCCGCCGTAGCAAAACCCATGGGGATGGGGGTATCGAAGCGCGAACGTGCATCAGTGTTGCTGATTTAGCCGCAATCGCGCCCCCCCGGCCATACGCAACCGAAAGGTCGAGCGCGACCACCTCCTCGCCCTTCGAACACCTGGCTAGCGCGCCCCCCATGAGGGTGAAGCGCCGCGCACCACGCAAAACAATCAGCCGAAAGCAGGAGCAGCGCCGGCTAAGATCATGCCAACGGCGAATTTTGTTGACGGCTTCCGGACGCGCGATTGCTCACGAAAGACTCATCACCTCCATTGTGCCCATTGCGGCCGCGCCAGCACCTCACTCGAGCGCAATCGCGCAGAAAATGGCTTGAACGCCAACCGGTCGCTCGCGGGCTCACCTAATAGCCAGAGAGAGCCTCGAAAATCCCCATGTTAGGGTGAGCTCATCGAATGGAGGAGGCATCCCTATGGCACAAACTCATGTACTTACCAACGTTCTCGAAGCCGAGCGCGCTCACGAAGCACTGCTGCGCATCGCTTGCGAGAGGGCCAAGCTCGATCATTGCCCGACGAACTCGTACTTCTGTGCCCTGCGCATCACAGAGCACTTCATGAGGGCCGACTCATCGTTCACGGTAACCTGACCACGGGGCTCCTCTTCAGCACGCCGATGGCTCTTGCTACGGCGAGCCCTCGAGCCCTCAGCGTGCTGATCTGTGGGCGGGCGTCTATCAGGCCCTTCGCGGGCTCGGGTTTCGAACCACCGAAGCGCGCGAAGCGATCGAGCGCGTGCGGCCCAGCGCCAGTGCCGACTGGTCGCTTCAGGAATGCCTACGTCAGGCGTTGCAGCTGCTCGGTGCCGCTGAGCGTCGCAAGCGCGGCAGGTCACATAAACCACGGTGAATCGCGGTGAATTACGGTGAATCGCGGTTACGGTGGGGCCCTACCCACCCGCCACCAGCCCCCAGTCAATCGACCCTTGTCGCGCCGCGCATTCTGAGCAAGCGTCGCCGGCATGGGAGCTTATCACCTGAAACTGGCCTATCTGGGCGTGCTCGCGCTGTCCTGCGGCAGCACCGACAAAGACAACAAAAGCAACAACGACAAATCCACGAGCACCACGAGCTCGTCCTCCTCCAACACGACCTCCAGCACGAGCGACCCGAGCACGAACGGCACGAACGGCACCGGCGGCGCGGGAGCCAACAGCTCGACGACGGCTGGCATGGGCGCCGGAGGCGACACCACGAGTGGTGACAATAACGCTGGCGCCGCGGGGGAGCCGGGTGCCGCAGGTACGGGTGGCAGTCAAGAGTCGCCCATGGAAGGCCCGATCGACATCGTCGAAGACTGCGGCTTCACCGCTTGCGGAGGCGAGCTTGCTGGAAGCTCATGGCAATACGCGCGCGTGTGCGTCGAAGAGGGAGCCCTCTTCGGCGGCCTGACCCAGTTGTGCGAAGCCATCGAGCTCGGTGACGTCACAGGTACCGTCAGCGGTACCCTCACGTTCGACCAGACCACCTACACCGAAGACGTCACCGTCAGCATCACCGCCTCGTTGACGATCCCCGCTAGTTGCGGCCTTGCCAATTGCACCATCGCCCAAGCCCTAGCCATCGCCGCAGGCCTGACCGGTACCGCCTGCACGAACACCGGCGCAGGCAACTGCGAATGCACCGCTCCCATCACCATCGCCCGCGACACCACCGGCGACTACACCACCAGCAGCACCGAGCTCACCCGCGATGACCAAGTCGGAGCCTACTGCGCCAGCCAAAACTCCCTCGCATTTACGGCCAGCCAGCAGGACGTCGAGCTCCTCTACGAGCTGACGCCGTGGTGATTCGAGGTTGCAGAGCCAACCCAGCCTGAGCTATTACCCCCGCCTGCTCCGGGCAACACCGGTCCAGCGGTCGGGCAAGCCCGGCCAGATTCGATACACCACGTCCAGGTAGCTCAGTCGGTAGAGCAGAGGACTGAAAATCCTCGTGTCGGCGGTTCAATTCCGTCCCTGGACACCAGAACCCGGATCACTCGCTCCCCGTCTTGTCCTCGTCCTCGTCTTGCTTGGGCGGGTCGGTGTCGCCCTTGGTCTGGTGGGTCGTTTGGCCACCGACTCGCTTGGCGGGATTGTACTCGGGGGTGCCGTGTTCGGTGGTCCAACCTGGGGCCGGTCGTTCGTTGGTCGGGCCTGCTTGCAGTTTGTCTTCGGGGCGCTGGCCGTCGGCGCCCACCACGTGGCCGTCGGAAGTTTGTGCTGGAGGATTCGGATAATCCAGTGAAGGAGAGCGTGCGGGCTGTTCGCTGGCGGGTTGTGAGGCGCACGCCAACGCCAGTATCGAGCATGCGAACGCAGCCCCTGCGGCGCTCCCTCCGAGGGCCTGGTGGACTCTAGCCGTGCCTTGCCTGCTCACCACGCCAACATAGTGCCGGGCGCCGCGATTGCCCATCCTCTCGCGTGTTTCAACCGCTTGGCCGAGGAATCCAGAGGAATCTAGCGGCCAAGACGCCAGAAGTACAGGCTAGCGCGGGAGCGTACGACGGCGATACGACGGCGAGAAGTCTCGAATGTGGTATGGTCGCCGAGACGCTAGAAGTACAGGCTGGCGCGGAAGCGGGCGCTGAGGAGCGTGCTCTCCCAGGGTGGTGTTTGGGTGAACGTGGGGGCGAAACGGCCTCGGGCGTAGGCGCCGACGAATTTCAAGTAGAGCTGATTGAAGAGCGCGTACTGTACGGCGCCGAAGGTTTGCAGGTGGTCGAATTCGCCGACGTTGCCGTTGGCGTCTTCTTGTAGGTTCTCGAGCCAGGTGAGGTTGGCTCCCCCGCCCACGATGAGGCGATCGATCACGCGTACGTTGACGAAGCCTCCGTAGCTGTAGGTGGTGTGGCTGTCGGGCAGGAGGAGGATCTCGTTCGAGTCGATGACGTCCACCAGGCCGATGGCACCGTTGATGCCCGCTTCGAGCCAAGGCTCGAACACGCCTTGCACGGCTGCGCCTACGCCACGGCGCTCGCTCTCGCGGGGGTTGTCTTCCTTGACTTGAGTGCCCTTGAAGTACTCGCCGCCGACTTTGACCTTGACGAAGCCCATGTCCAAGATGGCGACCGGGCGCCCGCCGATTACGTTTTCGAAACCGGTGCTGCCGAACTTGCCCATCAACTCGATGCGCAAGATGTCGAGCGGATAGAGGTGGGCAGCCACGTTGCCGATGCTATCGCGGTAGTAGCCGTAGGTGACGCCGTAGATGCGCGGGCCCGCTATGGGCGGGATCACGACGCCGTTGCGCTCGAAGGTATTCAAGTCGAGGCCCATGCCAAAATGGTAGATTTCCCAGCCTTCGAAGCGCCCGAGCTGCACGTCGAACAGGTTCCACTTGCCCGCACGCACCCATAGGTCGTCGGTGTCGGGTGCCTGCGTGCGAGTCGTTTCTTGATCGCTGTTGGCGACGAGCTCGCCTTGCGCTTGGACGAACCAATCGTCCTGGGAATAGGTCGGCGTGAGCCGCGCCACCAGGCGCCCTTGCGCGCGCCAGCGCGATTCGTCGGGATTGTTGGGTTCGGTGGTCGATTCCTTGGCGTAACTCGGGTCGACCCAAGCATAGCCCGACACGCCGATCATCAGGCCGGGCTCCGCGCCGCGCATAGGCATGTACGGCCACTGCAGGCCGTGCATGGTGAACCACAGCGAGCCACCGGGAATGCCGCGCGGCAGCGGCTCGGGGTAGGCCGAGCCAGGCAAGCGCATCAAGCCCACCCCGTACGCGGATTGTTCTTCGATCGCAGGCTCCGGCTCCGGAGCGTCGCTCGTGTCTTTCGCCGCCGATGACGGCTCCTGCGGCTCCGCGTTCGCGTTCGCGTTCGCGTCGGCGTCGGCGTCAGCGTCGGCTCCTCCCTCGGCGCTCTCTTCGGCACCGCCGCCGAGCGTGGCGTTGAGCTCGCCCGTAGCTTCGGTTCGAGCGCCGGCTTTGGACTCCGACGTCGATGCTTCGGAGTCGGCCGCCTCGGCCGCTGCTGGCTCGGCTGGGGCTTGTGCTTCGGTTTCTGCTTGGGCGTGAGCGACAGGGCTGAGCTGGAGCGCTGCCAGCAGCGTCGTGAGCGACGCGAGCGCCCGGCGCGGGCGAATTCGGGGTAGCTTCATGGTTTGTCCGATTTCAGGGGGAGCTCATAACACGGGCACGCTAGCGGACAGTGGGAGATTTCTGGCGTTCGGGCCCACCTCGATCTTGAGGTTCTTGCCCCCTTCGACCTGCCAGCTGTTGG
>CBFGRJ010000515.1:0-4628 GCA_965651135.1 uncultured Myxococcales bacterium
ACGCCTGAGCCGCAGCTCGGGCGCGGGCATGAAGCGCTCCACGAGCACCGGATTGTTCTTCGCGACTTCGGCCACCACTTCGAGCGCCGGCCGCGTCGGTAACACGGGGGACGTATCGCGCGCCGACAACGTGTCGGATTCGACGTTGGAGTCACTGTCAGAAGGCTCGACGTCCCCGCTGCTGCAGGCCATGGCAGCGGCTCCACCGAACAGGCCGAATACAGCGATCGCACCAAGGTTTCTGCGCATTGAAAAGCGGGCAGTCATGTTTGATTCGTGCTCCTCTGTCGTCCCCGGCGGTCAACGGTCGTCACCGTGAAATCGTTGGAATGGTACAATGAAGCGCGTGTAGCAGGTGGCAATTCGCTTCGTCGCCCACAGCTTTTTGGCAGCAGGTGACGAGGTAACCGTCGGTGGGGAAGTGGTCTCCTTCGGCAACAGCGAAGTGCGATACCGGGCACACCTGTGATGAGGTCCAAGGGACTCTCGGGTTCGGGCATCTCGCGATTCTACTGTGGTTGAACGTCGGACCGAGTCGAGCGTAGGACGTGCATAGAAGCGACGATGAGGTGCGACACGGCGCTCGATTAGGGCCGACCAGTCATACCTGGGCCAGAGCAAGGCCAAAAAAGCTCAGGCCAGCCCGCCATATCCGGCCGGCCACCACATAAAGCTCACACCATGTCATTGTCCAGGCGACAGAATGTGCTGCGACCGCAGCTAGTGATTGAAAATGGTCGAGTTGCTGTGCGACCCTCGGGCCCTCGCTCAGACCTAGCTCGTTCTCTCGAAGTGGTCGCCCTACTCCCCAATCTCCGAGCCCCCGCTCTGCCAACATGAGAAAACCTCAGCACTCCGTTTTGACCATGGTCCAACCTCCCAGTGTACGCGAGCACCGCCGCAAGGCCTGCCTCGTCGCCAGTGCGCTGGCCTGCGCCGTGAACGCGGCGGGCGGCACGGCGCTAGCGCAGGATGAAGCGATTGGAGAGGAATTCAGCGTTCAGCGCTTTCGCCCAGCACCGGGGCCGCGCAACTTCATCAATACCAGCGGTGCTCGCCAAGACGGCGACATGGCCTTCAGCGCCGGCTTCTTGGCGAACTACGCCTACAAGCCGTTCGTGGTGGTGAGTTGCGAGAGTGAAGACGAGTGTGACGCGGGCGATCCCGGGCGTGAGGATATTCCGGTCGTAGAAAACCTGGCGACCGCCGACATTCTCGGTTCGTTCACACCCATCCCGGCCCTGCAAATAGGCTTGCGAGTGCCGATCACTTACGCGAAAGGCCAAGGCATTACCGAAGAAGGTACTGCGGACCTGGAGGGCGACGGCATCCAGAGTACAGGCCTCGGAGACATCGAGCTCGAAGGCAAGTATCGATTCTACGGCGGCGTCAACGATCCCTTCGTGCTGGGCGGTGCAGCTTTCGTGACTGCCCCGCTGGGCAACGCCACCGCCGAAGGCGCATACATAGGAAGCAGCACCGTCACAGGCGGGGTGCGCGCGATCGTCGACGGCAGGCAGGGCCCTGTGGCCTACGCGCTCAATCTGGGAGGATCGTTCGGTGGCACGGGCCGAGTGGGAGACACGAAAATCGGCTCGGAGTTTCAGTACGCCGTGGCTGGGTCTTACGCGGTAAGCCCAGTGTTCCAGGTCATGGCCGAGGGGTTTGGCAGCACGCGCTTCACGGCTAACCGTGGGGAAAATACGCTAGAGGGCTTGCTCGGGATTCGCGTATTGCCCATGGGGTCTTCATTGGCGATTTCCGCCGGTGCGGGCACGGGCATCGTGGAGGGTGTGGGCGTTCCGTTGGTACGAGCCTTCGCGGGCGTCATGTACATCAACGAAACCGCCGATCGTGACGGTGACGGCTTGAAGGACAATGTCGATCAGTGCCCCACCGATGCCGAAGATTTAGACGGGCACGAGGACACCGATGGTTGTCCGGATCGCGACAACGACTTGGATACCATCGCCGACGACGCCGACAAGTGTCCGAACGAGGCGGAAGATCCCGATGGATTCGAGGACACCGATGGCTGCCCGGAGGCGGACAACGACAAGGACGGCATTCGGGACGAGAGCGATGCGTGTCCGCTCGAGGCAGAAACCAAGAACGGCTACAAGGACGAAGACGGCTGTCCCGACGTCCCCGACACCGACAACGATGGCGTGCCCGATACGGAAGACAAGTGCCCGCAAGATGCCGAGGATACGGACGGCTTCGAAGACACGGACGGCTGCCCCGACCCCGACAACGATGGCGACGGGGTGCCGGACAATCGCGACGAATGCATCGATGAACCCGAAACCATGAACGAGTTCGAAGACGAAGACGGGTGCCCCGACGAGGCACCCGCGCAATAAAGCGGGGTTATTGGTTCAGGGCCTGCCGGGCAGGCTGAAGGGCACCACCGTGCTGAGTGAGCGACCGCGATAGGGAGCGGTCTTGGTGCTCTCGAACGTGCGCTCGACGCACTGGGCCACCGGTGTGCCCTGGAAGGGCCCGCTGATCACGGTTGCGTTGAGCACGCCTCCGGCCGGATTGAGCAGCACGCGTACGGTGCCGCTGCCGGGCGTCTCGCTGCTGCATGCGCTGGCGCGCCCCGCCGCCGCAGCCAAGAGCGCACGCACCTGCTCCGGATCGAAATCGGCCGCAGGGGCGCTCGCGGCTGGCTCCGGCCCGGACCTACCGACGTCAGGCTGGGACTGGGGAGCGCTCTTCCGGGCTGGCTCGGGTGGCTGTTCTAGCCGTCGCACCTCGTGCGCGGGAGCAGGGGCACGCGATGCGTCTTGCCTGCGCGGTTCTGTTTCGGACGCGGGTGCCGCATCCTGATGCGGCGGCTCGGCGCTTGCCGTAGGCGGCTGGGGTGCGGGTGTTTCCGTCTGTTGTGCTGGTGTTGCCGTGGACTGTGGTTGTGCGGCCAACTCTTGGGGCCGCGCACGCTCAGGGGGGCTAACCTCGGCGGAGGCGACCGCTCGTGTCGCATCGGTCGAGCCCGTCCCGCGCGTTTGACTGCGCCACAGCAGCCCTACCGCCGCGAGCGCCGCCAGACCCGCGGCCGCCCAGGCGCCGCCTCTCGAGCTGCCAGCTTTGGGAGGCAGCGGTTGACTGAGCGCCGCGGGGGCGGTCGAATCGGAGATGAGCGGTTGGGGAACGTGCTGCGGCTGCGGCGGCGTTGGGGGCTTCCGAGCCTCGGGAGCGACGCGAATGGCCGGAAAAACGGGCTCGGGGTCGGTGTGATCCTGCTCCCGGTTGGTTGGCGCGTCGGGTACGTTTGGCTCGCTGTCGTCCGCGGCAGCCCAACCCTCGTCGAGCGCATCGGTCGAGGGAGCTGTGCTGCGGCTCACTGCGGCGGTAGGGAGCTCCCCCGAGGGTTCGCGCAGTTGCCTACGTTGCGACGGCGGCGGTTGCCAATGCGCGGGGTAGTGCACCACAACCTCGGGATCCGCTCCTTCCGGGCTCACGCGTTGGCTGTGCGGAGTCAGCTCCCATTCGGGTCGAATGCGGTCGGCAATGCTGTCCAGGTATGCCATCGACTCGGGTGACGAGCTGCGCTCAGGCAGGGTTTCGGGTTGGCTCGACGCTACCGGTTTGCGCAGGTTGATGCGCGCGATGGTTCGTGGCTCTTGGGGCGAGGTGGACGGAGCGGACGCCTGGGCCTCTGCAGGCCCTTCTGGCAGCAAGTGGCGGCCGTCGAAAATCAGCACGCTGCCACAGCGGCACCGCGACTGCCGGATGCGGCCTGCCACCTTGTGATCGGCGACGCCATAGCGGCGTTGGCAGCTCGAGCAAGAAACCTCCACGATGTCCGCCGAATGCCACAGTCTCGATGGCCAGGCAACGACAAACGCCGGCGGATTCGCGGTCATCAGTTCCGCGCCCATTCTTCTAAGCGCATGTTCTAGCGCACGTGTTTTGTTCTAGCGCACGTGTTGTGTGCGAAAAGTCTTGCGTTTCCGTGGGCGTGCCACCGGCTGTTGGCGCCCTGTCTCGGCATGAGCCGCGGGCTTGCCTTGGCGTGCTCGCCAACCTGGAGGCTGGTTTGCCGGCACCAGCTGCCTCGCGCCGCTGCCGATCAAGTCCGCGCGCCCCATGCGTTTCAGCGCGGCTCTGAGCAAAGGCCAATTGGCTGGGTCGTGGTAGCGCAGAAATGCCTTGTGCAGCTTGCGATCGCGCTCGCTTTTGACCGAGTGGACTGCCGCCTCGGGGCCGTCGCGCAGTGGGTTCTTCAGTGGATTTTTCCCGGAGTGGTACATGGCGCTGGCCAGGGCCATGGGCGAAGGCAAAAACGCTTGAACCTGGTCGGCCTTGAACCCGTGCTGCTTCAGCCAGAGGGCGAGCGTGAGCATGTCTTCGTCGCGCGTTCCGGGGTGCGCCGCGATGAAGTACGGGATCAAGTACTGCTCTTTGCCGGCGGCTCGTGAGAAACGCCGAAACAGAGCATCGAATCGTTCATAGCTGGCCACGCCGGGCTTCATCATGTGCTCGAGCGGTGCCTTGGCCACGTGCTCCGGAGCGATCTTCAGGTAGCCGCCCACGTGGTGCGTCACGAGCTCCTCGACGTACTTCGGATCTCGAACGGCAAGGTCGTAGCGTACTCCGGAGGCTATCAGCACCTTTTTGATTCC
>CBFGRJ010000516.1:0-4609 GCA_965651135.1 uncultured Myxococcales bacterium
CTGCAGTGCGAAGGAGAGGACTCGAACCTCCACGGGAGTTACCCCACTAGCACCTCAAGCTAGCGCGTCTGCCATTCCGCCACCTTCGCGTGTGACTGGGTTGGTCGTGAAAATGTCGAGCGCATTTAGCCCAGCGGGACCCTCATCCGCAAGGGCTAGGCCGGGAAACTGTTGGGATGGCTGTGGAAGCGCCGGCCCTCGGGTCAGCGAAGGGGCTGGTGCAAGAGCGAGTTGAGGGGTTAGGCGGGGCTTTGGGTGACGTTGCAGAGCGTTTCGACGACTTCGCTCATTTCGAAGGGCTTGCGGACCCATGCCGCGAACTGGCCTTCGGCCTCGCCGGGTACCCCTTCGGGTTGTCCGGTGATCAGCACCAATCTCGCGCTCGGACACGCGGCGCGCATGCGAGCCACGGCGCTTTTGACGTCGCCCTTGATGGGGGAGAGATCGAGCAGGGCGGCGTCGAGCAATGGGCGCCGCGCCAAGAGTGTGCTGAATTCTTCGGCGCTGCTGACGGCGACGACTTGCGCGCCCCTGGTCTCCAGACCGAGCTCGAGGAGCGATCGCACGTCCTTGTCGTCTTCCAAGATCAGCACCCTCATGCCCTGCAACGACGGGCGCGGGGGGTTGCTGCTTTGGCGGGCGCCCGAGCGAGTGTCGCAAAGCGGCCAGCACAATTCGAAGCACGCGCTCGGCCTGGCGCGCACCAAGGTCAGCTGCGCGCCGGTCACGCGTGCGAGTGCCTCGGAATGCCTCAATCCGATACCAGCTCCGCCGCTACGCGTGGACTTGGGTGCCGTGAACAGCAGCTTGGCCCGTTCGGGTTCGATGCCGGGGCCGCTGTCGCTGACCTGGAAGTACACGTAGTCGTCGTCGTAGCGCAGCGCCAAGGTGACTTTGTGTTTAGGCGGAGTGAACTCGATGGCGTTGAGCAGCAGGTTGGTGAGGATCTGCAACGCGGCGGAGACGTTGCGCATGCGGGCCACGTGTTCGAGGTCCCCGTTGAACACGAGCTCGACCTGGCTCAGCATGGCCTGGGGCTTCACCGCCACCAACGCGCTTTTTGCAAACTCCGAGCACAGGCATTCGCCGGCGCTCGTGCCGGTGACCTTGGCTCCGATCGCCTGACGAGCGATACGATGGCCGAGCCTCGCGTGGGTGCGCGCAACATCGATCGCCTGCTTGACCTCGCCGGCGAGGATCTTGCTGCCTGCGACGTCGAGCCAGCCTAAAACCACGGTGAGCGCGTTGGAGACTTCGTGCAACGCACCCTTGAGATCGCTATCCGGCGCTCCAATACCCGACTCCGGTTCGGCGGGTTCTGAGAGTTCGGCATCACCCGGCTGAACACTCAAGGCGTCCGAGTTATTCACGAGTGAACCCTATTATGCCTAGAACGATAAGGCCAGCCCATCGTTGCATCCATTCGCACGCAGCTGGGCGCCCGATTGGCGAGGCCAAGCGTCGGACCTCCAAGGCTTAACGAAACCGGCTAAAATTAGTGGCAGCTGTCAGGCCCACGCTTGGCGCCATTCGAACACCTGGTGCGCAGGTGATTGAAGCGAAACTGAAACCGGCAGTGTGCTCACATTTGGCGCGCTCAAGAGCGCTTGGCCCGATTCGACTGCCAGCGGACTTCGGCGTACTCCGGACTCGTCGCCAACTTGACCAGATCCGCAACTGCGGGCTGTTCCCGGCAAAGCCTCGCAAGCTCGTCGAGCGATGCGGGCAGCTCCAAACCTAGGCTTTCTTGCTGCATCAACTGCTTGAGACTGACACCGAGGTCGCCCGAAACGAACAGGCCCGCGCGACGTTGGACGCCACGGGCAGCCTGTACGACCGTGGCGTAATCGAGAAGTGTCGGATCATCACACAGCTGACGAAGCTGACGTTGACCGCCGGCCGGAATGCTCTCCCAGAGCACCTCGGCCAGGTTTGCGACGTTCTGCGGGTTGTTGTTGGTACGCGGTGGCCCGAAGGCGATCAAGAGAGCCTGCAGCACCGATTTCACGGGAGCTTCGCCGGCACCGAACAACAACACGTGTTCAGGCCAAGCTGCCGCCAGCATCGAACCGACGTAAAAGCGCAAGGTCGGGGTTTCTTGGGCTACTTCGCCACTCAGGATCAGTGCGGGCGGTGACAAGAGAGCCAGGCTAATGGTGACGCTCCCCGCGCTCCGGCGCTGAAACATCGGCGTACGCGTCATCCCCATGGCGCGCGCGGCCTCGGAAAACACGCGCGCCAGCGGCGTAGGCGCGCCCATGGGCACCCGCTCCAGACCTGTCACGCCATATGTGCTCGGATCGCGCCGAAAAATATGCGAAGCTCCTTCCCAAACGATCTTGAGCGCTTCGGCGCCCGGGCTCTGGTGATCGCGAAACAACATCGCCTTTACCGCATCGGGGTGCTCGGGCTGATCGCGGAGCGCCGGCGGCTCGATGACTTCCGAACCGTCGCCAAACAGAGCTATCACGTGAACGAGCGCGCGCGAATAGGCGTAGTTGCCGTCTTGGTCCGCGGCGTCGTGAAGTTTCTGCAACGTCCAGGGATCGCCTGGTTTGAGCTTGGCCAGACGGCGGCAGACGCTCACCAAGTCCTGGGTGCGTTCCGAACGCCCTTCGAGGCGCGCTATCAGGTCGCGAGCCGCGGATTCGTCCCCGGCCTTCAAGCGGTCGAGCAGCAGAGCCTCGTCGGGAGCCGGCGCAGCGAACGGGACGCGCACCACACCGCCGGGTTCGAAGCCACCCATGCTGCTCACCCGAGAGACGGAATCCGGCGGGGAGCTATCCCTGGTGGCAGGAAGTGGCGTATCGGGCGGTTCGGAGTCGTCCCTCGTGTGGGAGCCTCGAGCCAGCCTCTGCGCGGCCCGTTCGCTCGACTCTGCGAGCTCCGACTCGGCGTGCTCCGACTCGGCGTGCTCCGACTCGGCCGCTGTCTCGGCGTGTTCTAGAGGGGCGCCGTGTTCCCGGGCATTGTCGGCCGCCACGTCACTCTCGGCCGAATCGGTCTCGCTGGCTTGCAAAAGCAGCTCGTGCCCCGTCTTGCTCTTCATGGTGTGCGCGAGCTCGCGGCCGGGCCGAACCGGACGCGCGATCTCGACAACTGGATCGGGACGACCGGCGGCGGAAGCCGCGCTGTCGTCCCCTTGTGGCATGAACGAGCGGCGGGTGAGGACTTCGGGGGGCTCTTGAAGTGAGGCGGGTGGTGGTCCGCTGCCCTGAGTACGGAGCTGCTCGATGAGGGCTGCGGCTTCGCTCTGGTGTTTCGGATCGCGAGCCGCGGATTCCGCGAGCACGAGCGCCAGCTCGAGCTCGCCGAGCGCTCGCGCCGTCGTCGCAGCGTTCAGCGCGGCTTCGGCCCTGTTGCGCAAATCTCGAAAGTCTCCCGACAGGGCGCGTTCGTAGAAACGCTGGGCACGTTGAAAGTCCTTGGCGCGAGCAGCACGCTCGGCGACCCCCAGCGCGATCAACGGACGCGGTCCCAAGCGCGCAAGCACTGACTCCAACTCTTCGAGCCCGCTGCCCTCCTCCGGCACCACGTCGAGCGCCTCGGCCAACAAGAAACTTCTGAGCTCTTCTTGCTCCGGGCTGAGCTCGCCGACGATGCCACGCAGCGCAAGTATCGTCAGGCGCGCCTGCTCGGCGTCGCCCGCGCCGCCGCGGCGATAGGCGAGCGTGTGTTTCAACAGCTGCGCGTCCGCGTGTGTGGGCGCCAACCGCGCCGCGATCTCCGAGCGCCGGGCGGCTTCCCTCGCATCACCTGCGGCCAAGGCGGTTTGCGCCGCCTCTACCAGCAACCGGGCACGCTCTTCCGGATCCGCATTGGACGCCAGGGCCAGCTCCTCGATGGCGTGCCCCAAGGCGAATGGATCTTCACTGTGGCGCTCGACCTCGACCTTGAGCTCACGCCAGCGCAGATTTTGGCTCCAACTTTCGATGCCTTCGAGCACGCGCCGCGCGGCGCCCACATCGCCGGCTGCGAGCTGTGCCTCACAGCTTCTGAACGCGAGATCGGCGGCCTCGGCTTTGTCTTTGGCAATGCCGCTCGCTCTCAGCCAGAGTTGCGCAGCGCGAGCGGGATCGGACATGCGCTCGTTGAGATCGGCGAGGACCCTGAGCACGTTCAGGTTGTCCCCTGTGGCAGCCAACAGCGCCTCGAGCTCCTCGCGTGCGTCCTCGGGCCGCGCCAAGCGCTGTTCGAGCACCATGGCTCGGTGCAAATGAATGCGTCGCACGTCGTCCACCAGCTGCGCCACCGCGGCGCGGCGCGCCAAAATGTCGGCAACGGTTTCGTAGTCTCCGCGCCGTTCGGCTTCGCGCTCCATGGCGCTGAGCGCTAGAGGATCGTTGGGGCTCAACCTCAGCACCTCTTGGTAGCGAGCCAAGGCGGTGGCTTCGTCGCCCAGTTCTTGCAGCAGCCCAGCCAGCTCGCGCAATAGCTCGAGGCGAGCTTCTGGATCTTGTTCGTGGTCGACCATCATGTCGAGCGCCTCGGCCTGTGCACGCTGGTCTCCAGCCTGTTTTGCCAGGGCGGCCATATCACCCAAGAGCCCCTTGTCTTGCCGCTCGCGGGCGATGGGTGCGAGCACCCTGAGCGCGCGCTCGGGATCACC
>CBFGRJ010000517.1:0-4607 GCA_965651135.1 uncultured Myxococcales bacterium
CGCGGTGGTGTCGTGTTTGTGTACGCCCCCAACGAGGGGATGGACATCGACGCAGCGAATCTAATTGCCGAGATACGGTCATGGTCATCCGGCGAAGGAAATGGAAAGCAACAGGGCACAGGTGGGACATGCACCGGACCCGCCTGTGGAACAGCCGGCCCAGGTCAAGAAGGAACACCAGGGGGCACGGATTGGTCCGACTATGCTGCGCAGGTGGCGGGCTTCCTGGGACTCGAAGGCTTGGGCAAAAAGGGAGGTAAGGCCGACACTGGATCACCGGGAGGCCTGTGTAAGAGCTGCGAGGGGAGCGATGCGCAGCAGGAACATGGGCCGCGGGAGTGCGACCGCCAAGGGACTGGTGTGGTCGCCAGCTGTTGTACCAATGCGCGTACGCGATGACTTGCTCGCGCATAACCTCGAGGTCCATCGGCACAGGGATTCTCCGAAGCGCTTCGGTTTTGAGGGAGAGAATGAATCTCTCACACTGGTCTGCGAGGTCCACAATGGGAGGTGTCCCATACCGACTTGCATGCCCGCGGAGCTCGGATCGGTCACGGTGTTGGTTTCCGTGCGCACGTGAGGGCATATCCCATCTGTCGCCAGGCGCTCGGGAACCTCTCGGTTTTTTTCAGAATCCGCCGACCGCTTCCAGATACCACTCGTAAAAGCGGCGCACGCCCTCTTGCACGCTGACTTTGGGGTCGTAGCCGAGCAGGCGCCGGGCCTTGTCGATGTTGGCGTAGGTATAGCTGATGTCGGCGTCCATCATCGGCTGTTCGATGAAGTTGGCCTTCTTGCCGGAGAGCTCGGAGATGCTGTCGACGAAGTCTTTGAGCAAAACGGGCTCACCTCGGCCTAGGTTGATGATCTCGTAGCCGAGGGGACGATCGCAGGCGGCCACCACGCCGGAGACGATGTCGCTGACGAAGGTCCAGTCGCGGTGCATCTTGCCGCCGTTGTACAGGGGGAGCTCACGGCCACTCTTCATGCTTTCGAGCACCATGTAGGCCATCATGTCGGGGCGCCCGCGCGGGCCGTACACGGTGAAGAAGCGCACGGCGGTGAAGTTCATGCCGAACAGGTGATGGTAAGAAAAACCGAGCAGCTCGGCAGCGCGTTTGCTGGCGGGGTAGGGAGCCAGTGGGCGATCGGCATGGTCGTCTTCGACGAAGGGCACGCGCTCCGTACGGCCATAGGCCGACGAGGTGGAAGCGAAGACGAAGTTCGGCTTGCCGTGCTCTTTGGCGGCGTTCAGCAGGTTGAGCGTGCCGGTGAGGTTCACATCGTAGTAGAGCCAAGGATCTTCGACCGAAACGCGCACGCCGGCCATGGCGGCCAAGTGGGCAACGGCGTCGAAGGGGTTGTCTTGAAAGAGCTGATCGACCAACGGGCGATCGCGAATGTCGCCGCGGACGAAATCGAAACGACCGGGCCCAGCTTTGTGGACTCGCTCGACTTCTTCGAGGTTGGCCAGTTTGCGCGCTGGGTCGTAATAGTCGTTGAGGTTGTCGAGCCCCACGACGTGATCGCCGCGCTCGAGCAAACGAATGGTGGTATGGCTGCCGATGAAGCCGGCAGCACCCGTAACTAGAATGCGAGCCACGTCGCAGGCATAGTCGTAGAAGGTGGCATTTTCCAGCGGCTTGTGCTCACCGACCCGAATTCGCGACGCGTGAAGCTCAGGGGGCTTGGAGTGGCGTTCTGGCCGGGCCGACCCTTCGTGTCGCGTGCTTGCGGGTCGATCGCGGGTAGCTAGATACCGGCTGGCCACCCCTTGCCGCGCTCGGTGCCTTCGTGCCAGGCTTTGACATGCCACGGCCGACAGTGAACGAGCTCGTACGAGCGCTGGCGCGAGCGTTAATGCCGCTCACCGAAGTGAAAGCGGCTTACTTGTTCGGCTCGCATGCCAATGATCGAGCGCGTCCCGACAGCGATATCGACGTTGCGGTGCTGTTCGGCGCTGCTCCTGCGCCCGACGAGAGGAAGGCAAAGCTGGGTCAGCTGATCGAAGCATTGGGCCGCGAGCTCAACGCAGCTGCGCTCGACGTAGTGATCCTCGACGACGCCCCGCCGAAGCTTGCCTTTCACGTGCTCAAGCATGGGCGCATCGTGTTCGAGCGCGGCCGCCGCGCTTTTGCGAACGACTATTGCTCGGGCCCCGTTTCGCCTGTAGGAAGCGGGCGAATGCAACGCAGTGACGACCTGAATCGCGAGCTGGCTCTGGGTGTCGTTGGCGCCGGGCGCTGGGGCCGGCATTGGGTCAGGGTAGCGAGCGAGCTCTCCGGCGCCCGCTTGGCAGCGGTGTGCGATGCAGACCCATCGCGGCGCGCACAGCTCGTGCCTGCAGGTCAGCAGGCAGCGTGGTTCGGGTCATTCGGCGAGCTGCTCGACCAAAAGCGGGTGCGAGTCGATGCGCTCATCATCGCGACGCCGACCAGCTCGCACGCGACGCTGGCGCTGGCCGCGCTCGATGCCGAGCGGCACGTGCTGGTCGAAAAGCCGCTGGCGGCGAGCTTGCGAGATGCGTTGCGCATCGAGGCGCACCCTGGGGGGCGGGTCATGACCGGGCACCTGCTGCGCTATCATCCGGCGGTGAAGCGCCTCCGCACCCTGATCGACGCGGGAGAGCTCGGTCGGGTCGAGCGCATCGAGTGCCATCGGCTGGGCGCGGCAGTCGGCGGCCGCGAAGAAACTGCGTGGTGGGCCCTCGCTCCCCACGACATTTCGGTGATGCGCTTTCTCTTCGGGTGCGATCCCGTCTCGATTGGGGCGGTGGTGAGTGAGCCCACGAGTGGCCCGGAGGACAGCGTGATGGCGACGTTGGGCTTTGCGGGCGGTGAGCTCGGTGTGATTCGCGTCGGCGGGCAAGCGCCGGCCAAGGTGAGGCGCATTCGCGTGGTGGGCACGCGTCGTTCGATCACGTTCGTCGATCAGCAGCAAGGCGCTGTCTTGCTGTATCAAACGGGTTCCGAAACCACGCACGAAGAGCGCGTGCTGGGCGCGGAGCCTCTGCGCCTTCAAGCCCAGCATTTCGTGGATAGTCTGCGTTCGGGGCAACCGTTTGCGTCGGATGCCCGAGAGGGTGCTCTGGTGGTGCGGGTGCTCGAGGCCGGCAGTCGCGCGCTCGAGACCGGTCGGGCGGTGACGATCGAGCCGGCCTTGGGTAGCCAGGCGGCGGAATGAACGCGCAGGCTTGGGTGCATCCTAGCGCAGTCGTCGATCCCGGTGCCAGCCTGGGCCAGGGCACCAAGGTTTGGCACTTTTGTCACGTGATGGCCGGCGCCGTGATCGGCGAGCGCTGCATGCTCGGACAAAACTGTTTTGTCGCTGGAGGCGTCAGGCTCGGGGACGGCGTGCGGGTACAGAACAACGTGAGCTTGTACGAAGGAGTCGAGCTCGAGGACGACGTGTTCTGCGGGCCAAGCGTGGTATTCACGAACGTCACGCACCCGCGCGCGTTCGTATCGCGACGCGAGGCGTTCGAGAAAACTCTGGTGCGCCGCGGAGCATCGCTCGGCGCGAACGCCACCGTATTGCCGGGCGTCACGGTGGGCGAATACGCCTTCGTCGGCGCGGGAGCCGTGGTGACTAGCGACGTGGCACCATTCGCGCTGGTGGTGGGCGTTCCCGCACGCGCTGTGGGTTGGGTCAGCCGCGCGGGCGAGCGGTTGACCTTCGACGACGCCGGGTCTGGCGTGTGCCCGCGCACGCAGACCCACTATCGGCTTTTGGCGGGGCGGGTCGTCGAGCAAGACTAGAGCTCAATCAGCTCATCGAGTGAGTCCACTTTCAGGATGCGTCGCAGCCAACGATCGACATCGTCCGCGGTGCCGTTACGGACGCGGTGGGTCACGTGGTCCGGCGGTGGCCCGAAGCGCTCGGCAAGTAATTCGAGCAGCGCTTCGATTTTGCCTTCGAGCTTGCCGCGGGCCCTTCCTTCGGACAGCTCGGCCTGAAGGACCGGGTTATTCTTCGCGAGCAGGGCGCGGCTCATGGCATCGTCCGCCTTGGCCGAAAGAGTCAATGCAGAGACCGGAAGCGGTGCAGCGAGGGCCCGATCTTCGATGTGGGCCCCCGGATCGAGGAGCTGCCACGTCCCCAGCTCAGGCGACCACTCGAAGGCGCGGAGCCGCACCGCATCGATGGCGAAAACGCGGCGAACCCCACGGGCAACGAGCTTTTCGGCTTTGCGGCTTGCTTTGCCGAGGGTCTGGGTGCTGACCACCTCGAAGGCGAGCTCCTCGAGCTGGCGCCCGCCCGTCTTCGGGTCGCGAGCCTTGGGAAAGACGCTGACGTCCGGCGCAAAGTCGCTGGTTTCGGAGGTGCGGGTCAGCATGTCACTGGCCACGTCGTAATCGTCGGCCGCGTGCGCTTCGAGCAAGGCCGAGACCTTCGAGTGCCGACTGCCGTGCGGCTCTTCAGCCGGCGCCACGTAGTCCAGTCTTCCGTCGATAATTTCGTATCGCGTGTCTGGGGCTACCAGCCGCGCGTCCACGGCCGGACGGTCGTCGGCTGAGTCCGAAGCGGATCTGGGCACAGGTGAAACCATACAAGAGGGACGGCCTTGGCGCACCCGCAGGCAATCGAGCCTGCCTCATGACGGCTAG